>NZ_CP066339.1:2139572-2445225 GCF_016406125.1 Alicyclobacillus sp. SO9 | reverse complement strand
GCAACCCAATTCACGGATGTCACGGAGTACTCGAGCATGATCCTTCAGAAATGCCGTTGCAACCGTTAAACTATCCGTGACGGGTTTGTTGTTTTCAATGAATACAAGTGGAGGTTCATTCACTGATATTCACTCCCGTCTGGAGCCTCGCGCTGCTGCCAACAACGCGAGGCATCCGTTTGTTTTACGAGATAAGTGTTACGTTTCCGGATGCAATCTTCTCTTCAAGTGCCTTTTGCAAAAATTCTCGAATTCTATCAACAGCCTCGATTTTCCAAGCACCACCGTCAGCTTCAAATAATGCACAATCCGGGGCTCCATCACCAGAACGCATCCGGAAGACGAATGCACTTTCTGGCTGCTGAACTTCAACAAAAGTTCTAAACGGCGCCAGATAAACTGGATTCGGGACAGGCACATTTTCAACCGTTGCTACCCCGGCCTTGGCCTTCACTTGTTGGCTGACACCATCGTCGCCAAATGTCATTACCTTTTCATCGCGCACATTTCCGACCAGTTTAAGCAGCTTCATGCGGTCGTCGTTTGTCACGAATGCGGATTGCAGAGCGATGTTGAAGGATTCGGTGTCATACCAATTCCTGAAGCGGAACTCAGGTAAAACAGCATTCGCGCGAAGGTAGAAGTCGCGTTCCATGTCCCGATTGAATCCAGAATAAATCTCAACAGATGTGGGGCTTTCGATATGGACCATTACCTGGGCTAGTCGGTCGAATTCGGAGTCTAAATAGTCCACTAGACCTTTCAAGGTGCTAACGGTAATAGGTGACGCGGTAGGTGCTTTGATAACACTGAGCATCCCGTTTGAGTAGGGTCGTCCTTCAACGTCCGTCACTTTGGTGTTTGCCAGGTCAACAATGTACTTGAAAGCTTCTTTAATCATTAATCATCACGCTCCATGTTTTAGTTAGATTAGGCTTGTCCGCCTTGTTTCCATTCGATGTAAGAGACCTTCGGATGCTGCTGTCCATCAGTTGGTTCTGATTCCTCGTCTTCAAACAACCGCGTCTGCATGATTTCACGGCTTGCGATAACGCCGTCACTGTCTGCGCCTATCAGCAGAGAAGTACTGACGCCCATCGGCGGTGCAGTCGTGATCTTTGATTCAATCGACAGTTCAGAAATGCTGCGGTCTTCATTCGGCTCAAAAGTCAAGGTCAGTTGCAACTTGCGTTTCTTCTTCGCGTCAGTGTTCGGGTCTGCGATGTTTTCAATGATGCGCTGGAATTCCTGCTCGAACCGTTCTTGTACGGCTCCGCCTGCCAGCTTCGACAGATTAATGCTCATCAAAATCCCTCCTGTGCTTGTACTGAAAATGGATAGAATGCGTATACTTATTTCACGATGCTGCGATGTACGAATGACTGACGGGTCGCGTCAAATGTGAGTCCACGACGACGATAACGTGCTGCGCGATGCTTCGCTGCAAACTCGCCGCGCTTACGCATCTGGTTCCGTCGAACTTTGCGTGCAAATCCAGACATCTTCACCCCTCCTTTACCGGGACTGTGAGTACTTGTCCCGGCCATATTTGCGCATCATGCAGCCCGTTCTTTGCACTCACCCAATCTTCGAGTGCTCGCACATTTGAGTTTGGGTTGAATCGAACGATAATCCCGTACTCTGTGTCACCTGGCTTGACCACGTACTGTATCGTGTGGCTTGTATCTATAGCGCTGTTGGCCTTTCCGACCTCCCAGCTGCATACCACTGCTACCGCAATAATGAGTAGAATCGCTATCTTCTTGAGTAGAGCAACGCCTGTTACGGCTTGACGCTGTGGCAGTTCGGGAACGACTGGACGCAACGGGCGCGGTTGCGGCTCGGTGACTTTAAACATCCGATTTCGCTTCTTTCTCGTAGAACACAATGACAGGAACGTTGTTGATCTCCCGTTCGATACCGGTACCGACGACCGTAAAGCTGTTATCTATCCCGTCCTCGTACTCAGTGGACTGATTCTTGATTTCAATAGCGGTGACGATGTGCAGCCCCTCGTGATGAAATTCGGATGTGGGGAGTTCTCCCTCAAGCAGATATGCTGTTCCGATGCTCGGTACAATCAAACCCACGATTTTCGCCAATTCGCCTACCTCCTCGCCACGTACACAGGTACGCCTGCAACTTTTTGTATTTCCCGCTTGAACAGTTCCTCGTCGCTGTTGGTGTCGCTCAAATGCATCAAGTGAATTTCCTGCACCCTGGACAAATCGTTTGCCTGCAGAAACTCCTTGGCCGTCTCCAGACTCATGTGAGACCTCAACAGCCGTCCTCTCAGGCTATGCGGTACTCGGCCTGACGCAATGTTGTCGTCTAGTATCGGCAGGCTGTAGTTTGCTTCAAGTGCAACTACATTCAGACCGTTAAAACGGTACCGGCAATAGTAACTGTCAGTGATAAAAACTAACCTCTCGTCGAGTTTGTTTGTGAGAAGAAATCCCAACGGTTCATCCGCATCGTGTTCAACATCAAACGGGAGAACGCGCCACGATCCTATTAAAAAATCTCGTTTTGACTTAATGGCGTGCGCCCGGTGTCCTCCGACATCCAACGCGCTGAATGTACCTGAGGATGCATAAACATCAATCCCTGCTTTCATTGCATCCCGAACTGACTTGCTGTGGTCTGCATGACTGTGACTTACCAACGCTGCATCGACGGATGATACTTTGAATCTGAGCGCCTTTTGTATCTCCTTAAATTTCACGCCTAACTCAAGCAACAATGTCGTTTTCCCGTCCGACACGTAATAACAGTTTCCGTTACTGCTGGAGGCCAAAGGCCGAAATTCAATCACATTGCATCCCTCGAATCTCTGCGGTTATGCCTCTGCTCCAACCGCGTTGCCCATCTACAGTTAGATGGCTCATAGTCCCCATATGGGTCTATCCTGTCAATCGTCAAGTCATCGCGATAACCGTTTGCAAGTGCCCACTGAAGGAACGGCTCAAACGAGAGCCATTCCTCACATACCAAAACTCCTTTGGCCCCATAATCTGGGTAAGACTTAACATTTGGGTTAAAACACCTGTTTTTCATTCCGGCCCATATTCCGTAGATTCTCGTTCTTGAACGACCATGAGTGCGCCGATGCTTCGTTAGCTTCGAAACCACTAGGCAACCGCAAGACCGCGTGTGACCACTGCGTAGGTAATTCAAGCGTGTGACGTGTTCAGCTCCGCAATCACATCTACACAACACCATGCGATTACTATTTTTTCGCTCCACCTCCCGAATCACAGTGAGCGATGCGTATCGTTGCCCGGGTACCACTTTGATGCTACGCTTCGCCATCCAAAACACCTCCAATCGGCTCAATGCGTATCATAGGAACGGCGCGCTCCCTGTGCTTTGCTTCTGTTGCGACTCTTGCTCGGGTTCTGGTTCCTGCTGAGTGGCGTCCACTTCAGCAGGCGTATCATCATCAGCGTTATAGGGTATATCGATGGTCTCCTGGTTAGCGTTCTCCGCAATTTCCTGCTGGACCTCAGCCTCATCGGCAGCGTCCCCTTGGCGCTCGAATGTACGCATCACCAGACTGCTGTCATCACTGGTGTTCATCAGGATCTTGCAGGCACGGTTGATAACAGTGCGCTTTGCCATTTCAGCAGGAAACTTGTTATGTGTACTATTGGGTGCGTCTGGATTCATGCGCGACTGCTTCCATGCTTGTCTGATTTCATCCATGGTCATGAACTCAGTTCGTTCGCTCTCATCGGGCATGATAATCATGCAGTAGGCGCCCACAATTTCACCGCCGTTGATACTCTCCATCGTCTGTTTGTGCTTGACTACTGTCTTGCGTCCGCGGTTGATTTCAAACTCGAAGTCATCCCCTTTGTAGACCACTTCAGCAAAAAACTCTTTAGCACCAGTCACACGCTTTGTGACGGCCATGGTGCCAAAATATGAGCGCTGACAAGTGAGTGCCTTCCCATAAGGAATGAAGTACACCTGATTCTTGGCCGGTGTCAGACCCTGCACAACCATGTCCAGCAGCGCGTTGGCGATACTGTCGCGAGTGCAGGTCGTAAGTACCGGATTTTTGTCCTTGTCAACTGTGCTCTGCAAAGTGAGCCATGCACTTTTCAACGCGTTCTCAGGTGAGTAGTTTGCTGGAAAGTGCAGTTCATTCTTGTTCTGAAACTGCTTGATTTTATCTGCAACTACATCGACGGTGTCCTTTTTCAGTAATGCCAGTGCGTCGTTTCCCATCTTTAAACCGCCTCCTCAATACTGGGCTCGACCCGTAGCTTTTTATCAGCAGCGCTGACATACAGCGCAATCACCTGACTCTGTGTTTCGGCCAGAGCCGTGACAGCCTCGGCATTATCGACAAAGATAGGAGCTGTCAGACCATAGTGCTCGGACAGTGTATTGATGATGTCCAAGCCGATGTTGATGCGAGCCGCGTTGTTCATGTCCTTGTATGGGACACCCTTGTACAAGGTTTCGCAGGTTTCTTTCAGACCACCGTTGATTTGGTCGTCGAACAATTTGAACCGTGCGTATTTGAACTTGCTGCTGATTTTGTCCTCAAGCAGATTGACCTTCGTCTTGATGAACTCTTCGGTCATGTACAGCTGCTCCTCGAGTTCTTCGTACTCAGATGCCAGCTTGCGTTCTTGTTGCTTGAGCTCTTCGATACGGCCATCGATGCGTTCAATCTGGCCGAAGAAGGACAGTTGCGTTTCTTTCTGGCGCAGTTCATCGCGCAGGTCCATCAGTTCTTGGCGGATCTCCTGGACATCGTTCAAGACCGACTGGCGCAGACTGGCAATCTTGTTTGCGATGGACACACGTTCTTGTTCCTTGGCGACGTACTCAGAAGACTCGGCGACGTCCGTGACTTGGGACTGGAGTTCTTCGAGTTTCTTCTTAGCAGTTGCCAGTTCGAATTCAGCGGCTTCGGCTTCGTTCTTCAACCTATCAGCTTGCCTGGATAACTCTTGATTTTCGGACTCGAGTTTCTGAATCTCATCCTTCGTTTTAAAGCCGCGGTCTTTGAGGATTTCTAATCGACTGGATTTGCTCCGGTTGAACTCTTCAAGCGCTTTCTGATGAGCAGCTTCCACTTGGTCTGCCGGCAGGTCTTGTCCGCAGGCATGACATGTTCCGTCAACGTCATGTGAAAACTCTTCTGCGTTGACTTCGTTGTATTGCGCACCCAAACGCTGGATTTTGTCACGCAGTTCCTGGAGCGTTTCGTTGTTGGACTCAATCATTCGATTGGTGGATTTAATCTTGGAGGTCAGTTCATAAACACGTTGCTCTGCATCAGACACCACCTTGCGCTGAGCAGCCACATCGTCCACAACGCTAGACTTGGCGCTGTTTTTGATTTCAAGCAGTTCACCCTCGACTTCACGAAGCTTGTTCTGTTGCTCTGCGACCTCGGTACCGTTCTGCAGACGGTCAATCTTGGAATCCTTCAAGCTGATTTGAGCCTTTAGTGATTCAATCTCACGGCTCAAGTCGGACTCAGTCAAACCCTCAACATCCGGCTTGGAGCGGTTGGCTTCATCAATACGTGTTGGAATGGACTGCAACTCGTCATTAATCTTCTTGCGTTGTTGGGTGATTATTTTGCGAAGGTCATCGATCTCTCGGTCGCCAAGAATTGCTGGCAGATTCTTCAGTGCTTTGTTACTGGCAACAACTTCATCGGTCGATACATCACCCGCAATGTCTAGGAGCGTCTTTCTGCGTTCTTCCCATTTCATGTACACGTTGAAGTAAACTGGATTGGTGAGTAACCGGAACACGTCCTCGTTGACCAGTGAATCAATGAAGTCTTTGTATTCCTTCGCCTTTTTTGGTACATCGTCGATATAGTAGGTTGTGGTGTGACCAGTAAACTCAGCCGTGGCCGAGCCACGCTTCTTCGTCCATTTCTCAGCGAATACCTTACGTAGCTTGACCGGCTTCCCGTCTACGACCAGGACACCTTCAACGGCGTGGTCAAGAAAGTGAACTTCCTTCCCATCCGGCGACAGGGTCTTCACTGAAAAGTCCTTTTTGTTCTGGCTGTCCTTATCAAACAGCAGCCATAGGAAAGCATCGACCACGCTTGTCTTGCCAGTGGCATTTTCACCAAAGATTTGCGTAAAAGGTGAGAAACTTATGCCTAAGGAACGTATGCCTTTGAAGTTAGTTAACGTTAAGCTTCTTAACTCGATTCTCACGTGACCATCTCCCTCTCATGCTCGGTGCTACAGGCGTGGTAAGTGCTCTTTCTACATTCCAACCGCGCCCTAGCCTCTGGCGAATAGTTGATGAAGATATTCCAGTTACCTGCTCCCACTCTGCAAGCGTCATAGTATCTCCCCTAAACGAAACCAGGTGATTGTTGGATTTATTTCGTGACTGTTCCGTTCTCGTCACCCATTTGCAATTGACAGGCTCGTAATTACCGTCCACATCGACGCGCTCAATCGTAAGATGTTCCTCGTACCCATGTGCCATGGCCCAATCGTGAAATTGTTTGAAATCCGACCAATCGTGACAAACAGAGATTCCTCGTCCTCCGTATCGGTGATAATCGGTGGAATTCTTGTCTGAACAACGTTGACGCATGCGAACCCAAATGCCATAGAGACGGCTTTTGTTTCCGTTCTCGTCAAGCGACAACCCGTGAGTCGTGTTCCGCTCCGCCAAGTGCTGGTTGCGTCGTTTGTACGCCAACCTCATTCGTCCTCCTTGTGATATACTTGGTACTGAATGATTCGTTATCGCTCCGACTTTAATGCGGTCTGGAGCTTTTTCTTTGTATCAGCGGCTTGCGCAAGCAATTGAATGTACGTCTCCAGATGCCTTTCGCTCTCGAGTTTTTGCATCCGGGCTTCCCAATAAGATGGACTGTATAACTCTGCATCGTTGAGTTGCTCTGTCGCTCTTTCGGCGGTCTTGGATGCGACGTATTTGTTAACTTCGAGACTACGGATGAGTGTGTCGAGGCTTAGTTCGGCATCCCACATTTGCCGCTTACCATGCAAACCAACGACCGGGATGTCTACCGTTTGCTCCTTCACGGGCTCTGACATGTGCTGTTTCATCCCCTCACGTAGCGCAGGCTGCGCAGTTTGTTGTAATGCTCCTTCGAGATATCCAGTAACGAGAACCCATAGGCTTCGCACTGGACGCCGACATACACGTAACAGGCTTGCGCTGCGTCCATGACCTGCAGCAGATGTTCGCGCCGTCCTTTGCGTTGTGAAGTCGTTTCTGCTTCAGGCGGTCTGTTCGAAGCTGACTTGTCCAACCAGACCAGCGCCTCTTCCAACTCCTCGATACATTTCTCTCGAACGCTTGAGCGGTGCAGGTCTACGTTCTCACCGTCTAACCACGCAGGTCCGAATCCACCCGAGTACTCTCTGGCAAGTGCAAAGTACAAAGCTGGATGATCCAGACTCTGCGCCAGCTGAGGTGCGACGTCCTTGGCTAATCGACGTTCCCCACTTTCAATTTTGCGAATCATGCTGTCGGTGTACGGCAGACCTAAGTCACTTGCTTTCAGCCCTTGCTCTTTACGTCTATCTCTGATGGCTTGTCCTACTGACACGCTGATACGCCTCCTTTTTGTCCCGAATCTCTCTATATATGCCACTGTATCCCGCTGTACATTGAAAGCAACGTAAGTACCACCCCACCGGAAATCCTTTCGGGCATCCTCGCCCTCCGCCGTCATCCTCGACGGCTTTCTCTTTTTGTCAGGCGAGAATTTGAGACGCGGCAATGACAACAAAGATGAGAAATAGAAACGTCAGCATCATGCCAATCGCCAACCAGCGAATGCTGGACCAACCGACCGGTGGTATTTGCTTCAACGACATCACCTCCTTAACTGGATGAAGGGATTGACTCAAATGACTGTACGTGCTGAAAATCTCGTTGAGTTCCTACAAGAACTGCTCTCTGAGTTAGCGGATGAACTCGCTGGTCAACATGCCAATGTCACGATTGCCGTCAGCATCACTGCTGAATAAGCTCGTCCACGGCCAGCGCTTACGCGCCAGCTCTAGGCTGCATCATCAGGCGTATGCGTAGACTTGAGCGTTACCAGCAGTTCGTCTTGTTCACGCTGCTTCGCTCGAATTTCGCGAGCCTGCCGCTGCGCCATACGATAGACGGCACCCATGAACGCTCTGGCTGCTTCATCACTCGGTTCGTTGGTACATGTCACCTTCACGTCAACACCCCCTGTTTAGCCTATGAGCGCACGGCTTGGTCAGTTGCCTTTCGCAGGATTCCTTCTTTCTCCACCGAAGTTATTTGGTGCCACCCATCAAACTACGGAAGGAGGAATAATATGCCTATCGGACTCACCTTTTGGGCAGCTCTATCAAAACAAGAACTGCAGGATGCTGCCTCAGAATTACTTACCAAACGCAGTAATCAGTCAGACGAAGAAATGTTGAAGTTGGTAGTAGAGTTGATTCACAAAAACAACGAACAAGCATCAGAAGCAATTGCCGGGCTTCTAAACCATGCGGGCGCTGTAGACGGCGACATCACTCGTCGGTTGAGCAAGATTGAAGAACAATTAAAGAGTCGTAAGGATTAGCTTTCGAATGATCAAACGGTGATTGCTCCAAGAATCTCTGGTGCTCCTGCGCGAAGGCTTGGGCATCTTCTTCCCTTGCCTTCGCCAGCTCCTCTCGCACAATCTCTCGCACACGTTGCTCGTCCACAATCGGCGAGTCAATATATCCAGCGAGTGATAGTGCCAATTCGGATGGAATGTTGTAGGCAGTCGCCAGAGCCCTCAAAACACTCACAGATGGCTCTATGCGCTTGCCGCTCCGTGGGTCAATGCCTTTTTCAATTCTGTCAAGGTAAGCGTGGCTGACGTTAGCCTTCTTTGCGGCATCGCGTAGACTCATGTCACCCCTCAAGCGTCTCAACAAATTCCCGAAGGTCTCTCCTGTTGTGACTCGTTCTCGTTTCACATTCACCACATCCTTTCTATGCGGAATTATTTTGATTACTATTGCAATCATCATCTATAAAAAAAATATCACCGAATTCAATCTCAAGCACTTCGGTAATTCTCTTTGCCACTGATGCACTGGGACATCGCATGCCATTACTGACTTGGCTTGCGTACCCTGCCGATATACCGACAGCCCTTCCAAACCCACGCTGAGAATACCCTTTAAGGACGAGTAATTTCTTGAAGCTGTGAGAGTCCTTGAGAATAACCCGCATAGTCAACCCTCCTTTTTTGCTTGCTGTTGTAATCTTACTTATGCAATCAATATACATCGTGCCGATAGCAAACGCAAGCACTTTTTATTGATAATTCTATGTTTCTTCATTAACTAAATCTATAATGGAATATGGTGATTGCAAATGAAAGCAGATGAATTTGGAACGGAACTACGGAGAATACGTAAGAGCAGAAAACTGACTACGCGGCAATTGGAAACCTATTCCGGCGTTTCGAATGCGTACATCTCTCAGATTGAGAATGGCAAAAGAGGTATACCGAGCCCGAATGTCCTGAGGAAATTGTCTGTTCCTCTACACATTGATTATTTTGAACTTTTGCGTATGGCCGGTTATGTCGAACCTGTAGGCACCCCCGACAGGAAACCCAGTGGCAACGCGCCTCTTTCGGAACGGTTGCGCGCGCAGGGCATACGCCCGTCGACCAACGAAATAAACACGGACGTACTTAAGGCAGGAGCCGCAAGCATCCCCGAATCCGACATGGTAAAAATCCCTGTCCTTGGTTCCATTCGTGCTGGGCAGCCTATGGAAATGATTCGAGAGACCGCACCTGAATATACGTATGTCGAAAAGGCTGTTATCGGTTCTCACGAAGCCTTTGCACTCACCGTCAATGGAGAGTCCATGAGCGGTGACAATATTCACGATGGAGACCGGCTGGTTGTGATAACAGGTGTAGACTGGACAACATCGGATATTTGCGTTGTCTCCATAGACAATGAGGAAGCGACGCTGAAACGTATCAAGCTGGAGGGAGACATGTGTATCCTGCGTCCATCTAACCCGGAAATGGAACCAATGCTGTATCCTGCATCCCAAGTGCACGTGCTGGGTGTCGTCGTCGAACATAGAAGAAAGCTGAGGCGAGATTAATGGCAGACAAGTTGCTGGAAATGATGTTTGAAAGCGTAAAAGACCTCACAAGTGCGGTTGCATCCATGCGCCGTGAAATCAACACGGGATTTCAAGAAGTGAACCGACGATTGGATCATGTCGAAGAGCGTCTGACCAGATTGGAACAAGATTCAGATCTCGCCAAAATTAAATTATTTAACATGGAACGCGACTTCGGTCGAGGTGAAACGCATGGCTGACAAACTTGACTTGATTCTGCAAAAACTTGAGTCTTTGGATGAGCTAAAGAGCGTCTTGGAGGCTGTGCGCGAAAGTCAGGAGATATCAAACGCACGCTTGGGCCATTTGGAGAGTTACATTCACGAAATTAAATCTGCTGTTCGGTTCGTGAATCGACGTGTTGCAGACGTGGAGTTAGATGTCGAAACTATGCGAAAGAATCATTAAGAGGAAGGTGTGAGTTGGTTTTTGTCGATATTGCACATAAAAAGAAGGATTTTGATATTCCTGTGAAGAAAGTGGACTTGCTCATGCAGTATTCATCGAATAGGGGGTAAAACGGTATGTCGTCAGAGAAAGTGAAAAAGTCTATTTTCAAGCGTTGGTGGTTTTGGGTTCTGGCAGTCATTCTTATTATCATTATCGCGTCCGCAGCCGCTGGCGGGGCCGCAAACTCTTCAAATGCTGCAGCCTCTCAGCCTACTATGTCAAACGGAACGACCCACCCAGCCGGAAAGGCTTCGACTTCAAAAAATGCTACGGGTACCAAGAAGTCAAACTCGTCATCTCCCGATTTCACAATAAAGGTAACAGGTACGGCAAACACCAAATTCAGTGGTGATATTGATGTCGTGGCATCTAATGGCTCCTCGAATTCAGAGACTAAATCTGGCGCGGTTCCACAAACATATACGGTGAAGAAAGGTGCGGAAGTCTCTGTCGTCCTCCAAAAAAGCGGAACAACTGGAACATTGAAAGTCGAAATTCTGCACCAAGGAAAGCTTGTTAAGGAGAGTTCTACCAAAGCTCAATATGGGGCCGTCTCCGTATCAAGCCCACTCTATTGAGAAGGACAAAATTCTAGAATCTTTGGTGCTACGTTCGTTGGAGCAGCAAACTGATCTACGCAACCTCAAGAGAGCGAGGTAGGATACTATGAAGGCCGCTCTTTACACCCGTGTATCCACAGACATGCAGGCCGAAGAAGGTTTTTCCCTTGATGCGCAGCTCAGTCGACTACGCGCGTATTGTGAGTCACAAGGATGGGACATATACGATATCTATACGGACGATGGCGAAAGCGCAAAAAACACCCAGAGAGAAGCACTGCAGAGACTCAGGACACATATGCACGAACAGCGCTTTGATGTCGTCCTCGTTTACAAGCTGGACCGTCTGACGCGCAATATCGTGGACCTGCATCTCTTGATACAAGAGTTCGAGAAATATGGAGTTGGCTTCAAGTCAGCAACAGAGGTTTTCGATACCACCACCGCCATGGGGCGCCTATTTATCACAATCGTAGGCGCCCTTGCACAGTGGGAACGAGAGAATCTGGCCGAACGCACACGCATGGGTCAGTCTCAAATGGTGCAGGACGGCAAGCGACCAGGAGCCAACGCGCCTTTTGGGTATCGTTATGAAGACGGCCGACTCGTGCTGAATGAGCCAGCTGCAAGGGTCGTGAAAAACATCTTTAGCCGCTACCTCTCAGGGGATGGCCTGTCCAAAATCCTGCTATGGCTCAATGACCCAACCAACCCACAAGTGGCACCAGTAAGCGGACGCTGGACGCAGAACGTGCTGCGCTATGTGCTCGATAATCCAGTGTATGCCGGATATGTGCGGTACGGGTACCGGAAACGCAGCAAGAATGACGTCATCGTGGAAAAAGGAGACCATGAGCCGCTTGTCGACGAGAGCACATGGCAACAAATTGTGCAGTTACGCCAACAAAGGAAACGACTGCCGGCGCGTGCTGGTACCGGCACGTATGCACTCACCGGGCTGCTTCGCTGTGGTCGCTGTGGCGCGAGCATGTCAGGCATAAATAAGACTGCGAGAAACTGGTCTCGAAGATACTATATTTGTATTGACCGAATTGGTTCACGGACGTGTGACTTACCGTATATACAGGAACGCGTCGTTGAATCCGCACTTTTGGATGCTGTTGATAAACGTTATGAGTATTTGAAACAACGCATTCCGAAGGATGCGCCTCAAAAGAAGCGTCCAAAAAAATCGCTTGACACTGAACTCAAGAAAATTGAAGCGCGACGGACACGTTGGAAGGATGCTTACGAGGACGGTGCAATTGAGGCAGAGGAAATGCGTGAACGGCTTGATGTGCTACAGGAACGAGAGATGCAGCTGCGCGTAGAGTTTGAAAAGGAAATCGAAGAAGACAACACCGAAATCGAAATGGACCTAATATCACGGTTCAGAGAACTGTGGGAAAACAGTGCATACGAAGAGCGCCGACAGGCTGTATCCCTCCTGGTAAAGCAAATTACGGTCTATTCCCCTGACGAAATTGAAATCACATTTATCTAGGTTAGTTTGCCCTAGCAAGCGAGTATTTGCTACCTTTTCCGCAGACCGCATTCGCCATGATTTCCCGGTAGCTGAGGTCCTTGTTTGAGAGCACCATGCGGCAACCTCCTTTTAGTTTCCGCTGAGCCACTGTGCCATGGCCCAGGAGAGTTAGTTCAACAGTATGCTCTGAGTTACCTGATGGTGCGCTGCCAGCACACTCCCTGGTATCGACTCAGTTGAGAGCATCCTGAATCATGTTATGCAAGAAGATAAAAATGGGTGTTTGAACGCCGTTATACGCCCACAAAAAAAGCCGCGCACTCGTTGTGCCACGGCAATCAGATTGGAATTCACAGTGTAAAGCGGCGGATTGAGAAAGACCTTATGGCTGTGTCAGAGCAGGCAGGGTTTCCTCAAGCCCGCGTTGACGGCAAAACCTCAAGCAAGAAACGCTCAAAGTTGTAAAAGAGAACCTTTTCGGCAAGCATTTGACCGTATCGTTTGACAAGGATATCCTTCAGCGCCACGTAATCTCCTGCATGCTTCAGTCCGGGAACAGGGTGGGTCGTACCGTCGAAGTCTGACCCAAAACCAACGCAATCCTCTCCGCCCAACTGGAGGACATAGTCCAAGTGGGAAAGCAAGGAGTCCACGCTTTGCTGACCTTCATCTGCAATGAAAGAACCTTCAAAGGTCAGACCCATCCAACCGCGACGGGAAATAATCTCTCGAATTGTTTCATCCGTCAGATTTCTCGGATGCTGATGCACAGCCCGTGCATTCGCGTGGGATGCCATGACTACTCCATCCGTCAAATGAAGCACATCCTTCACGCCTGTGTCTGCTAAGTGAGCAAGGTCGACCCACATCCCGAGACGTACCATTTCTTTCACCACAGCCTTACCGGCTGCTGTTAGGCCTGCATTTCTCGGTTCCCTGCACCCGTCTGCCAGTTCATTTGCCGGATTCCAAGTTAAACCTGCTCCACGAACTCCCAACTGAAATAAAATCCGAAGAATACCTGTATCACCGTGAAGACTACCTCCGCCTTCCAGCGATAAAATACCCGCCAACTTGTCTTCCTTCCTGACCTTTCCCAATTCCCTTCGTGTCCGGACCGGGACTACATCTTCAGAATTTCCCACTTTCTGGTAAAACGTATCAATGCTGTTTAAGACCATTTCCAATTGTGCCAACGAAGGCAGTTCAGCAGGAACAAACAAGGCAAATACCTGTGTCCTGACATTGGCAGCGCGCAGCTTCTCCATGCTTGCCTGAAGCGGAGATTGATTATAAAAGGCAATGTCTTTGTCATAAACCATTTTGTATAGTACATCTACATGTGCGTCCGCTACTGGCAAATTCAAATCCCTTGACACTCCTTTTATAAATCCCTTAACAATCCCTAGACGGTTCCGCTTCCTATGAATAATAAGTTAGAATAAAACCTTAACGAGGTTCAACAATGAGTTTAATGGCAGTTCGCTCTTCTCCGTCGATAACAATGTCCGTAAATGCCGGAATACAAATGAGATCGATCCCGCTAGGAGCGACAAATCCACGCGCTATGGCCACGGCCTTGACTGCCTGATTCAGTGCACCGGCCCCAATAGCTTGAATTTCTGCGGTTCCACGTTCTCGTAAGACGCCTGCGAGTGCTCCTGCAACGGAGTTGGGGTTAGACTTAGCGGATACTTTTAATACATCCACGCTTGGATGACCTCCTTAGGCTCAGGACCTCGGGACTGGGACACTATATCCATATTCGGGAATTTTTCATTTATGCCTGCAACCTATTTTGTTCCCTTATCAGTCTCCTTCCACTTCAATCATTCGCTCAATACTTAACGCTTTGCCACTCTCATCATCGAGCTGGAACAGCACGCTGCAGAATTGCCGCGGTCCCGGCGCGACTTCGAATCGCTGCGGCATATGTGTTGTCAACCGTTTCAAAACAGCCTCTCTGTTCATTCCCAAAATCCCGTCACGAGGCCCGACCATTCCTACGTCAGAAATATATGCACTTCCTTTGGGTAAAATCCGTTCATCTGCCGTGGGAACATGAGTGTGGGTGCCAACCACCGCCGACACCCTTCCATCCAAATACCATCCCATTGCCAATTTCTCAGAGGTTGTCTCTGCGTGCATATCCACGATAATGTGCCGGATATCCTGATGTTCTCGCAGTATTTTATCTACAGCTGAAAACGGAGAATCAAGTTGGCTCAAGAATGTTTGTCCCATGACGTTGACAATGAGGACTTGCGTTCTTCCCACACGGCAGACTGTATAGCCGCGCCCAGGAGTACCGTCCGGATAATTTGCCGGTCGCACGATGCGTTCATCCTTATCTATTAGGGGGACGATTTCTTTTCGGTCCCACGTGTGGTTTCCCATTGTTACTATCTCAATACCGGCATCGTACAATTGATCTGCAATTTTCGGCACCAACCCCCGGCCCGAATAGGCATTTTCCCCATTTGCGATAACCAAATCTGGCCGCAGTGCAGGAAGGGTTCTGCCCAGTACATCCGCTGCGAAATCAACGCCAGGTTTGCCAACAATGTCTCCGATGAAAAGAATTTTCAGTCTAATCTCCTCCTGTATAACACATGTCCGTCGATATGGAAAAATAGAGTAGCCCGAAGGCTACTCTATTTTGCGTATTCAACGGCTCTAGTTTCTCGAATCACAGTGACCTTTATTTGTCCTGGATAATCCAGTTCACTTTCAATTTTCTTGGATATCTCTCTCGCCACGCGCACTGACTCAGCGTCATCAATAACATCGGGTCTGACGATGATTCGCACTTCACGACCAGCCTGGATGGCATAACACTTCTCAACACCATCAAAGGATTCCGCAATGGACTCCAGTCTTTCCAGACGCTTCATGTAGATATCCAGTGTTTCTCTTCGAGCTCCTGGACGGGCTGCAGAAATTGCATCAGCCGCAGCAACGATAACAGATACAGTCGACGAAAACTCTACGTCGCCGTGGTGGGCAGCAATAGCGTTAATCACCGTAGCAGGCTCCTTGTAACGCTTTGCGAGATCCACACCTATCTCGACATGAGAACCTTCCACCTCGTGGGTAATAGCTTTTCCAATGTCGTGAAGCAAGCCTCCACGTTTGGCAAGCGGAACGTCCAAACCGAGTTCTGCAGCCATTAACCCAGCCAAATTGGCGACCTCAACCGAATGCTTCAATACATTTTGTCCATAGCTCGTCCTGAACTTCAGTCTTCCCAAAAGCTTAATTAAATCTGGATGAAGTCCATGAACACCACTGTCGAAGGTCGCTTGCTCCCCTTCATCGCGAATCAATTCGTCAATATCACGCCTAGATTTCTCCACCATTTCCTCAATTCGTGCAGGGTGGATGCGGCCGTCGGCCACTAGTCGTTCCAATGCCACCCGCGCTACTTCCCGACGAACAGGATCGAACCCAGACAAAATTACGGCTTCCGGCGTGTCATCAATAATCAAATCAATTCCTGTTAACGTCTCCAACGTTCGAATATTTCGGCCTTCTCTACCAATGATGCGGCCTTTCATTTCATCATTCGGCAAATTCACGACTGAGACAGTAATCTCAGCTGCATGATCTGCAGCACAACGTTGAACTGCTGTGGCCACAATGTCCCGGGCCCTTTTGTCCGCCTCAAGGCGTGCAGCCTGTTCAATGTCCCGCATCAAAACCGCAGCGTCGTGACGGCTTTCCCTTTCAACGGTAGATAAAATCAACTCTCGTGCACTCTCACGCGTTAAACCCGATACGCGTTCAAGTTCTTCTACTTGCTGTTGATGTAACTCTTCAATTTCCTGTTTCAGCTTTTCAGTCTGTCTTTCCTTATTTGCGAGCTCTTCAGAGCGCTTTTCAAGAGATTCCTGTTTTCTATCAACAGTTTCCTCTTTTTGCAGAAGACGTCGCTCGAGCTTCTGCACTTCGTTTCGTCGTTCGCGAATCTCGCGCTCGGCGTCTTGCCTGGTTTTGTGAGCCTCTTCCTTTGCTTCAAGCAATGCTTCTTTTTGCTTTGCTTCAACATCGCGCTGCGCAGACTCAATAATCTGCAATGCTCTGACTTCAGCAGCGCCAATTTTGGACTCGGCCACAGACTTTCTTAAAAAGTACCCTATTGCAAGACCAATCACTAATGTCGCCAAAGACACTAAAACAACCAATACCACAGTCTCAATCATTTATAAAACTGCCTCCCTGCTCAACTCCGCGAACCGCCACTCACTGGAACGTATGGCATAAGGAACACAGATTCGAGCTAGAGGCCGTAAAATATACGCAACTTTATTCTATAGTTGCATACCAATCCTTGTCAAGAACGTATGTCATTATCTTCAACAAAACGCTCCAGTTCATCCAGGACTGCATAAATTACAGAAGTTTGAAACCCCTTGCGCTGCAGATACTGCCCCACTTTCGTCTTTCTGTCAGTTAGAGGCTTGTTCCTGTATTTACGCCACTGTTTTCGACCCAAATGGAGCGCTGCCCTAGTTTCAATCGCATCATCATAGTGCTCCTGCAATACTGTATCGGTCACATTGGTATGTATGCCCCGCTGGCGAAGTTTCCACGACAG
This sequence comes from Alicyclobacillus sp. SO9, assembly GCF_016406125.1. Classification (NCBI taxonomy): domain Bacteria; kingdom Bacillati; phylum Bacillota; class Bacilli; order Caryophanales; family Alicyclobacillaceae; genus Alicyclobacillus; species Alicyclobacillus sp. SO9. The sequence continues at coordinate 2,427,989 of NZ_CP066339.1, read as the reverse complement.
TTCCATCCGACTCATTTGAGACTTTTTTTGTTCAATATACATACGAGCAAACTGATGGTCATTCAGAAGTTGCAAGTCCCGGAGTTTCTCCATGACATGACGCCGAACAGGTGGAGCATAATCCTTCTTCTCCAGATGCCGCTCAACTTCATTCTCCGTACGGGGCCGAACCTGAAGAAAACGGAAGGCCTTGTCCAAGGCCTCCGTTTCTACCTGAGCTTCTTGCAATCGCAAATACAGTTCGCGAGAAACTGACATGCCTTCCTTGAGGGAGAGATCAACCCATTGCTGTGCAGATATCTCGACAGGATGGGCATCCCGAAACACCACTTGAACCCGTGAAGCAGAACCCTGAGAGGCAAATTTTCCCGTGATTTCATCAAAAATTTCAGGATTCAACGTCTTTCACTTCTTCGCTCTCTTTCACAGGGTTCGAAACAGGTAAGTCGTGATGAGCCCTAATCAAGTCCTCGATTTCATCTGCATACTCAGGGTGTTCTTTCAGGAACTGCTTGGCGTTTTCCCGTCCCTGCCCCAAGCGCTCCTCCTTGAAGGAATACCACGCACCGCTCTTTTGTACAATGTCCAGGTCTGTGCCAATATCAATAATGCTGCCCTGCCGCGAAATGCCTTCGCCAAACATCAGGTCTACTTCAACCTGTTTGAACGGAGGAGCCACCTTATTTTTTACTACTTTTATTCTCATCCGGCTTCCCACGATGTCCGTACCCTGTTTTAACGCCTCCGCACGCCGGACCTCAAGTCGAATCGTCGAATAAAACTTCAGTGCTCGTCCACCTGTAGTTGTCTCAGGATTCCCGAACATCACGCCTACTTTCTCACGAATCTGATTAATAAACACAGCGATTGTTTTAGACTTGCTGATGGCTCCCGCTAACTTACGCAAAGCCTGTGACATCAAGCGTGCCTGTAAGCCAACATGGGAATCACCCATTTCCCCTTCCAGTTCGCTCTTCGGAACCAGGGCTGCAACCGAATCAATGACTATAACGTCAACTGCACCGCTGCGCACCAGAGCTTCAGCAATCTCCAACGCCTGCTCTCCGGTATCCGGCTGCGAAATGAGCAACTCATCAATGTCTACACCTAGGTGGCGAGCATAGACCGGGTCGAGTGCGTGCTCCGCGTCAATAAAAGCGGCCTGACCTCCGCGTCGCTGAGCTTCTGCGACAGCATGCAGTGCCACGGTCGTCTTTCCTGACGACTCTGGTCCGTAAATCTCAATGATACGACCTCGGGGTAGCCCTCCCACACCTAAAGCTATATCCAAGGCCAAGGACCCCGTCGAAATCGTTGCAACATTCATGGTTGCAGAAGCTTCTCCCAGCTTCATCACAGAGCCCTTGCCAAACTGTTTCTCAATCTGTTTCAGCGCCATATCTAAGGCCGCGCGTTTATCGTTCATGAAACACCATCCTCGCAGTGATAACTCCATTTCATACTAAAAGATGAATTCTCGCTTCCATGTTCAATCCCTGCTAGATTCCCAAAAAGGCAAACATTTGTTCGTAAGTATTATATCCCACTCGGAGGCAAAGGGAAATACCTGAACTCTATTATTTCACCCTGTACTCCACTTTGACACATCTACATAGAAGTGTGTTGAACCAAAGTAATTTGTTCGTGCAGTCTAGCAAAAGAAATACGGCCGCTAATGCGGCCGTATTTCACGGTCCAACCCTACATTCATTCACATGCCAGATTTATCGTATGGACCCCACATCACAAGTCCTAACGCCGCGCTCGAGGTTTGGCAGGTTCGAGATTGACACGCGAGCCATTAATCCTGCTCTTGCGTAACGCTTCATAGACAAAGGGCGCTGATTCTTGCTCCACTTCAACAAAGGTGAAGCGGTCAAAAATATCGATTTTCCCAATGGTCTGTCCCGGTACTCCAGCCTCTTCGGAGATAGTACGGACCAAATCGGAAGGACTGATGTTGGCGTTTCTGCCGACATTGATAAAGAACCTCACCATACCTGGTTTAGCACCTGTATCGCCGAAGTTGTAGTCTTCTTCCTCGCGTTTCTCAAGTTCTCCCGCAGAGGCTATTTTGAGAGCTGCACATGCTACGTCAACGGGATCGTACTCGTCAATGACATTTCCCAGAATAGCGCGGAAATGCCCCAGACTTCCTCCCTGAATGGCTTCGATAATGCGATTTCTCCACACTTCGGCCTGACGTTCCGCGACGTCTGCGAGCGACGGAACCTCTCTGGCTTCCATTTTTGCTCCAGTTTCCCGCTCAATTTGCTTTAGCAGCTTGAACTCGCGCGGTGTTGCCAAGGAGATGGCCAGTCCTTTTTTACCAGCTCGGCCTGTACGTCCAATTCTGTGGACATAAGATTCCGGGTCTTGTGGAAGATCGTAGTTAATCACGTGAGTGACATTGTCTACATCAATCCCGCGAGCCGCCACATCAGTGGCAACGAGAAGTTCAATGTCGCTGGTCCTAAACCTCTTCATGACCCTGTCACGCTGCGCTTGGCTCAAGTCTCCATGTAAACCGTCAACCAGATATCCTCGCGCCAAGAGAGCTTCTACCAGCTCATCTACGCCTCGTTTTGTTCTGCAGAAAATAATACCAAGGGATACTTCCTCACTGTCTACAATACGACACAAGCTCTCAAGCTTACTGCGCTCAAGGACTTTGTAGTACACTTGGTCAGTGAGCGGAACCGTCATCTCACCCCGGTTCACAGTGACGTGCTCCGGCTTCTTCATATACCGAGCTGACAAGCGCCGCACTTCAGACGGAAATGTAGCGGAAAACAACAGTGTTTGCCTGTCGTCTGGTGTTTCCTTCAAAATCGATTCAATGTCTTCAATAAAACCCATATCCAACATTTCATCGGCTTCATCAAGCACAACCATCTGTACAGAGTTCAGTTTTAACGTACCGCGTCGAATGTGGTCGAGCACGCGGCCGGGGGTTCCGATGACAATTTGGACACCTTGCTGCAAGGCTCTAATCTGATGAACAATGGATTGTCCGCCGTAAATCGGCAAGCTGCGAACGCGTTTGTGCTTTGCTATTTTACGGAACTCTCCAGCCACTTGAATTGCCAGTTCGCGAGTTGGTGTTAGCACAAGAGCTTGCACCCTGCGATCAGTTCCTGCTCGTTCAACAATTGGAACACCAAATGCGGCCGTTTTTCCTGTTCCTGTTTGGGCCTGTCCAATCACTTCTTTACCTTCAAGTACCAATGGAATACAAGAAGCTTGAATCGGAGATGGTTCTTCAAATCCCATATCATTAATTGCATCCTGAACCTTGCGACTCAGGTTAAAGTCCTTAAATGACGCCATTTTCTCACCTATCCATTTCAATTTTCAGTCCAGTCAAATACACTTATGTTTACCAAGGTCATCTCAAAGTAAACTCAAAGACAGTCTAATTCCCACGACCTTGGCTAACACACACATCCTGTCACGGGATCTTTTTACACAAAATCAACTTTTGTAGAGTGCAGTCGTCCCAAGTCTCTCCAAGCACCTTTTTCGTGTCTGCAGCTCTTCCAAATGTTCAACGTGACTTCGTTCTCAGCGACCTCCACAGTTCCCAAAGCATACGCTTTGCCGAGCGGATCTGGATCTGCATTCGCGACCCGCTGTGCATCATGCGAACCATCCTGACACCGCCGTCAAAGGAACTGATTGCGCCAAAAACCAAGCCGACAGGTTTCTCTTCGGTGCCACCGGATGGACCGGCTATGCCAGTAATCGAAACACCGTACGTACTGCCTGTCAATCGCCTTACGCCCTCTGCCATGGCCGAGGCAGTTTGGGCCGACACCGCTCCATAGTTGTCGAGTATATCGGTGTCAACGCCGAGTACCGATGCTTTCACGTCATTATTGTACGCAACGACGCCTCCAGCAAAGTATGCGGAACTTCCGGGAATTTGAGTCACCATCGAAGCCATCAGACCGCCTGTACAACTTTCTGCAAACGACACGGAAGCAGCCCCGTTTATTGCAGCCCTGCCAACCACAGACGGGAGTGAATCCTCGTCTGTACCATAGATAAAATCCTGAAATCGCCTCTGCAACTCGTGTTCAAGCTGCGCAATCAAGTCCTGCGCAGTGCTCTCTTCCGTATCGTGTGCAGTAATCCGAAGCAGCATCTCACCCTCGCCAGCCAAGGGAGCCAGACTTGGATTCGGTCTTTGCAAAAGGTCAGAGACAGCTTCGTCGACTGTCGATTCACCGATACCGCAGAAGTGCAGTATGCGTGATTGGAGTTGATTTTGCGAGAACCACTCTGACATCCGCGGTAGGACCGAATTTGTTAGCATCGGCTTCATTTCGAGGGGAGGTCCAGGCAAAAGAAAGTAGTGAACCCCGCCTGCATAGACATACTGTCCCGGAGCCGTACCATTTGGATTCTCAATCAATTCCCCGCCTGCAACACACTGTGCCTGCTTTTTGTTTTCAGGAGGCATTGTCTTATTACGTTTTGCAAAAAAGCTTTCCAATGCGCTCAAGGCTTCGTGCGATGTGACAAGTTCTCTCTCTAAATACTGAGCTAGTGCTTCCTTCGTCAGGTCATCCGCTGTAGGTCCAAGTCCCCCCGTTACAATCACAGTATTGGAACGTTCGCTGGCAATTCTAAAAACGTCCTTAATTCGCTCCAGATTGTCCCCAACAGCGGTGTGATAATACAAGAAGAAACCTTCTCGGGCCAACTCGTCAGAAATTGTTCGAGCATGGCCATTCGTAATCTGACCCAGAAGAATTTCTGTACCAACGGCTATGTGTTCCGCTTTACACGTGGCTTGATTCACTGCGAAATTAGCTCCTTGCGTCAATAGCTTGCCAATTCTTGATAAAATAGTCTACCCCGGATACGACGGTCAATATCACCATGACGTATACCATTATAATTGCGAACGGAATGTTAAAGTAGGAAAACGGAAAGTTATTTAGAATCAACGCCACCATCGCAATAATCTGCGTTACGGTTTTCCATTTAGCTACTTTACTGGCCGCAATTACAACTCCTTCGGCGGCTGCAACCATACGAAGCCCAGTCACTGCAAACTCACGACTAATAATGATAATCGCCACCCAGGCGGAAAGACGCTGCATTTCCACCAGGCTAATTAGAACTGCCGAAATTAACAGTTTATCCGCCAAGGGGTCGAGGAATTTACCAAAATTTGTTATGAGTTTCCGTTTACGAGCTATGTACCCATCAAGGCCATCCGTGCTTGCTGCAATGATAAACACCAGTGCGGCGATAATCTCACTGCCTGTAGTGGTTTCATTGTTTATGGTAAACGACCAAAAATCGTAATTGACGAGCAGGAGAACAACAACCACCGGTACAAAAAAGATTCTGGCTATCGTAATGCGGTTAGCCAGATTCAAGCGGATCCACGCTCCATTCCAAAGATATTTTGTAACGGCCATTCCGATTTAAAGCACGCTCGGGCAAAGTCACGTTAACGCTAGTATAGATCAGTCGGAAAAACCATGTCAAAGTTTCGTATGAAGACACTGGCGCTTTCACGTCCATGCGGCAGCTCAACAACTTGATGGCCCAACCATATGACAGTCTTCACCGATAGTTAGTGAATTGCAACGGCGTGTCCAAATCTGCTCCTTTCAGTGTCTGAATGACACTTTGCAGATCATCCCTGCTTTTGCCGCTGACGCGAACCTGTTCGCCTTGAATTGAGGCCTGCACCTTCAATTTCGTGTTCTTAATCAACTTGACAATCTGCTTCGCCTCATCCTGACCGATTCCCTGCTGCAACTTGACATTCTGACGAACGGTCCCACCGCTGGCAGGTTCCACTTTTCCCGGTTTCAAAGCTTTTAAGGAAACGCCTCTTTTAACGCATTTAGACTGCAGAACGTCATAAAGCGCAGATAGTTTGTACTCGTCATCAGATACGAGCACAATCTGTCCATCGTCAAGTTTCACTTCACTCTTACTTCCTTTAAAATCAAACCGATTTTGAATTTCCTTTGCGGTTTGATTTACTGCATTATCCACCTCCTGCATATCTAATTCACTGACCACATCAAACGAAGCATCCTTCGGCATAGCAGTTCCTCCTCTACGATAGACGTGTGTTTGGGTTTAAGCCTTGGCGGACTTTTTAAACACAACATATATGGGATGGTTCACACTTGGCAACTGTACCGTTTTTCCGTCTACACTTAAGCTTACCCCATGCACGTGACCGAGTCTGATATCCAAGACGCTATTTGCTGTCCAGGTCTTTGGCTGCTTGGGTTGAACTGTCATACCGCCAGGATTTCCGGCTTTCCCGTCCTGTGACACAATCTTCATCCAGCAGGGAGGTTGTGCCTGCATCTGTACACTCAACCCTTTCGTCGTAGTGACTATGTAGGTTTGGGTTCCAGTCTTGGTGTCAAAGGGTTGCGGCGTAACCTTAAAAACCGGCTTTGGCGGCGGTGTTGTCGTGTTATTAACGGCCGTATTGCCTGATTGTTGTGTCGAACCGTTTCCTGCACTATTTGCCGGGACACTAACCTGGGTGTGGTTGCTTCCGGTGCCATTCGCAGGGTTGCTGTTCCCATGGTGGTTCAACCACCACCAGCCCGCACCGAGAATCCCCAGACCAATGACAACTGTTGCGATTTGCCCAACCGGCGCACCGGTACCGCCTCGCTTCGGCTTACCCGTCCTTCGCAAAGAGTCGTTTACTGGCCGAGTAGGCCTCGGCGGTGGAGACGCTGGTCTTTCACGCCGCCCCGACTCCACCGCACTGGGCTCGTCCGGTACCGAAACTTTCCGATCGTTTCGAAGCAATTCGGTATCCTTGGTCTCACCAGGACTCCTCGTTGAACTCTGAGAAGCATGTGACTCTCTGTTTGAACTGCCGCCCGTCGTCTCGTCGCTGTCAGTACGACCCTCGGGTGGGGTCTCTTGAGAGTGCCTATGTGCAGCTGATTGCACGTCGAGCTGATTGAGCAATTCAAACCCGTCAAGTCCCAGCGCATCTGCATACGAACGAACAAATCCCCTGGCATAGACATCACCAGGTAAAACACTCCAGTCCCCAGTCTCGATAGCTTCTAGATACCGCTTGCGGATTTTTGTCTTGGTCTGAATGTCGTCCAGTGACAGCCCAAGTTCTTCTCTTTTCCGCCGCAGAACTTGTCCGACCTCGGCCATAAAAACACCCCTTCGTCTGAATTTGCCGCAACTTCATTCCTGCCAATTTATCGCTTGTCGTTCATAGCGTTCGTATTCAATGGGCTCATCAGGGTCTCTTCGCAATTCAATCAACATATTGAACAGTTTCCACCCAAAGTGTGAGTGACGGATAAAAATATCCGGGTGTTCGATAACCACAGGGGCAGGAAGTGACAGCACTTGTTCAACAAGTCGCATATGTTCTTCACCGCCCCGCAGTGTTGAGACAGCCCCATCAATAATATAGACGAATTGATCACCGTCAAATGTTTCATGAGGAAAGTCCTTGAGAATGGTTTGCTTCAGCAATGTTGACGAGATAAAGGTCCAGCGTTTGTTCGCATAAACGCTTGCGGCGACAATCGATTCAGTTTTCCCTACCCGCGGTTGCCCGCGTAATCCGATAATTTGACGACCAGGACGCTTCATGAGTTCGCCCAGAAAGTCTACCAGCACACCTAATTCATCCCGTACAAAACGATACGTCTTCGTCTCCGTATCACTCCGGTCAATAAACTTCCCGTGACGAAGCGCCATTCTATCGCGCAGGGACGGCGGCCGCAGAGCGGTCAACTCCACGTCGTGCAACGACTCGACAATGTTCTTCAGAGCCTCTACGCTGGAAGGCACATGAGTCTGAAGCAAAAAGCCGCGAGACTCTTCCGTCAAATCGTTGAGTTGCACAATATTAAAACCCAGCATTCCTAGCAGCGATGCCAGATCTCCAAGTAAGCCCGGACGGTTATGCAGAATTCGGTATTGAAAATAAAAATCCGTTACCGGGAGAGTAGTGTCCTGCTCTCGTCCCATATTAGGGTCTCCTTTCCTACTATCTTTCCGCGTTCCAGCCGTAACGATACAAACATTTCCGACTCAGGAATAAAGTAGTTACAACCCTACCTGCGCCAGCCACTTCTTTTGTATGTTCTTAGGAATCGCCTTCCAGGCTGTCGTCACATATTTAGACGTAACGTTCGATGGATTTAATTGTGCAAGCGCCTGCTTCGTTCCCTTGGGTAGCGCGGAGCCGGCTAAGACTAAGGCCGGACTGCTATCAACGGTTCTCACACCCGGCTTCCACTGTTTCGACACAACAGACTCAAGGTCACCCAGAACTGCCTTGGGATACGGGGGGCCCGGCTGCAAGACAACAGGCCCAGTCGCGCTGACAGCAGAGAAGACAACGGCATGTGCAGCCTGCAAAACAGTGGCGTTGTTTGCGGATATGGGCGACACTTCCACACTTACAGAAGGTACACCAAGCTTAGGTGCACCAGAAGACGTAGAACTATTGCCAGTGAGATTAGTTCCGGACGAAGTGAACTTCGTATCTGGTTTTAATACAGCGGTCGGATCCGCGCTGTAAATACCGCCAAAGAGCGCCTCTATTTCAGGTTTGCTCAGGCTCTGACGTCCGTTGGTAAGCATGCCAATCAAGTGGGCCGCCTTGGGTGGATTGACAGAAGCAGCAAGCCAACCCGCAATGTAGGCAGGAATGAGGTCATTTGGTACGACCTGTGCAATATTATTTGACGAACCTTGTGCCGGAGATGTTCCCACAAACTCAAAGTCCGTCTGTGTGTGCTGTTTGGCAATTTGAACGGCACTCTCCGGAATATCTCCTGGGAATACCACGATACAGAGATTCACGTTGTTGTGAATGGACGACTTATCCATCCGACTCTGCAACTCATTGCTTGTAACAGACTGAACAGACACTGCTAACGAAGACAGCGATGCATTTGTTTGCCGCAGTTTGGCTAGTGCAGACTCACTCCAACCAGCGGCTTTGTTCACTACCAAGATCTCCGCCGCAGGTTTCGAAACAGTCGGTTTCATTGAACCGAAATCTGGAGCGCCACACCCAGAAACAGTCATAGTCATCAGTGTAAAGAGTACTATTTTTCGAGCATGGTGAAAACGGTAAAAGTACACGGGGATTTCTCCTATTCAACAGCCTGTCTGCAGAGACATTGTATATTTTCCTCAACCAAAGTATATTGTACCATGGTTAAAGAGGGAATACTCACCTTGCCTTTCAAACGAGAACAGTGAATAATGAAGCTAAGAGGTGGTACTGATATGGAAGGGCAACCCCATGGAGAACATCTGTCCGTGGCAAAAGCATTGTATCAATTGGACTTTTACCTGAATACGCTCAATCTACCGGTCTCTGTCCGCGATTTGTATGAGGCTGCATATAAGCGGCGCCGAGGAGAAGCTTACGATGATCGGTGGCTGGACTACTTGGCAGATAACCCGGAAGTCGTAAATTCTCTAGACGAACCCTTCACTTCTCACACAATTATTGAAGTTCTCATGAAGACCGGACATGAACCTATTGTTCGCTCACTCATCAGAGAAGTGCGCAGGCGTGATATTGGTTTTACCCATGCCTATATGATTGGGTCTCACCGCCGTCGCTGACATTGACAAATATGTCATTAGCAGCCCAATTCCCGACAACTCACGGTGATGCCGGGACTTGGGATTCCAGCCAATCGTTATTAACCCCCTGACTGGTGATACCGGGCGTCTTCAATTGCTGAGTGAGCGAAAAGGGTTTTGTCTCCGTTGTACTTGCCAGCTTGTTGTATGCGCTTCTCCCCAGACCGGCCCCAGCGACAATTATGCCGTTTTGGAGGATGTATATCTGTGCATCGCTCACATTTACACTTCCACCATACAATCCTTGCAAGTAATTGTTAATCACCGTCTTAATCTGCTGATTCGTCGCTTTTGAGTTGACTTGGGCAGTGGCGGACACGATATACCCACCAGTGGGAGCAGCTTGTACATATAGTTCATTTACCGCCGATACATTGTTCAATTGCTTTGCAACTTGATGCAAAATACCGTTGGGCACATTGCCAGCGGCTGCTTGTGTAGCCTTCTGACCAGAAACCGTCTGGGAAGACGGCCGATTCAAGATGCCAGTGTGAGACATGACTAGCATGACAACAGCATACGCCATAGCGCCAAATGCGATGACGGTCATCAACAAACCGCCTTTATTCGACTTCCCTCTCACTGCAAACAACGGTCTCACCCCCTGCGAATCTATGAGCATAGATGGACCAACTTGTCCTGTTTTACTCTATGATTCGCAAGGAGATTTCATATCTATTTCACATGAACTTCTTTGCTTCACACGAACTTTTTGGCTTGCGCCGCTCCTTCCATTATCCACCTCGTGCCAGGTCGTCTCAAAGCAGAGCAATGGCCATCTTCGCACAACTGCAGCTGCTTTCATTGAAACAGACACTCCTCCCGCATCATTCTGACACAGGACCGTCTCCCGGGTGTCCCTGTTTTATTTGTTCCCACTGTTCTTTCGCAACAAGGACTTCTCTCGGTTTGCTGCCTTCGAAGTGTCCAACCATCCCTTGCAACTCCATTTGGTCAACAATTCTTGCCGCACGCGCATACCCTACTCGGAACCTGCGTTGAATCATGGACACGGAAGCTTGTCCATTGTCAATGACCAAATCCACAGCATCAGAAAAGAGCGGGTCCAATTCCGCCGCAGCACTCTCTTCTTGCGTTTCTCCCACGTGATTTAAGTCAACTGTATACACTGCATCTTGCTGTGTCTTCACGTAGTCCACCAGACGCTCAATCTCATCCTCTGAAATGAATGCACCCTGAACACGCGTAGGTTTCGATGCACCGACGGGGACGTAGAGCATGTCGCCGCGACCTAACAGTTTTTCTGCACCGCCCGAGTCCAGAATCGTCCTCGAGTCGGCCATAGAAGACACAGAGAAGGCAATTCTGCTAGGTATGTTTGCCTTGATGACACCCGTAATTACATCGACAGACGGACGCTGTGTCGCCACAATTAGGTGAATTCCAGCCGCTCTTGCCATTTGGGCAATTCGGCAAATCGCGTCTTCCACGTCTCCAGGTGCCACCATCATTAAGTCTGCCAATTCATCAACAATTACAACGATATACGGAAGCTCATCGAGTCCGTCAGACCGAAGCATTTGGTTGTACCTTTCGATGTCACGCGCTCCACGCTCTGCAAACGAACGGTAACGAGATTCCATCTCCTGGATGACTTTCTTCAATGCAAATGCAGCCTTACGCGGGTCCGTTACCACGGGTGCCAGTAAGTGAGGGATACCGTTATATACGCTTAATTCCACCATTTTCGGGTCAATCATCAAGAACTTCACTTCATGCGGCTTAGCCTTCATCAGCACGGCCGTAATAATGCCGTTGATACAGACACTCTTTCCCGATCCCGTTGCCCCTGCCACCAACAAGTGCGGCATTTTTTGGAGGTCCCCAACAATGGCAGCGCCGCTAATGTCGCGCCCCAAGGCAAGAGACAGCTTACTTTGCCCATTGGTAAACTCCGGTGACTCCAACACCTCGCGCAGTGTCACAACGGAAACCTCTGCATTCGGCACTTCAATACCGATGACCGATTTCCCAGGCACCGGTGCTTCTACACGTATGTCTTGAGCTGCCAAGGCAAGAGCAATGTCGTCGGTCAAATTAACGACGCGGGATACCTTGACACCGATGGCCGGTTGCAGTTCATAACGAGTTACAGTCGGGCCGCGGCTAATCTCTAGCACTTTTGCCTTAACACCAAAGCTCTCCAGGGTTTGTTCCAGCTTTCGTGCGTTCTCCTGAGCGCTTTTATGGTCAAAACCACTTCTTCCGCCTTTCGGGACGCTCAGCATCCGGACGGACGGCAGCCGGTAGTTTTCGTCTCGCACAGGAACTCCTACTGTGTACGGCTCTATCGGCCCTTCTTCTGTTGCCTTTTTTGCACTTTTCACAGGCGCATCTTTTGGGCGGGAAGAAGGAGCATCCGGAAACTTCATTGTCAACTGGTTTCCTACCTGCTGCAAATGCCCCTTCGCTGCGTCTGGAGCATCCGATGATGTTTGCTCTTCTACACCGGACGTATCCCCTGCTCCTGCAGCAAAATCTCTCACCACCGGCGTCTCAACCTCTGAATGATGGGATTCTGACCACTCTGCATCCAAGACGAGGCCTGCAGACTTGTCCCGTCCTCTGTCCGGCGCAGACCGTTTCTTGGCGCTTTTCTTCCCTTCGCTTTTTTTATCCTTCCGCCCGCTGTCACCCGCCCCAAACAACACATCTATGTACTGCTTACTGCCAGTCCATAGACTGTCCAGCCGCTTTTCCATCCAACTGGTGCCTCTTTGAATACCGGCAACCAGGGACTGTTGAGTCAGAAGTGCAGCTCCGATAATCACAACAAATACCAGCATCACCTTCACACCTAACAGGTGTGCTCCAGGTCCGCCGAACAGCTTGTAGAATACGCTGAACAACGCATACCCGACGAGCCCCCCGCCTGCACCGGATACACTGCCCGGGGGCGCCTTGGCGGGATGTAAGACTGCTACGCCCATGTTTTTGACCGCCGTCAGTGTGACGTGAAACAAGGGCGGATTCCCTTGATAATACGGCAGCACCTGTTGAAAAAACCACATTTCAAGATAGGTCAGCAAACTCAGAAATAAAATCAAGAGTCCCATATGTCGACTGTTCCACGGAAATGCACTGCGCTGTATCATGATGTAAACTGCAGCGTACCCAATAAACAGCGGGACAAGAAAACTCCAGCTTCCTGTCAGGTAAATGAACGCTACATCAATAGACCGTCCGACAATTCCTAGGCGACCTAAAGCCAAAGCTGCGAGAGCAAGCAATCCCAGCCCAGTTAATTCATACCGAAGTACATGTTGCTTGTGTTGCTTCTTTCCCATTGGTGCGCCTCCTACATGTCTCGAACACAGCATACTCCGTATGATAAATTCGAGGCAAGGCGCACCATTCCTGCCGGGAAGGCCAAGCTACTTGTTTTTAGCCCGCTCACCGAGTATAGTTCCAGGCTGCCAGTCGGGGTTTAAGTAGTCATTTGCATCGGGGCTGATCAGCCGAGAAATCCGCCTCTGGCCTCCCACATTTTCAATCAGCATAATAGCTGACCCCACGTTCAGTTCCTCAAGTTCGTAATCCTTGTCACAGCCTTCCATCACCTGTTCAAAAGACCTAAGACTCCAAAACAGTGTCATTGTGTGAGCCCCACTCCCATCTGCTGCTGACGCTTTGTCTGTGTCACCATTGACTGAAGTTTAGCTAACGCTTTGTTTAGGCCGCCAATTTCATTCACGAGCCCGTAGTTGACTGCATCTATCCCCACAATATTCGTCCCAATATCACGTGCAAGTTCACCGGTGTTCAACATTAAATTGCGAAATGTGTGCTCCGTAATCCGTGAGTGGCCGACGACGAAACGAATCACACGCTCCTGCATCTTTTCCATGTATTCAAAAGACTGAGGCGCTCCAATGACCATTCCGGTCAGTCTAATCGGGTGAATTGTCATAGAGGCCGTCTCAGCGATATACGTGTAGTCAGTGCTCACAGCAATCGGAACGCCAATCGAATGGCCTCCCCCGAGCACGAGTCCCACTGTAGGCTTACTCAGGCTGGCAACCATCTCAGCGATGGCCAACCCAGCCTCAACGTCGCCGCCAAGGGTGTTCAGTATGAGCAGAAGACCTTCAATGTCCTTGTTCTGCTCTACCGCGACCAGTTGGGGAATAATGTGTTCATATTTAGTGGTCTTGTTCTGAGCCGGCAGCACCACATGTCCTTCTATCTGACCAATGATGGAAACCGTATAAAGCTTTGATTGAGGCTTTGCAGGCTGCGGTTGCCCCAAAGCTTCAATCCCCCGTATCGCGGAATCTTCCTTGGCCTCCGGGGATTGCTGCTGTGTATCAGGTTCATTTCCATTAGGCACATTCCCATCTCCTCTCAGACTCACAGATGTAGTATGAGGAGACAATCGCGCAAGCATACAAAAAAGCCTGCCTCAGTAGGCAGGCTCCACATGTGTTTGGGGTGAATCATCAAACTTCCATGATAATCGGCAGAATCATAGGCCGCCGACGCGTTTGCTCATACAAGAAGCGCCCCAGGGTGTCTCTGACCGCTGTCTTCAAGGATGACCACTCACTGACGTTTTCAGCAACCAGTTTGCCAAGGGTATTTTCAACAAGTTTGCTTGCCTCTTCCAAAAGCGCTTCAGATTCACGAACATAGACAAATCCGCGAGAGATAATGTCTGGCCCGGAAAGAATCGCGCCGGTCGTCTTCCCTAGAGTGACAACGACTACCAAGATGCCATCCTGTGACAATAACTTCCGATCCCGCAAGACGATATTTCCAACATCGCCCACACCCAGACCGTCAATCATCACCATACCGGCTGAAATCTTGGCACCCAGGTGAGCCTCCTTATTTTCGAACTCCAGGACATCGCCCAAGTCGAGAATAAATACGTTCTCAGGCTCAACCCCGGTTTCTTCTGCCAGCATTGCATGTCTGCGCTGCATGCGAAATTCACCGTGAACCGGAACGAAATACTGAGGACGGACCAAATTCAGCATCAGTTTCAGTTCTTCCTGGCTGCCGTGACCCGATACGTGAACACCTTGATAAATGACGTTTGCACCAATCCGGAATAATTGATCGATTGTGCGAGAAATCGACAATTCATTTCCGGGGATTGGCGAACTTGCCAAAACCACTGTGTCTCCGGGGTAAATCTCCACCTTCCGGTGCGCATTTCTCGCCATCCGAGTCAACGCAGACATCGGTTCGCCTTGCGATCCCGTTGAAAGGATAATCAGCTTTTCAGCTGGAACCTTGTTGATGTCGTCAGGGTCGATTAAAGTGCTTGGCTCAATTTCCAAATACCCTAAATCGATGGCTGTCTGGATGTTATTCACCATGCTGCGACCAATGACCGCAACTTTACGCCCATACTTTTCCGCCGACAGGATAACCTGTTGCAACCTGTGAATGTTCGACGCAAATGTTGCCAAAATAAGGCGGCCGTCCGTCTTTGCGACAATGTCATCAATGGTTTTGCCAACGGATCGTTCAGAAGGCGTAAACCCGGGACGTTCTGCATTCGTACTGTCGGCAACTAGTGCAAGAACACCCTTGTCCCCATATTCGGCTAATTTGTTTAAATCTGCGTGTCGACCGTCAACAGGCGTATGGTCCACCTTGAAGTCACCCGTGTGCACCACCAGACCCTCCGGCGTATTAATCGCAAACCCGCCAGAATCCGGGATGCTGTGATTAACGTAAAAAAACGACACCGTAAAGGAACCAACCTGAATTCTCGATTTACTGTCAATCTCGTTTAACTGCACTGTATCAGACAAGCCGTGTTCCTTCAGCTTTCCGGAAACGAGACCCAACGTCAACTTGGTGCCGTAAACCGGCACGTTCAAGCTTTTCAGAACATATGGCAGTCCCCCGATATGGTCTTCATGACCATGTGTCAGAAAGATGCCGCGAACCTTGTCTTTGTTCTCCAACAGATAGGAAATATCCGGTATCACTATATCAATGCCAAGCATTTCTTCTTCTGGAAACTTCAGACCTGCATCCACAACAATAATGTCATTCCCGTAGCAGTAGGCGGTCATGTTTTTCCCGATCTCGCCAACCCCACCTAGTGGAATTATTGATAATTTCTTCCTCTTTGCCAAAATTGCACCTCCGCGATTTGCTGAAGCATTGTTTCTGAAATACAAAAACAACGATTTTTACATATGAATGTGCTGCCGTTCCTGATGCGCGTTCATAACAGACTCGCACACTAAACGGTCTCAGGATGCCCTTTTCAAGACATACAAATCCCAGGTCCCATACTTCCGGTCCGTCCAAGTAAGGGTAGGTTGATTCAATCCGTTTTCAAAGCCGCCGCACCATTCACTTAGTTGTCATTATACAGCTTTCCGTCACCCTCTACAACTTCCCCAACGAAAGTCAACAAAAAAGGTGCTTCAGCCAATGCTAAAGCACCTCGTAAGCGTGGTTCTACAACTTTAAAAATTCTCCTGTACCGCTACACGGGTAGCTGCATCTTCCCGAGTCGCTCCAGTTCTTCCTTGAGCAAGTTCTGAACTTCAACAGGAGCCTCTACCAAGGGCAGACGTAAAGGACCTGCATCCACATTCATCATCCTTAAAGCGGCTTTCAAGGGGCTGGGGTTACTTGTCTTAAACAGCGTTGTAAACATTGGCATCAAACGACCGTTCCAGACTGCAGCCTCTGCAGTATCGCCTGTCAGGAACGCATCAATCATTGCTGTCATCTCTTGGCCAACAACATGAGCAGCAACACTGACGACACCGTAACCTCCCAGCGACATAATCGGGAGTGTGAACTTGTCATCTCCGCTGT
Source organism: Alicyclobacillus sp. SO9 (assembly GCF_016406125.1). NCBI lineage: Bacteria > Bacillati > Bacillota > Bacilli > Caryophanales > Alicyclobacillaceae > Alicyclobacillus > Alicyclobacillus sp. SO9. The sequence goes on along the minus strand of NZ_CP066339.1, from coordinate 2,411,534 downwards.
ACATCAAGAAATCATCAGACTTCTTGGCGGCCAGTTCGGCGATGTAGGAGAAGTTCCCGCTGGCTTCTTTAATGGACGTAATATTCGGTATCTGAGCCAAACGCAAGACCGTATCAACGTCAATATTTACGCCGCAGCGGCCCGGGATGTTGTAGAGCATGATGGGTAGATTGACAGCTTCCGCCACCGTCTTAAAATGCTGATACAACCCTTCTTGTGAAGGCTTATTATAGTACGGTGAGACCTGCAGCAAACCGTCCACACCCACCGCTGCAGCCTCCTGTGACAATTCGACCGCTGATTTCGTGTCATTACTGCCAGTCCCGGCTATCACAGGTACTCTCTTGTTGACCGCTTCAACCGTCAGTTGAAACAGACGCAGTTTTTCCGAATGAGTAAGGGTCGGGGATTCTCCCGTCGTACCAGCAGCAACAATGGCTGTGGTTCCAGTCTCCAGAAGGTGGTTTACTATCCTTCTGATGCCCAACTCATCCAATTCCCCGCTTTCCGTAAAGGGCGTTACCATTGCAGTTACCAGTCGCCCATAATCCATAAAGACCACCTCATTTTAATGGTTAGCGCTTAAGCCAAACGCTTCATGCAAAGCCCGAATGCCTGCTTCCAGCTTTGCCAGGGGAACAATTACAGAAATACTTGCGTGAGAGTCAGATGACTGCAGCATTTGGACATCATAGGTTTTAAGGGCTTCTGCAATCCTCGCCATAACACCTGGGACACCTGCCATACCCGCACCCACTGCACTTATCTTGGCACAGTCCCTGACAATCACGGGACTCAAATTCATACTGGAGAGTACCTTTTCTGCTTCCTCAGTTTCTGCTTGGCCAACCGTAAACATGATTAAGTCAGGTGACACCAAAATCACGTCCAGGCTGACTCCATGAGCCGCTAAGGGCGAGAAGACGTCCACTTGGCCAATGCCTTCTTGACGCAGTTGAATCTGCGTGACAGGAGCTGTATGAGCCACACCGGTCACCTGTCGGTCTGAAAGTACATTGTGTTCAAGCGCTTCAAAGCCGCTGGTGACGAGTGTCCCCAAATCCTTCGATCGCGTACTCCGAACACGCACTGGAATGTTTTTCTGCATAGCGATTTCTACAGCCCGCGGATGGATGACTTTTGCCCCTTGATACGCGAGATTGCAGATTTCTGTATAGGTCATTCGTTTAATTTTCTGCGCTTCGTTCACAATCCGAGGATCTGCTGTCATAATCCCGTCTACATCTGTAAAAATGTCCACATATTCTGCGTCCAAAGCCACGCCCAAAGCCGTAGCTGAAGTATCGCTGCCGCCGCGCCCCAGAGTGGTGGTATCTCCATCCGGCGTCATTCCCTGAAAGCCGGTTACCACAACGATTTGGCCCTCTTTTACGGCATCAAGAATACGTGCTGTACGAATCTCTAGGATTCGTGCATTACCGTAGTCATTGTTCGTAATAATACCAGCCTGAGGCCCGCTCAGTACTGTGACTTCATGACCTTTGGACCGCAGCATACCCGCAAATACCACAGCCGAAATGGATTCACCGCAAGCCATCAGCATATCTCTGTCGCGCGGCGATGTCCCTAACGACTCATCCAGTACACCGAGGAGGGAATCGGTCGCATAGGGATCACCTTTTCTTCCCATAGCTGATACGACAACTACGACTTGCTTGTTATTCTGAACAGCGTCTTCGACATGTTCCAAGGCGGCCGTTCGCGTTTGTGGAGTAGCCAGTGAAGTACCGCCAAATTTCTGTACAACAATGTTCATGATGTCTCTCCTTTATGCTCTAGAAGTAAAAGGAAGACCTGCTAGTAACTCTGCAATCTGCACCGCATTCCAGGCAGCTCCCTTTAACAGGTTGTCAGCCACTACGAACATCAGAACCGTCTTGTCGTCTCCAAGTGATTGGCGTATCCGGCCCACGTAGGTATCTGTGCTCCCTTGTGCCATCTTGGGATGAGGAAACACACCCTCACCAGGATTGTCCGCCACCACAACTCCAGGAGCATCCTGAAGCCGTTCCCGTACACTCGCTGCCGTCACCGCGTCTTTAAACCGGAGTTCCACGCTTTCCGCATGACCGTAGACCACAGGTACTCGGACAGCCGTCGGCACAACTTCAAGATTTGGAAGAGAAAGTATTTTGCGTGACTCGTTGACAAGTTTCATTTCCTCTTTGGTATAGCCATTGTCCAAAAACACATCACATTGTGCGAGAACATTGCCAGCCATGGGGTAGTGATATGGCAACGATGCTACCGGAAAAGCCGTTGTCTCCTTCATTCCTGCCAACTCGTCTTCGAGGCCGGATATCCCCTTTTGTCCCATCCCGCTTACAGCTTGATACGTCGACACAGCGATTCGTTCGAGTCCCAAGTCTAATAACGGCTTGACAGCAACCATCAGTTGGATTGTGGAACAGTTGGGGTTGGCAATAATGCCATTGTGGTGAAAAGCCTCCTGAGAATTGGCCTCTGGGACAACCAGCGGTACTTCTGCGTCCATCCGAAAAGCGCTGCTGTTATCAATCACAACTGCGCCGCTGTTGACAGCTATCGGTGCAAACTCCTTGCTCGCTGTTGCCCCGGCGCTAAACAAGGCAATGTCGACACCCTGAAAGGACGTCTCGCCTGCTGCTTCAACGGTTAGTTCCTCACCGCAAAAAGTAATTGTTTCACCCGCCGATCTCGGAGACGCCAGCAAAACAAGTTTACCAACGGGAAAATCACGCCGTTCCAGTGTTTGGATCATTGCTCTGCCGACCGCTCCCGTCGCTCCTAATACGGCAACAGTATACTCCTGCTTCTTTTTCAAAAATCCTTCATCTCCTTTTCCCACGGCGTCTCTTTGACCGCAATTTATTTAACAAGGAAGTCTAGCTCCCTTACCTGCACGTAAACCAAAACAACTAATTGAAAGGCTGTGCAAAGCAAAGCAACCGCAACGAATCAGAACTCCGCAACTTATCAACAGCACGACTTGAAGCAGTGTGCGAACGACTTTATGAAGACTACTCAGAGCACTTCATATGCAACTATTTGCGCTCTTCACGCCACCGTTCAATCAATAGAGGCTGAAGTTGCTGTCCCGTCATGGCCGCTTCACACGCGTCTGGAATCAGACGCATGAGTGAGACTAATGAGTTCATTTTAACATGAGGTGAATCCTGGCCAAACGGAACAAAGAAAATATTTTTCATATTAAGCAGCTTTGCCAGGTTATAAGAGTTGAGACCCAACGCGTCATTTGTAGAAATGGCCAAAATGACCGGGCGGTTGTTTCTCATGGTTGCTTTCGCCGCCATCAAAACAGCAGAGTCGGTTTGGGCATTCGCCAGGCGACTCAAGGAACTGCCGGTACACGGCGCTATGATGAGGGCGTCCAGTTGCTTTGACGGTCCAAGCGGCTCGGCTTCCGGAATCGTGCAGATGGCGGTCTTGTCTGTAATTTTTTCAACTTTATCAGCCCATTCTCCTGCCTCGCCAAAACGAGTCGACACGCTCATGACGGTGCTGGAGAAAATTGGCACAACATCAGCACCCAGACTGACCAACCTCTCTATTTCCGGGACCACTTCCGCATACGTACAATGTGATCCCGTCATCGCAAAACCGATAGTCTTTCCTGTAAAATCCATTAGGATACCTCCCACTATAAATTAATGTTTTCTCCTATTTACTCTCTTATTCTCACGATTACGTACCTTGACAATTTGAGAGAGATTACCAGAATGCTAGATGTGCCAATTTTCAAACGGGTAGTCCGTAGCAGGAACAGAGATTGGTGCTATTTTACCAATACATGGAACATAATTATGTTCGCACATTTGGATGTCCACACGTTCCCTTGCGGTTTACCCTCCCATGTCACACTGGGTCTATGCCCTCACATTCCTTCGTACTACCTCTCAAGGGGTGGATGCCGTTTCTTGCTCCTTTACTGGGTCGTTGCCCTTATGGTGTAGATACTACGGCTTATCCGTGCTTCTGTTTGTCTTGGCGATTCATCGTGTACAAGCGAGTAAATCGAACTGACGAGTTTGAATCAAATCGGTTAAGCTGCCACCTGTAGTTGGGACCTCCGAAGTGGCCCCAGTAAATCCTCAGCGTTGTACTGAACTTGCTTTGTCCCCAATGTGTGTAGAACACGAATGAGTTTTCCACACAGCGCAATCAGTGACTGTTTCCTCTTCAAGGGATTGCACGTTCGGGTCGTGTAATAATCGTGCAACGCCTTGAACTCGGCGTTCTTGGCAACCATCGGCAATATGGCTCGAAAGAGTAGTGCCCTGAGCCGGGAGCGACCCCGCTTCGAGATTCCTGTTTTCCCTTTCCTCTTGCCAGAACTGTTCTCTTTCAGATTCAGTCCAGCGAGCCGGATAATCTGCTGTCCATGGTCGTATCCCCGTAGGTCGCCCACTTCAGCCAGGAATCCGGCAAGTGTGGTGACACCCATCCCTGGTACGCTCAGCATCTCTTCAGTGCCTGGAATCTGGTTCAGCAGTTGCTCCACCTGAGCCATGATTTCATCACGCTGCCGAGTGAACATCTCATACTGTTCTAGCAAAGCCATTAGTTCCAACCGAGCTGCCGTAAGCCCCTCTTTCAGACCAATAGACTTTTTAGCGGTACTCACAAGCCGTGTTGCTCGCTTCATACCGACAGCCCGCTTCACACCGCCCCTTTTCCACTGACCCACAATCTCGCTGGCGCCGAGTGAGACGAGGTCCTGTGGAAACGGAGACTTACGCAGTGTGATGAGTGACGTCTTACCTTCCCAGTCCTTAAACACCTGGGTGTATTCCGGAAAGAACCGGTCGAGCCAGTTCTGAATCCGCATTTGCACTTGCCCCAGATTCACCACGACCTTCTCTCTCAGGTTCATGAGGATTCGTAAATCCGCATAGATACCTGTTGGGAGTTTAGGCTCGGTGTACTTGCCGTCCTTGACGAGATTCGCAATAACCTTGGCATCCTTGTAGTCGTTCTTCGTTGGCGAGTTATCTTCCAACTCTTTGCTCTTGTTGACGTGGTGCGGATTCACTAGCACGAATCGAACGCTCAAGCCTTGCATGAAGGCACCTAACGGAAACCAGTAGTGTCCGGTCGGCTCAACACCAAAGACGACATCCGTCTTGCCGTGCAGCCGTTGCAACTCCTTCATCCACGTTACGAGTTTCGTCAGGCCCTCATCGTCATTGTTAAAAACACACTCTTTACCGAGCTCAATTCCACGGAAGTCAATGGCTCTCGCCACATGGGTTTGCTTCGCAATGTCGGCTCCCACAATGATGGTAGCGTCGGTAATTTGTTGAATTCGTTGATTTTGCTTCTGTTGGATCTTATACTTCACGTTGAGCGTCCTCCTCAATTAGGGAATGAATGTGTCTGCATTCGGAACCCAGCATACAGGAGGCGCTCTTTTTGTTACAAACCCGAAATTAATTCATTACAGGAATGGCTCCTAAAAATCAGATACGCTCAGAATTCTCGACAGCGTCTTGGCAATAATTTTGCCCGCCGTCTTCGGGGCCACCTGGCCCGGTAAACTCGGCACCAAAAGCGCCTTCAGTTTTCGCCGTTCCGCGTAGCGAAAATCTGTACCGCCAGGTTTTGAAGCAATGTCAATGATGACAACACTCTGCTTCATGACGCGGAGCACGCTAGCCGTCAAGACCAGAGTAGGAATTGTATTGAAAATCACATCTTCTGTGTCGACTTCGTGTTCCAGTTCTTCAATCGGTATTGGCCGCAGACCCATTTCCTTAATGCGAGCTAATTGAGCTGGAGAGTTGGACACAACTTGCACCTTGGCGCCTAGTGCATGGAGCGTGCGAGCCAGTGTTTGACCTACCCGTCCAAACCCTAGCACTGTGCACAAAGCACTGTGGATTGTAATGTCAGTCTCCTTCATCGCCATACATAAGGCACCTTCGGCGGTGGGGATGGAGTTTAGAATGGCAACTTCGTCCAGTTCCATCAGTTTAATCAGGTTGAGACCGTGAGATTGACATTGTTCCTCCAGGTACGGTCTGGCAATCCCAGAAAACACAAAACTACCAGGCCGCATCGCTGCAAAGTGTGCTTCTCTCAATACAATAGGTTCAGAACAGAATTGACTGCTAACACTCCCTTTATCATCAGTGCCAGCCACAGGTAAAACCAGTGCATCTGCCTGAGCAAACACTTCTGGGTTTAACTCCGAATGGCTGACACCGTCTGCAAAGGGAAAATCAGCATCATCAAGCCCTACGAGTGTGGCCGTTGCGTCGTAGTCACTAACTTGGGAAATGACCTCCAATTGTCGCGCATCGCCGCCCACAAACAGTAAATGCCGTCCAGTCAACACGAGCACACCCCTCCTTTCTCAACCTGCAATTTGCTGTAGCCTATGTGCCTAGAGACACAGCTGTGAGTATTTTGAGTGAATTCGTTCCCATTTCCTCAGGGGCAATCACTTGCAGAAAATCGCTGCGCAAGCGCCAAGGGGGTTGGGTTGTGCCGATTGCGATGAGCAGACAGCTCATAAGGATCATAGAGATCATAAAAATCATAAGGATCATAAAGACCGGAATACTCAGAAATCGAATACAAGACTTGAACCGAAAAGGTAACTGACGGGGTACTGATGCAGTATGTTTGGAAGGCATCGAAAGAGGCAAAAAGGCATAAGGCAGTTGGGTGCTGGCGGGATGGCGGGATGGCAGACTGGGTGAATGGAAAGGAGAATCCGTTCGTCCATTACATGCAAGGAGAGCAACATTAAATAGAGGGAGTTATCGGAGATGCTACAGGGAGATTTCCAATCGAAATCAGCGTACACCGGGTCAACTCAGAGAGAATGCGTATTTTGTCCTTCACAGAACAGGGTTTGAACCAACAGGTTGTACTACGTTCCCTTTCCGTTGTTCACCTCTCACAGTTTTACGCTATGGCACTCGCTCACCTGGACACTGATGACGGTGATAATGCGGGTCCTCTCTGCCAGATTGAGGTCAGCACGACAGACGTACAACAATTAGTGAGGCCGGTGGTTGTAAGAGGTAGTTGTAAGAGGTAGTTGTAAGAGGTAGTTGTAAGGCTGTTAGTGTCTGGAAAGATCCCTATTAGGTGAAGGGCCCGGAGTTAGTGATCGCAACGGTCACTAATCCAACCTAGCCCACGACATTAGTGTCATCAAGGATCACTAATGTGGGTGGGGGCAAGGCGGGACGTGGGTGATAAGGATCAACGGGATCCCTATTGGAAATGGCCTGTCGGCAATAATGATCGAATTGATCACTATCAGTTGGCGAGCGTCGTAATAAGGTGCATAGGGATCCCTAACAGACGTGGCGGAGGGTCCCCCCTTGGACCGCCCCCCGCCCGAGAGCCTCAGCCCGTCACCCAATCTAATGTTGGACGGGGCCAGCTTGACGGCCGGCAAATTTACCTGATGATGGGGACTCAACCCGCCAAGGGGCATTGCAGTCAAACCGAGGGACCTGCGTAAAGCCAGTCCCTTGCGCAACCGCGCCTAAGTTGCTCGGAATGGCGTCATGTGCCAAACTCACCAAACTCAACAGCCTGTCCTTCAAAAGCGGTGCCATGGAGCCACAGCCTTCTAATGGCTGCAAAAGTCGCTGCCGTTCGTCAATTCGTCAATTCGTCAATTCGTCAATTCGTCAATTCGTCAATTCGTCAATTCGTCAATTCGTCAATTCGTCAATTCGTCAATTCGTCAATTCGTCAATTCGTCAATTCGTCAATTCGTCAATTCGCAATCAGCGCCAGCAACCTGAGCTTGATCTCAGTCCTCTGCACCGACCCCCGTTGAACCAAAACCGCGACTTCCTCGTTCCGTTTTGGAAAACTCAGGAGTCTGCACCAAAGACACAGTGTGGACCGGAGCAAAGACAATTTGTGCAATTCTGTCCCCTGGTGAAATCTGCACCGTATTCTCTCCGAAATTGACCAACAGCACTTGAATCTCCCCTGTGTAGTCACTGTCAATCACACCAACCCCGTTTGGCAGTCCTACACCATGCTTCCAGGCGAGGCCGCTTCTGGCGTAGACAAGGCCTACCGTCTGCGGGGTTGGCAGTTGCAGAGCAATGCCTGTCGGAATGCGAACTCGCTGCATTGGAGAGATTTCGAGTGCTTCATCGATGCAGGCATGAAGGTCCATTCCTGCCGCACCTGACGTTTTATATGCGGGCAAAAAGCTGTCTCTGAAATTATCCGATACAATCTTATAGTTCACTCGCATCGTAGCGTCACGGTTCACTGCCACTTGTTAAACTCCACATTGTCAACAGGACCTACAGCAGCAATAGCAAACTTTTTGCCAAGTACGTCTCTTGCCACAGAAATAATGTCCTCATTTGTCACTTCATTAATCCCCGCTAGCGTTTCGTCCAATGTAATCTCTCGGTTGAGCACGAGTTCATTTTTACCGAGACGACTCATTCGGCTGCTCGTACTTTCCAGACTCAACATCATTGAGCCCTTCACCTGTTCTTTACCTTGCTTCAGTTCCTCATCTGTGAGACCTGTTTTTGCCACGTCGTCACATGAGGAGTGAATCAACGACAAGACTTCGTCAACGTACTCGGGGGACGTTCCGGCGTAGACACCGAACATTCCGCAGTCCCGGTAAGCGGAATGAAACGAAAATACCGAGTATGCCATCCCTCGTTCTTCTCTAATTTCCTGAAACAGGCGTGAACTAGGGGCGCTGCCGAGAGCATTGTTTAGTAGAATCAGTGCATATAACCGCGGGTCGCCTGCTTCGATTCCTTGTGAAGCCAAGGACAGATGGACTTGTTCCGTGTCCTTTATGCGGACATTGACACCCGTCTTGAAGCTGGGCCTCTCAATCCGGGAAGACAATGTGATGTGCGGTTGTGGGAAATCTCTATCAAAATACCGCTCCATAATCTCCATGGTATCCGCTTCGGAAACATTTCCTGCCACCGCAATGACTACGTTTTCTGGACGATACCTGTCTGCAACATACTGCAGTATGTCGCTTCTCGAGAATCCTTTGAGATTGTCTTCTTGCCCAAGAATGGTATAGCCTAAAGGATGATCCATGTAAACGTTCTCTGCCAATAAGTCCATGACCAACTCATCAGGTGTATCTTCATACATCCTAATTTCTTCAATGACGACCTTTTTCTCCTTATCCATTTCCATATTGTCAAAGGTCGACTGAAACAACATATCCGACAGCGTATCTGCCGCAGTATCAAAGTGCTCATCAAGCACCTTTGCGTAAAAACAGGTATATTCCTTCGCAGTAAAAGCGTTGACTTGGCCGCCAATTGCATCGAAAGCACTGGCTAACTGCCTCGCAGAACGCCGTTCGGTTCCTTTAAACAGCATGTGTTCAAGGAAATGGCTGATGCCGTTATTTTCACGAGTTTCATACCGCGATCCCGTTCCTATCCAGACCCCTATACTGACTGAACGCAAGTTGGGAATATGTTCACCCACAATGCGTACTCCGTTTCTAAGCTGACGACGGTAAGTCACTTGCTATCCCCCTTAACCTATCCGTTACTTGTATGCAAACTCAAAGTGTTGAATTGTCTCAAGCAATGGCGTGGAAATCTTTTCACATTCTATCCTCTTTTCTATGAGTATACAATACCGTCATTACAATGGATCTTTCAAGACCGAAGGCGGGTGGATAACAGATTGCTCAGATACTACCTGAGAAACCGTCTTAAACACATAACCCTTCTCTTTTAAATCATGAATAACTTGTGGAAGAGCCCTTGCCGTAGAAGCAGTCGGATGCATCAAGATGAGAGACCCCGGTTGAATCCGCCTGTCCACCCTGTGAACAATTTGAGCCGACGGAGGACGCCGCCAGTCGATAGTATCCACAGTCCATAAAATCACTTTCATGTGACGCGCAGACGCAACCTTTACCAGCCGCTGGTCATAAGAGCCTGCAGGTGGAGCAATCAAACGCACTTTCGCGTGAGTTTTGTCAGCAATGACCTTCGCAGAAGTGTCCAGTTGGTTGCCTAGCTGGACGTTGGACAATTTCTTGAAGTCTTTGTGTCCAATTCCGTGACTCCCAATATCCTCTCCATACTCTGCTACCTGCGCAGCCAATGTAGGATTGTCTCTCACCCACGCCCCGTCGAGAAAGAACGTTGCCTTGATTCCATTTTCTTTCAAAACGCTGAGAATTTGCGGCACATGTTCTTCACCCCAAGATACATTAAACATGAGTGTTGCCGACTTTTCCTGCTTTGGACCCCTGTAAATAGGCGCCGTCTGAATATCGTTCAAGTCTGTCTCGGGCATCACAGGTGCCCAGACAAGGTGAACACGACCGTCTTTGTCCCTTTGGGTCAGCGCGCGGCTCTTATCGATCTCCAGTTTCCAGCCGTTTAGACCGGGAACAGCCTGCCAGATTCTATCGAACTTCGCATTGACGGGCTGCTGGTTGAGTTCCTCGGCAATATCTGCCCAATCAGGCGTCTTATTGGACCTGACCGCTCCCTGAACCGCTCCCGCGCCGCATTGCTGTAAAACAAGTGTGAGAACAAGAGCAAGACTGACAGCGAGGCCGAGTCCCAATCCGATGCGTTGCCTTGTTCTGAAACGTGTCCTCATACCATATCATTCCTCCTTGTTGTAGAAAGTCTGTTTCAGTTCGACTTTCACGTCGTACTTGTCTTCTGATAGCGTGCCCAAACATACAAAAATCCTCCTTGAAAAGGAGGATTCAAAAACCAATATGGAGTGTGGTGCCATGTTCAGTGTCCATCTCAAACACCGCTGCATTGCAAGTCACGCATCGAACTTAGCTCTTACTGTGGACGTTTGCCCCAGATTTCAGAGCCTGTTTGCGTGAAAGGTTGACACGGCCCTGGTTATCAATCTCGGTTACCTTCACTGTAATTTGGTCTCCTACTTTACAGATGTCTTCGACCTTGTTCACTCGATTCTCATCCAATTGGGAGATATGCACTAATCCTTCTTTTCCAGGAAGGACTTCTACGAAAGCGCCATATTTCTCAACCCGCGTTACTTTTCCTAAGTAGGTCACGCCCACTTCAACTTCGCGCGTAATATTCATAATTTGTTCCTTCGCCTTATCAGCCATGGCTGCATCCACGCCTGAGATAAAGACATGTCCGTCTTGTTCAATGTCAATTTTCACGCCGGTTTCTTCAATGATTTTATTGATAACTCGGCCCCCGGGTCCGATGACATCACGGATTTTATCCGGTTTAATTTCAAGAGCAATGACCTTTGGTGCATATTGAGACAATTCCGTACGCGGTTGGCCAATTGCAGCCATCATCTTGTCCAAGATAAACAAGCGGCCTTCTCTGGCTTGCGTCAGAGCCCGTTCAAGAATCTCGCGGTTAATGCCTGCAATCTTGATGTCCATCTGCAGAGCAGTAACACCAGCGGCCGTTCCCGCCACTTTGAAGTCCATATCGCCCAAATGGTCTTCCAAACCTTGAATGTCCGTGAGAACTGCTACATCTCCGCCCTCTTCAACCAGCCCCATTGCGATTCCGGCGACAGGTGCTTTAATCGGTACCCCTGCATCCATAAGAGCCATAGTGCTTCCACAAATACTTGCCTGAGAAGTTGAACCATTGGACTCTAACACTTCTGAAACGACTCGAATTGCATAAGGAAATTTATCTGGTCCAGGAATAACCGGGTCCAGTGCGCGCTCTCCTAATGCACCATGGCCGATATCGCGGCGACTCGGAGCGCGAAGCGGACGGGCTTCACCGACGCTGAACGGAGGAAAGTTGTAATGGTGCATGTAGCGGTTTGACTCTTCCGTGCCGAGTCCGTCCAGCATCTGTTCGTCACCGAGAGCACCGAGCGTGCATACTGACAGTGCCTGAGTCTGACCGCGGGTAAATAAACCTGACCCGTGAGCTCGGGGCAACAAATCAACTTCACAAGAAATTGGCCTGATTTCATCCAGTTTACGTCCGTCTGGACGCATGCCTTCGTGGATGATGGCTCGCCGCACTTCTTCTTTCAAGATATCGTGCAAAACCTCGTCGATTGCTGCTTCCTGTTCGGGGAATTGTTCAGCCAACGCTGCCTGTGCCTCCGCACCGACAGCGGCCACTGCTTCATCGCGAGAATGCTTATCCGGATTCCTGACCGCTGCTTTAATGGCCTCTGCTGCATGAGTACGCACAGCCTCGTTTAAATTTGCATCCACCTGATGAAGCTGGACTTCGCGCTTTTCCACAGCAGCATCTTCCGCAAATTTGCGAATTTCAGAGATTATGTACTTGATTGTCTCGTGTCCGAACAAAATCGCTTCAAGCATCGTCTCTTCGGGAACTTCATCCGCACCTGCTTCAACCATGACAATCGCCTTTTCAGTTCCCGCAACAGTCAAATGAATGTCGCTCTTTCCCGTTTGTTCCACCGTTGGATTAATCACAAACTCTCCATCAACACGACCGACAATCACTCCGGCGATGGGTCCGTCAAACGGAATATCTGAGACTGTCAGCGCTGCGGACGTACCCATCATGGCCGCCATTTCCGGTGGACAATCTTGGTCGACAGACATCACAATATCAACAACCTGAACGTCATTTCGAAAGCCTTCCGGAAACAGCGGACGAATTGGACGGTCAATCAGCCTCGACGCCAAAATTGCCCTTTCGCTGGGTCTGCCTTCACGCTTGATAAAACCGCCTGGAATCTTTCCAACAGCGTAAAACCGCTCTTCATAATTCACGGTTAAGGGAAAGAAATCAAGGTCTTTCGGGTCCTTTGAAGCGGTGACCGTTGCCAGCACCATTGTGTCTCCATAGCGCACTGATACGGCTCCTGTTGCTTGTTTTGCGAGCTTCCCTGTTTCCAGGACTACAGGCCTGCCCGCCAGCATGAATTCGTGTCTTTTAACCATGCTTGTCCAAATTCCTCCTTAGCATCAAACTGATGCACAATAGTTCCGTCTTTCGCAGTTTGCCTCAATATATAAACCAAGCGGGCCGCAGCCCGCTTGTATAAAGAACAACGACTATCTGCGCAAACCTAATGCCTGAATTAAATCGCGATAGCGGTTTACGTCCTTTTTCCGCAAGTAATTCAAGAGGTTACGGCGGTGACCAATCATCTTGTAGAGTCCACGGCGTGAGTGGTGGTCCTTCTTGTGTGTTCGAAAATGCTCTGTTAAATAAGTAATGCGTTCCGTCAGAATTGCAATCTGTACTTCCGGCGATCCAGTGTCACCTTCGTGCGTCTGAAACTTCTCGACGATTTCTTTCTTACGTTCGTTTGTCAGCATACTCTGTTGTCATCCTCCCTAGTATTTAAGCCGTCAATTCCCGTACCGGAGTATGCGTCGGAGGAACGACAACACCACGATACGGTTCATCAAACCAGGCTTTGGGTAAGCTACCTGAACACTATATCATATGTAGAGCGTCAACTCCAGCAAAGATGTTTGAAGGAGATAGCTCGCGAAAATCGAATTTGTTTTTTGTTGTGGTACGAAAGTGATATGTCTATACTCTAAAAGCAGGGAAACAGACCTTGGGTTACGGCTGAGACACGCGGCCGCATTCTGCCGAAGCAGCTCGGCGGCAACCCCGCTCCTTTGCAACCTTTTGAGCGGAAGAAAATCATAACTACGTAGGGAAGTTGTTGTTATCATGCCCACCAACACCATTGGTATCATCGACCTAGGTTCGAATTCATCCAGACTTGTGATTTATGAATATACAGAGCATGAATCATACCGGCCTGTATTTGAAATGAAGCGAAGTCTTCAATTGGCCCAGAGCATGACCGAAACAAATGCCATCACTGACGAGGGGATAAAGCGTGCTGTCGCTTGTACAAAGTTGTTTCTTCGCACAGGACGACTCTACAACGTCACCACGTGGCGCCCCGTAGCTACCGCTGCCGTCCGGCAGGCATCCAATCAATCTGATGTTTTGAGTACCATTTATGAAGAGACAGGGATTCACTTTCAAGTTTTGACCGGCGAAGAAGAGGCGTATTACGGCTTCCTTGGCGCTGTCAACACGCTGGATGTGACCGATGCACTCATTTTTGATATCGGGGGTGCAAGCAGTGAATTGATGTACATGCACAACCGCGAGTTGGTACACGCTGTCAGCATTCCTCACGGTTCTCTCAGTCTCACAAAAAGGTTTCTCAATGAGTCTCAATCGAATATTGGCACTAAGGTGAAAAAGTTCATGAAACAGCAATTCGACCAGATTTCTTGGTTAAAGGAACTGAACTGTGAGACCCTGATTGGGCTTGGCGGCACGGCGCGTGCATCGGCAAAGCTGGACTTACAAAGGAATGGAGAAAAGGCACAAGGCGGATTACATGGATACGAAATTGATGCTCTCTCCGTTAAGAACCACCTGTCAGCCCTGAAAGAGATGCCCCTCGCAGACATTGAGAAAATCAAGGGGCTGTCCAAACACCGGGCTAACATTATTACCGCGGGTGTTGCTAGTATTTCAGCTCTGACAGACATCTCCTGTGCCAAATCCATTCTTATCAGTCGCAACGGCATTCGCGAAGGTCTGTTTTTTGAGCACTACCTGCAACAGTACACGCCCCCTGTTGTTCCCTCTGTGTTGCACAGCAGTCTGGAGAACTTCTCCCGTATTTTTCGCGTAAATCGGAGCGCTGCGGACACGGTTGCGACCAGCACTCTGTGGCTGTTTGACAAACTGCAAGCAGTCCACGGGTTAGCCGACTCCGACCGAAAACTGATATGGGTCACAGCCAATATTGAAAGTTGCGGAACCTACGTAAACACAGAAAAATGGACGAAACACTCGGCATACCTCGTTCTCTCGTCCAACTTGTACGGTTTAACTTATTCGGAACTGGTAGATATATCGAGCCTGCTGGAAAACAAAGGTCCCATCAGATTGAAAAAGATGTATGTCTTAATTCGAATGGCCAAATTGCTCACACTGCAAGTAGGTGTCAACATGGATGAATTACAGCTTTACATTGACGGGGGCAAAGCCGTCAATATCAGCCATCAATCGTCTTTACGTGAGCAAGTCTACATTTCCGCCGATGAAAACATTGAATCGGATTTCAAGAAAATTTTCGGCGTGAAGCTAGTCTTGAACTAAGCCAAACATCTCGCGTACAGTCTTTACATCCCTCGTAATCTGTTCCTTCAAAGCCTCTATACTCTCAAATTTTTGTTCGTCTCGAACCCGACCGAGAAGGGATACCTCGATGATATGACCATATAGGTCACCCGTGAAATCCAATAAATGAACTTCCATTTGAAACTTCGTGCCGTCCACCGTGGGCCTGACCCCAACGTTCATGACCCCAAACCAGTTTTGCTCATTATAGCCTTCCTGGACCAGAGCAACAGAGACTGCATAGACCCCGGAACCAGGAAGTACGTATAAGTCCGTTTCTTGCAAATTTGCTGTTGGAAAACCAATGGTCCTGCCTCGCTTATCTCCTTCCACGACTCTTCCGTGGATACAGTAAGACCGTCCCAACAGCGCTTCAGCCGCATCCACTCGGCCTGCAGTAATGTGCTCACGAATCTGGGAACTGCTGACTTTGATGCCGTGTTCTTCAACGTGATCGACCACCGTCACCGGAATGCCGATGTCCTCGCAAAGCCGGGTCAAGTCTGCAACATCTGCCTTGCCTCCGGCGCCAAAGTGAAAATCCTCGCCCACGACAACGCGTTTCAGTTTCAGTCGAGACAAATGTTCCCTGACAAACTCTTGCGCCGAGATTTTCGCGTACTCTGTGGAAAACTGCACGCTGTACAACTTGTCAACGCCCTGCTCCTCCAAGCGCCGTACTTTTTCTCCAAAAGGTGTCAAGGAACGTTCATACGCTTTCTGCCCCCCGAGCACCCAAGCAGGATGGGGCCACAAACTCATCACAGCCAAATCGTCCGCCTGGCTTTGATAGGTCTTCGCTCGCTGTAAGATAGCCTTATGTCCTATATGTATTCCATCAAATTTTCCAATAGCAAGTACCATCGCAGTCGTACTTTCAGGCGGAATCTTAGATATTTCAAATATCTCCATGCTACCTATCCTTTTTCCAGAATACCTTCACAGGCTGTAACAGCCAGTTGTCCGACTCGCTGTCTTTCACCTCGGAAATTGCAACCAACGCGCCATCGTACACCACTGCTACTCTATCCTCACTTACTCTGTCTTCACTGCCGCTTGGTTCGAAAGGTCTCGAAACCCAGACGCGCTGCCCGACGGACAGACGGTTTGCAACATCTTCTTCAACAAAAATCTTAGATAGAGAAAGAGCCGATACGACAGGCTGCAGAGCCCGCTCAGGATGTTCGCTGGTTTCCAGTTCCTCGAGCGTTACCGTCTTTTCAATGGAAAACACGCCCGATCTCGTTCTGTTCAACGCACCCATATGCGCCGGCACACCCACTGCTTCACCAATATCCCGACAAAGAGACCGGATATAGGTACCCTTGGAGCACGCAACATGGAGGTTCCCGGTCGCGCTGTCACCCGAAGAAAAAGAACGTAAGTCTACGGAGTAAATCGTCACTGTTCGCTCCGGCAAAGTAAAGTCCTCACCTGCCCGAGCACGTTCATACGCTCTCTTCCCCTGGATGTGGACGGAAGAATACGCAGGAACCCTTTGTGCCACCACACCCTGAAATTTTCCCAAGGCAGACATGACGTCACTTTCGGTCAGGGCTGAAGCGTCCCGTCTCGCAATCACTTCACCAGTGGCGTCGTCTGTATCTGTGGCAGTACCAAACACGATTTGCGCCTCATATTCCTTGTCGTCAGCTGTAAGGTATTCGAGTACCCGTGTCGCATAGCCAAGACAAAGGACAAGGACACCGGTTGCGTCCGGGTCAAGGGTTCCAGCATGTCCGACCTTCCGCTGCCGAAATACTCTTCGAACACGATTGACCACATCGTGGGAAGTCATGCCTTTTGGTTTGTTGACAAGCAGTACACCAGTTGCTTCTCCCATTACGTATCGAGGGCCTCTTTTACTTTCTCAATAATTGCGTTCATCGCTTCTTCCAAGTCATGCCCGAGCGTACAACCAGCTGCGCGGACGTGTCCTCCTCCGCCAAAGTGCTGAGCTATCCTTGACACGTCTACATAGCGCTTAGAGCGAAGTGAAGCTTTGATTGTACCGTCGGGAAGTTCCTTAAACAACAGGCCAACTTCTACGGTGTCAATGCCCCGTGCAAAACCGACCAGTAAATCTGCATCATCCTGTGTCGCCCCGGACTCCTTCAGCATCGCCTGTGTGGCGTATACCGCAGCATAGCGTCCGTCTTCGGACACAGTCAGATTCATCAGGGCCAGTTTCAATAGACGCATCTGTTCCCATGAACGAGATTCCAGGGCTGGCTCAGCCACATCATAGGGCAGTACACCTGATGCCAGCAGAATCGCGGCAATTTGGTGAACCACCCGGGTTGTGTTCGGCAGCGCAAAACCGCCCGTATCGGTCAATAGTCCAGTGTACAAACAGGTGGCCAATTCCTTACTGAGCGTAATCTCCAACTCACGCGCGACATGGTATACCAGTTCACAGGTCGCTGACGCCTCAGCGTCCACAATAGCAGCCGCTCCATATTGTGGATTGGTTCGATGATGGTCAATATTGATAATTTCGACGTCCTTATCTAAATACTTGTGCAGTGCTTCAAATCTCTCCATATCCGCACAGTCCAGTGAGACGACGTGAGAAAAGGTGCGCGTCACATTATCAGAAGCAATGACAGCTTTCTCAAACAGAGGCAAGTAAGAAAACCGGATGGGAAGTGGATCCGCCGCGATAAATGTCCACTGCTTTCCCAGAGCCTGCATGATATGAGCCATAGCAAAAGCACTGCCCAAGGCATCGCCGTCCGGCCTCTCATGCGTTACAATCAGCCAGTCATCAGATGCCTTGAGTCTCTGTGCCGCAGTTTCCACTTCCTCCGTGTTCCTCGGTACAGGCAACCATTTCGACACACCCTCTCCTCCTTTCTCAACACTGGACACAATGCTTCTACTCGTTTTGGTCATGCTCATGGAGTCGCTTAATCACAGTGTTGATATGTTCACTGTATTCCCCAGATTCGTCCAATTTGAATACTAATTCCGGTGTCAACCGCAGTCTTAGTCTGCGGCCGACTTCCCCGCGAATAAACCCCGCAGCTTTTTGCAGAGCTGTCAGCGTTGCTTGCTTCTCTTCGTCGTTGCCAAACACACTTACAAAGACTTTGGCATGTTGCAAGTCATTGGCCAAATCCACTCGGGTCACGGTGGAGAATCCGATTCTCGGATCCTTGACTTCAGTGCGGATCATCTGTGCAATTTCTTTTTTCAGTTCTTCCGCCACTCTGTGTACACGCAGGCGAGCCAATGGTCATTCCTCCTTTAGACTGGAGATGTCACTGGCTTAGGTTGCCTTAACGGCCTCCATTTTAAAGGCCTCTACAATATCTCCAACCTTGATGTCGTTGAACTTCTCCAATGTAACCCCGCACTCAAAACCTTGCGCGACTTCCTTGGCATCGTCCTTAAAGCGCTTCAGAGTATCAAGCGCTCCTTCGTAGATGACCACACCGTCTCGAATCAACCGGGCTTCCGAGTCACGCGTGACTTTCCCCTCCTTGACAAAGCAGCCGGCTACTGTCCCGACCCGGGAAATCTTAAAGACTTCACGCACTTCAGCGTGACCAAGAACCACTTCTTTGTACTCAGGGTCAAGCATGCCTTTCATGGCGGATTCCAGTTCTTCGATGGCATTATAAATCACACGGTGCAGCCGGACTTCTACCTTTTCGGCTTCTGCAGCACGCTTGGCATTCACATCCGGACGCACGTGGAAACCGACGATAATTGCGTTGGACGCACTGGCAAGAGAAACGTCACTTTCTGTAATAGCGCCGGCTCCCTTGTGAATGACTTTGACGCGAACCCCTTCCACCTCAATTTTCTCGATGGCTTGAACCAGGGCCTCGACGGACCCTTGTACGTCGGCTTTCACAATGACGTTGAGGTCCTTCATATTTCCTTCCTGAATCCGTTGATACAAGTCATCCAGCGTAACGCGTGAGGTGTTTTCCAGTTGCTCAGCTCGTTCCCTGGTTGTCCTTCTGTCAACAACGTTTCTTGCAGAACGGTCATCGTCATAAACCACAAACAAGTCGCCCGCACTCGGAACCGTATTTAAACCCTGTATTTCTACTGGTGTTGACGGGCTGGCCTCTTGAATACGCCGCCCGTGATCGTTGACCATGGCACGAACGCGTCCAAAGTTGGTCCCTGCTACGACAACGTCGCCCACACGGAGTGTTCCATTCTGGACGAGAACTGTAGCAACAGGACCGCGGCCCTTATCCAGTTCGGCTTCGATAACCGTACCCCGCGGCCGCGCTGCAGGATTTGCCTTTAACTCCTGAACGTCTGCCACAAGCAGCACCATTTCCAACAGAGTATCCAGGCCCTCGCGCTTCAATGCTGAAATTTCAACGAAGATTGTATCTCCGCCCCACTCTTCAGAAACCAGTTCATACTGGGTCAACTCTTGTTTTACACGGTCGGAGTTTGCACCAGGCTTATCAATTTTGTTCACCGCTACAATAATGGGCACATTGGCTGCTTTGGCATGGTTAATGGCTTCGACAGTCTGTGGCATGACGCCGTCATCTGCCGCGACAACCAGAATCGTTACATCCGTTACCTGAGCACCCCGCGCGCGCATGGTTGTAAATGCCTCGTGCCCTGGAGTGTCAAGGAATGTTACCTTGCGGCCGTCTTCCTCTACCTGGTAAGCACCGATGTGCTGGGTGATTCCGCCTGATTCGGAAGCTACAACACGGCTGTCGCGAATCGCGTCGAGGAGTGTCGTTTTACCGTGATCGACGTGGCCCATAATAGTGACAACAGGAGGTCTAGCCACCAGGTCCTCGGGCTTATCCTCAACGAACAACATCTCTACGACCTCTTCGTCTACCGGCTCCACAACTTCCATCTCGACTCCGTACTCCCCGGCAATCAGCTCCATGGCGTCCGTTTCAATCTCCTGATTGATGGTCGTCATAATACCAAGGAACATCAGTTTCTTAATGATTTCAGATGCTTCTCTGCGCAGCATTCTTGCAAATTCGCCCACCGGAAGCGCACCTTCCACCGAAATCTTCTTCGGCGGTGCCGGTTTGTTCTGCGGCCTTTGCTGCTGCTGATTCTGATTGCCCCGTCCGCGGCGGCGTCCACCCGAGCGATTCATCAACTTGTCTTCATTAAATTTTTCTTTCTTTTGGTACTGACTTTTGTTTCGATTATCAGGTTTACGCTTGCCGTTGCTGCCCTGACCACTGGCACCGCGCGCTCCTTGACCGGCCTGACCGGCAGTTGCTGTAGTTCTTGCCGGAGTTCCTCCTGCATTGGGTCGGGATTGTCGGTTTCGGTCATTTGCGCCGCCATTGCTCCTATAGTCTTGACCGCCTTGCGGACGCTGTCCACCGTCTCTTCGGTTGTCAGGGCGACCTGACTGCGACGGACGACCTGACTGCGACGGGCGACCTGACTGCGACGGGCGACCTGACTGCGACGGACGACCTGACTGTGACGGACGACCCGACTGTGACGGACGACCTGACTGCGACGGACCACCCGACTGTGACGGGCGACCTGACTGCGACGGACGCTGCCCCTGCCGATCCGCTTGGTTCTGCAGACCCTGCTGCGGGCGTTGTCCTTGCTGTGACTCCCTGTTTTCAGGTGCGGTCTGATTCTGGTTTTGGCTCCCTTGACTCGAACCTTGTGTATCTCCCGAATGCTCCCGATTTACTGGACTGGCAGCACTTGGTGTCGCAGATGCTGCAGCGGCCGAGTTATGGGATGAGACCTCTGCCGTTTTGTTCACCCCCGTTGCAGGCACAGACCTTTGTGCCGGCTTATCAGTAGTCGTAGATGCAGCCGCAGCACCAGATTGCGTCTGTGAACGTTGACGTGACGCCGCCTGAGCATCCCGCATCGCGCGCGCCTGTTCTCGTTTCTCTTGCGCAGCCGCTTCTCTGGCCGCACGTTCCCTTGCCTTTTGTTTTTCTTTCAGCTCTTTCTCCACCTCTGAAGCATGGCGTTGTGCCGCCTTGGCTTTTACATCTTTAAAAAACTGCTCGACCTTATCTACCATGTTGTCATCCATCACACTCATATGATTGGCAACAGGAAGTTCCAATCGATTTAGTATTGTAATGATTTCCTTGCTCGACATGTTCAGTTGCTTTGCGTACTCGTAGACCCTCAGTTTCGTCAAAGGCTACACCCCCACTAGTTCTCCCCAGAGTACTCGATGAGTTTCGCTGCAAACCCGGGGTCATTCACAGTCACCAACGTCGCTTCGTTTCGTCCACACGCTCGACCCAATTCTTCTTTTGAGAAGACTTCAAGAAGCGGTATATTGTAAAAAGCGCATTTATCGCGGAATTTTTTTGACGTATTTCCGCCGGCATCCACAGCCAACAGACCAGCATTTGCCGAGCGATTTGTTACTGCAGCAAAACTTGCCGTACTGCCTACGGACACTTTTCCCGCTTTTCGCGCCAATCCAATCAAAGACAAACTTTTACTTCGAAAGTCAGCAGCCAATTCACACGTCAGTCCTTCTGCACATAGGTACCAAGCTTCTGCTCAAGCTGTTCATACACCTGGCTGGAAATCGACTGCTTAAAGGCCCGCTCCAACGCCTTTCGCTTGCGCGCCTGCTTGAGGCAATCTGCGTTCCTGCACAGGTAGGCACCCCGTCCATTGCGCTTTCCCGTATCATCGAGTTCAATGCTGCCTTCCGGCGTCAACACCACTCGAAGCAGTCCACGCTTTTCAAACATGTTTTGACACCCTACGCACTTGCGAAGCGGCACTTTTTTTACGCGCGGCATGGAGCCTCACCTCCTCACTAAAGCCAGATGCAGATGGAGCATTTTCATGCTACGGCTCGCTCAGCCAGTCGTCTGCCAATGTACCAAAACCGTCGTCTTCATCATCTGCATCGTCTGAAATCCGGCCAAACATGCCAATTTCAGCAGCTTGGGCTTCGCTTTTAATGTCAATCTTCCATCCGGTCAACTTGGCCGCAAGACGTGCATTTTGGCCTTCCTTGCCGATAGCAAGAGACAACTGATGGTCCGGTACAATAGCACGAGCGGTCTTCTCTTCTTCCTGAATATGCACCTCGGTAACTTTGGCAGGAGACAGGGCACTCGAGACATACTCAGCCGGGTCGTCGCTCCACTTAATGATATCCACTTTCTCTCCGTGAAGCTCGCCTACCACCGTTTGAACGCGAATGCCTCTGGCACCGACGCAGGCTCCAATTGGGTCGACATCGGGATCGGCCGAGTACACAGCAATCTTCGAACGGTGCCCCGCTTCCCGAGCCACAGACTTGACCTCGACCACACCCTCGAAAATTTCGGGCACTTCCAGTTCAAACAACCGCTTTAATAGTCCGGGGTGTGTCCTCGATAAGACCACCTGCGGTCCTTTTGTCGTCCGTTCAACCCGGGTAATGAAAGCCTTCACCCTGTCTCCCGGTCGAAACTTGTCTGTCGGCATTTGTTCCGCAGAGGGCATGACCGCTTCTGTCTGACCGAGATCGACATAGGCCACTCTCGAGTCAACACGCTGCACAACACCCGTGACAATTTCTTCTTCCCTGTCACTGAACTGCGTATAAATAATGGACCGCTCAGCTTCTCGAATGCGCTGCGTCACCACCTGTTTAGCCGTTTGCGCAGCAATTCGTCCAAACTCCCGAGGTGTTACTTCAATCTCCACAACATCTCCGACCTGATAAGAACCATCAATATCCACGGCCGCGTCTAACGAAATTTCCAAGCGGTTGTCGTTGACAGACTCCACCACATTTTTGCGAGCATACACATGAACTTCACCGCTGTCTCTGCCAATTTCCACCCTGACATTGGGTGCAGAGTTGAAGTTCCTTTTGTACCCGGAAATGAGCGCTGCCTCGATGGCTTCCAACAAGGTGTCCTTGTCAATGCCTTTTTCCTTCTCAAGTTGATCTAACGCCTCAATAAAATCGACGTTCATGAAGTTTTGTCTCCCCCTTTCTGATTCCGCAACAATACTCAGTCAAGATACCGCACGGCCTCTGTTCGACACAGGCTCATTTGCTATAAGTCTACGGCCAACCTTGCCGCTGCTACCTTTTCCAATGGTATTGCAATCTGTTTTGGCACGCCTTTCTGAAAATAGGCGAGTTCTAGTCGCTGACCATCGAACTGTTGTAATTTTCCCTCGTAGTTTTTCTGTTTTTGAAGCGGCTCATAAAGGGAGACAAAAACCTTCTTGCCAACAGCACGCTCAAAGTCAGCCGGTTTCTTTAGAGGACGCTCAGCGCCAGGAGACGAGACCTCGAGGAAATAGGCATTTTGAATGGGATCAGCCTCATCAAGTAAATCTGAGAGCTGCTCGCTGACACGGGTACAATCGTCTATGTCGATACCCTCGTCTTTGTCAATGAAGACACGCAGATACCAGTTTGGACCTTCTTTCTTGTACTCGACGTCAACCAGTTCCAGCCCCTCCTGCTCCAGGATTGGCAGTGCCATTCGTTCCACGATGTCAGTTACGCGTTCACTGGGCACAGGTGTTCCTCCTCGCTGTTGATACAATATTCTGCTTCGGTTACCATTGCTTCGGTTACCTTTTGAAGACGTAAATCGCCTTTTTCAAAAATGAAAGAGTGGGTTTGTTCCCCACTCTTGTCGTCACAACCTATCCGAAGCCTAACAGTGCTATTATAGCACTCGATGAGCAAACCTGCAATTCCTGTTCTTGCAGATTCCCGTTCCCCATGGTATTTTGAGTATCGCATAGACCGCGCGAATGCGGAACCTAAAGGAGCTAAATCATGAAAGCAAGTATTAACCTTCGTAATGTTGC
Source organism: Alicyclobacillus sp. SO9 (assembly GCF_016406125.1). Classification (NCBI taxonomy): domain Bacteria; kingdom Bacillati; phylum Bacillota; class Bacilli; order Caryophanales; family Alicyclobacillaceae; genus Alicyclobacillus; species Alicyclobacillus sp. SO9. The sequence goes on along the minus strand of NZ_CP066339.1, from coordinate 2,387,607 downwards.
CATTGTCGCACACGTCGATCACGGCAAGACCACCCTAGTCGATCAACTGTTACGACAATCCGGCTTGTTTCATCAACATGAACATTTGGCAGAGCGGGCGATGGACTCCAATGACCTGGAGCGGGAACGAGGCATTACTATTCTCGCCAAGAACACCGCCATTCCCTACGGAGACACCCGCATCAACATAGTTGACACTCCGGGACACGCGGACTTTTCCGGCGAAGTCGAACGGATTGTGAAAATGGTGGACGGAGTACTTTTGGTCGTGGATGCTTTTGAAGGGGTTATGCCGCAGACAAAGTTTGTCCTGCAAAAGGCATTGGCGCAAGGACTTGTACCTGTCGTTGTTGTCAATAAAATGGACCGTCCCAATGCCAGACCTTCGGAAGTGGTTGACGAGGTGCTCGATTTGTTTATTGAATTGGGCGCTTCCATGGAACAATGTGAATTTCCAGTCGTATATACCTCCGCGCTTGCTGGTGTAGCTACGAATGATGTGGACACAAAGGGAGAAAACATGAAGCCTTTGTTTGACGCCATCATCAACCATATTCCACAGCCAGAGGTAGATACCGAGGGCCCGCTGCAATGGCAGGTGACCATGCTCGACTACAATGACTATCTGGGCAGAATTGGCGTCGGTCGTGTTGCCCGAGGCATCATTCGCACGGGTGACAACATCATTGTCATGAAACGCGAAGGCAACCCGAGCCGGGCACGTATCGCCAAGCTGTTCTCCTTTGAAGGTCTGAAACGCGTCGAGGTAAACGAAGCTTACGCCGGTGATATTGTGGCAGTTGCCGGCATTGCGGACATCACTGTAGGTGAGACGGTCTGTCATCCAGAGCATCCGGAAGCACTGCCGCTGCTCACCATCGATGAACCCACTTTGGAAATGACTTTTATGGTCAATGACAGCCCGCTCGCTGGCAGGGAAGGCACTCACGTCACATCCAGGAAACTTCGTGAGAGGCTCATGACAGAACTGGAGTCGGATGTCAGCCTGCGAGTCACCGAAACCAATGATGCTGACGCATTCCTCGTGGCCAGCCGCGGCGAACTGCACTTGTCCATTCTGATTGAAACCATGCGCCGCGAGGGCTATGAACTGCAGGTGTCGAAGCCTCGGGTTATCCTTCATAATGAAGGCTCTCGAGTTTTAGAACCCATTGAGTTCATGGTTGTTGACGTACCTTCTGAAAGTGTCGGTTCTGTCGTAGAAGCACTGGGGGTACGAAAAGGTGAAATGGTGCATATGGAGCCGTCTGCGTCAGGTGAAACTACACGGATTGAATTCCACGTACCGTCACGAGGATTAATTGGCTTTCGTACAGAGTTTCTGACGATGACCAAAGGATACGGCATTCTCCACCATCGCTTTTTGGAATACGGAGACTGGCGCGGCGATGTGGTTACGCGCAGACAGGGCGTGCTGGTTGCCAATGAAGGCGGCGTCACCACCAGCTACAGCCTGCAAAACCTGGAAGATCGCGGAATCATGTTTGTCACTCCCGGAACAACCGTCTACGAGGGTATGATAATAGGCGAACACACCCGCGAAAATGATTTAACCGTCAACGTAGTCAAACAAAAGCATATGACAAACGTGCGCTCTGCTACAAAAGACGAAACCGTCAGACTGAAAGCGGCCCATACGTTGTCTCTAGAGCAGGCTATGACCTATATAGAAGACGACGAACTGTGTGAAATCACGCCGGAGAACGTGCGTTTGAGAAAGCGTGTCCTGAACAAGGGCGAGCGCGACAAACTCGCTAAGCGCAAAGTTCAAGCGTAATTCAATGAACCAGGTAAGCCGCCGAAGAATCCATCAGAAAACGCGGTCGTCACACCTCCCCCTTTTGCACACAGGGACGGCACAGTGAAAGGCAAAGAGAACACTCCCGCATTCAGACCAGAGTGAGACCCGTCACTCTGGCTGCCTCTTTGTCCCATGCAACCAAATCCGACTCTGATAACTCTGACAACGACGTCTTCCCCAATGCCCGAATTCCTGCCTGTAACTCCTCCTGATAGCTTGTTAAGAAATTGGCAAGACTACGGGCCCCTTCTTCTATGCTAAAGTCATCCGCAAAACCGCCTTCTGCCCAGGCAATTTGCGTCGGAGGCTCAAACGGCAGCGGTTTTAAAATTTGTGTATGGGTTGTTGCAAATAACACAGCGGACCCCATATAAACAGCGGTTGCTCCCAAGGTAACGGCCTTTAATACATCACCAGGTGTTCTGATTCCGCCAGACACAACAACGTCCGGCCGCTTGCGCGAGGGTACATGCTCCAAATACCGGGTGGCCCGGCACAGGGCGGCCAAAGTCGGCAACCCGAAGTCATCTACCAGGATGGCAGGGGAACCGTGGGTCCCGGCCTGTGCTCCATCCAACACCACCACGTCTGCACCGGCATACACCACCGCCTCCAAGTCCTGTTCCAAATTGTTCGACGCCGCCAACTTGATTGCAATCGGCGCACCTCTCCCAATCCCGCGCAAGTGCTCTACAAGGTCTTTCAGTTCACGTCGGTCTTTTGCATCGGGCATCCCGGCAGGTATATACAACTGTTCAAATGTACTGTCAGCCATGGCAGCAAAGTCGCGAAATACATCCTCAGGCATTCGATCTGTGGGAACTGGCGTTCCTGCGCCAGCATTCGCCCCTTGACCAAAACGAATTTCAATCATATCCGCTTGTGCCAACATATCGTCTGATGCCCGCCAAAACCCGCCGTGATACTGAACAATCATCCGTTTGGAATTGCTCCGATGTTCCGGCAGGACGGGTCCCTGCCCCGTATTAAATGCCGTACCAGCGGCTCCCGTCCCTTTCGCCAGCGCAAGACTGAAGGATTTGCTCAGTGCGACCCCGTAGCCCATGGCTGAAGACATGATGGGCATGGACAAGACCATTGGACGGGAACAATGCTTCCCAAGCACAGTCCTTACAGACACAGGAACAGAACTATCCAAAGGGCAATCCGTTAATTGTACGGGAGAAAACAGCAGTCCGTCGAAATTGGGAAAATTCCTGCTCGACCCGAGAGGCTTATAGAGAATTCCACTGTTCGCAGAACGAAGTTCGTTTTCAAAGGTCGTCTGTATACCCACATGACGCAGTGCTGTTATTCCTTCCCAGAGATTTTCCGCATATTTGTCCTGCATCAAGCGTTTTAAGCGCATGGTCAGTTGATACTTAAGCACGTACCAGGTCACAACCATTGCGAGTCCTGCCAATATCACTTGCAGGACGACTACCCAAAGTGAAGTGAGCAAAGGATAAAACCTCAACGTGTATCTCTCCGCAGGTTCGACTTGTTACAGCCGGCAAGATATTATCCAAAATTTATCTCTCATGCTGATGATTTATCTTGCCACCAGAATCCTTCAATTTATGCATAGTTTGCGTCTTTCCATGGGAATAACAAAACCAACGGGGGGGAACGACATGCGTCGTGACGGTCAGGAAAATTCGAGAAGAAACAGGAAGTCAAATGAGAGCATCCGTAAGTTCGAAACAAAGCTGGATGATTCACTTCCAAACAATCCAGTTCCGGAGAGCCTGGAGGAGTTTGAATCCGAGTTTAATGATGCATGGGACAACTGCAGTGACGTAAAGGTCTCGCATATTACTGTGTCCGGGGGAGAACTCCACGTATCCTGGATCAACGCACTCACAGACCGCCAGAATATGCAGCACGGTATTCTCAGCCCAATAACAACATATCACAATACACTGAACTCCCTTGAAGACGTTGAACACGTGCTGGCTTCCGCTCCAGTGGAACACCTAGCGAATATGGCAGACCTCCATCGCGCGTTGACCAATGGCCGCATTGCTATCTATCTCGACGGCAACAGCGAAGCTCTTGCCATTGACGTCAGCAACATGCCGGGAAAAGCCATTGAGATCTCCCAAGGCGAACCCACTATTGAAGGACCTCAAGAAGCATACACGGAGAGCCTGGAAACCAATTTGGCAATGATTCGAAAAAAGCTGAGAACACCACATTTGAAGATTGAAAGTACAAGTATTGGGACGCTGACTCATTCCGCCGTAACACTCTTATATGTGGATAGTGTTGTCTCCAAAGACTTAGTCACGGAAGTCAGACAAAGGCTCGCCCGCATTGACGTGGATGCAATCATTGACATAAATTATATCCGCGAAATGACAAAGGACGCTCCGCTCTCTATATTCCCAACAACGGAGTCGACAGAACGGCCCGATAAAACCATTTCTGCACTGGTTCAGGGTCGCGCGGCGATTATGGTACAGGGTTCACCCCACTCTCTGCTAGTGCCGGCGACCTTCTTGCAGTTTATCAATTCACCAGAAGACATGTATTCGAGTTACTGGCTGGCAACCCCTGTTCGGTTCTTGCGCAACCTGATGTTTTGGTCGTCAATCCTTCTGCCGTCGTTGTACGTATCACTGCTGTCATACCATCAGGACCTCATCCCCACACCGCTGCTTATCAGTCTGGAAGGACAGCACGAAGGGATTCCCTTCCCCACTGTTGTGGAAGCATTTTTGATGCAGTTTTTCTTTGAAGCACTGCGTGAAGCCGGCCAACGACTGCCCCGGGCTGTGGGCCAGTCTGTAAGTATTGTGGGTGGTCTAGTTATTGGAGATGCCGCTGTCAACGCTGGCATCGTATCCCCCGGCATGGTCATCGTTGTTGCCACAACGGGTGTCGCTTCTTTTACTCTGGCATCCTATTCATTCGTAAATACGACGCGCGTTCTTCAGTTTGCTTTTTTGACATTAGCCGGATTGATGGGACTGTATGGAGTTATGATTGGCGGCTTAATCCTCGTGACGCATCTGGTCTCCCTCCGCTCCTACGGCGTACCCTATATGACGCCGGTTGCCCCGGCTACTTTGGGAGATATGCGAGATGCGGTATTTCGCGCACCTTGGTGGGCAATGAAGACACGACCTGCCATGTATCACCTTCAAGACAGGCAGAGAACCAACACTCCGAAACCAGGTCCGAAGGCGGGACAATGATGCCCAAACACAGCAAACAGAAACCGAGAAAGGCTGCCTCTGTTGCTCTCCTGGGCCTTTTGCTACTGGCCTTTGTGACGGGCTGTACACCAGACATGACGGAAGTAGATGACATTAATATCGTTCTTGCCGTGGGAGTCGATCAAATCGATGACAAAACCGTTCAGGTTACAGCCCAAATTGTGCGTCCCCAGGGTCAGTCCGGACAGCAGGACAAATCGTCCGAAAGCCAATGCCTGGTGGAATCGGTTCAAGGAAGAACGATTGAAGATGCTATGCAACAGTTTGAGTTGGAATTGCCCAGAAAAACCTTTCTGCCGCACAATACAATGTTTGTATTTGGGAAATCCTATGCAGAAAAAGGATTGGACCGAGCGTTCGACTACTTGGAACGGGACAGAAATTACCGCCGTAATCAGTTGCTTTTGTTGACACAAGGTTCAGCTAGGACCCTATTGACAGCAGATACGGCTCCGGAAAGCGTAAACGCAATGGGAATTCGACAGCTCGTCAAACAATACGGGGAGCGCTCAAAGCAATTGGACAGCATTCAACTCCGCGTGATGCGTGAGTTTCTGTCAGCGTCCAAGTCCCCAATTATGACGGATTTGAAGAAGACAGAAGCCGGTGCTGTCAAGATCTCGGGGATTGGTGTTTTTCACAGCGGACGCGTTACAACTTGGCTAAACAACGAAGAGACGATGGGATTAATCTGGTTTCGAGGCCCAACGCACAACATTGTCATGAACTTCCCGTGCAAAAATTCTCACGCGGCAGACACAGGTAACACATTTCGCATTCTTTCAACCCATGTGAAGGTTGTACCCGCTGTATCCGGAACCCATGTTCACTACACCGTTCATTTGGACGGACAAGCAGAAGTTCTGCGAGTCTGTCAGAACACGGCTATGAAGACGGAAACCATCAATCAACTGGAAAAAAGCCTTGCTCAGGATGTGAAACTTGAAATGCAGAGCACTATGGCGAAACTCAAGGCCAGCAAGGTTGACGGTGTAAAATTCGGCACAGTTTTGTTTCAGCATAATCCGACGGCGTGGCGCCGGTTTAGTAAAGACTGGGACACAACGTTTCAAGCCGCGACTGTCACCTATGACGTGAAGTTCCACATTCTCAGAAACGGCCTGAGTTCATCAAGCCCGAACAAGGACTACACGCCGCAGCAACTTCCGCCAAAAGCAGGTAGAAAGGGAGAGACAACATGACTTGGATTGCAGCAGTGTTTACAGTGTTTACCGTTGTCTACTGGATTGCCGTAAAACCGAAGCGAAAACTTCAAGACTGGTTGGTCGAACTATCACTCCTCGGGCTGGCACTGGTGTTTTCCAGTATGGTCTCTCTGAGACTGTGGTCAAGCGTAGACTTGCTCTGGCCGATTAAGGCTGTTTTCATGCCATTGACCGAATGGCTTTATCAAGCGGTATGAGGAGTCTTGTACATGTCTGAACGGATTTCCCGGCTGCAGTTTGTGGTCCTCATGATATGGAACATATTAGGCACCGGATTTGTAACCATTCCGTTTGCGTTTGCTCACTTTGACATTCGAGACAGTTGGATTGCAGCGCTGTTGTTTATGGCTGGAACCACAGTCGCAACTCTAGTGTATTACATCTTTCTGAAAGTATTTCCAAACGCAGTACTATCGGACGCCATTGAGCAGGGGTACGGCAGAGCAATCGGTTTCCTCATGCATTTTTTCATCATTGTCTGGTTTGTCGTCACAACAGCCATGTTAGTCAGAGAACTGAACCTGTTCGTTGAAACGACAATTCTTCCCAAGTCGCCTCTGTACCTCATTAATGCAGCGATGATAGTGGCCGTGGTGTATGCTGCCTACGCGGGGATTGAAGTCATGGGTCGGACCGCAGAACTCGTCTCATTGATTGCCTTTGCTGCCATTTTGGCAGTCATCGTCATGCCCGTTTCCAAAGCGGATTTTCACCAACTGACCCCCATCCTTGCCAATGGTTGGACACCGGTTTTAAGGGCCTCCATCACGCCGGACATTTCCTTTGCTTTGGAATTCATTGTTGGACTGCAATTCATCACTTCTCTGAAGCGTCCAGACAAGGCTGCTCAGGATGTAATGATAGCAGGCGGCGTAGTCACCGCAACTCTGCTGTTTGGAACTCTGCTAGTGACCACGGTCTTGGGACCCGCTGCTGCCTACCTGGCATTCCCAGGCGTTGAAGTTGCACGCAGCATTCAATTCGGGCAATTCGTAGAACGCGTAGACACCATTATTGTCTTGACGACAGTAGGTACACTGTTTCTTAAAATCTCCATCTTCTTTTATGCTTTGTGTAACTACACCGCTTCTGCACTCCGACTTGTCAGCATGAAACACATTACACTCCCGGCCGGTATGTTAGTCTGGACGGGCAGCATTTTGTTTTGGAAAAACGCCTCAGCCATCCAGTCCTATATGCTGTTTGTTACTCCTGCCTACTTTTTTGTCACGCTTCTCTTAATTCCAATGGGAGGAGCAGCCCTCGCACTCCTTCGCAGAACTGCAGTCCGACCGGCTCAGAACTCGCAAAAGTGACCCAATACCTTGACCTCGACGCCAAGGTCATACAATACATCTTCCACTTGAGACCAGTACTGTTTGCCATTCACCGAATCGTACTCTACGTCAATATAAAACACATAAGTCCCCAAATGGGTCCCAACAGGACGAGACTCGATTCGATTTAAGTTAAAATGGCTGTCTGAGAACGGTTTCAACACTTTTGACAGTCCGCCGGGACTGTTTTCAACCTGGCTTAAAAGCAAACTGAGTGTCTCTTTCGGTTTCCCGTTTGAATGGTTTTTGCAGGACACCACAAAACCGCCTGCAGCGGACTCGAATAGGGCAGCATCACCGACCAATCCAAACCGGGTTGTATTATTGGCAATGTCCTCAATAGATTCCTTCGCTAGGTACAACTGATACAGTTTCGCTGCCGCAGCCGCTCCGATGGCTGCCACGGATTTGTCTTGACTTTCCGCCACGCGCCGTGCAGCTGCAGCGGTGCTTTCTGCACTCACTGCAACCGCCTGCGGAAGATTCTGTGAAATCCAGTCGCGACATTGAGCCAGAGCTTGTGGATGAGAATATACAGTCTTCAACTCAGACAGAGATACAGAACTATCTTTGACCATTAAGTTCTGGTGAATAGAGAGTTTTAATGCGGATACGATGCTCGGATGTGGCAATGCGGACGAGGCTTTGTGACCGAGTCCATCCCAGCTTGCCGTTACGCTGCCTTGAATGCTGTTTTCCAACGGGATACAAGCAAAGGCTGGATGTGCTTGCGCCATTGCCTGTTGTACCGTCAGCAAGGCATCCGCGATGGATGAAACAGGTCTTAATTGAGCCTGCGGCCAGCCACAGACGTTGACAAAGTCCATGGCTGCCTGTTGTGTAAACGTTCCTTCTGGTCCAAAGTAATAAATGTCCACCTGCTGTACCCCCTGTCAAAGCGACGCGATGGGTCGTGTCGACTCGTTCTGTTTATTTGTTAAAACAGAGACAACTGGTTTGTCGCGGGAAGTCCCTCGAGACAGCCAAGCGATGTGAGAATTTCAATGACGGTTTTAGACGCCCTGCTTCTGGACTGCAAGTCCTCGACGGACAACAGAGGCCCCTCCTTGCATGCTTCATAGAGACTTTTTGCTGCGTTCACGCCAACACCAGAAATAGCTCCAAAAGGCGGCAACAGAGCATTCTGGTCTTCCATGACTCGAAACTTTACAGCATCCGACTCATAAAGGTCTACCGGTAGGAAGCGGTACCCCCTCGTAACCATTTCCAAAGCAACTTCGAGCACGGTCATCAGGCTCTTTTCTTTCGGCGAAGCAGTGTTTCCTTTTTCCTCAATCTCTCTGATTTTCTCGAGGATAGCCTCTCGACCTTTAGCCATCAGTTCGACATCAAAGTCGTCTGCACGCACAGAAAAATAAGTCGCGTAAAAAGCCAGTGGATGGTAAATCTTAAACCAGGCAATTCTTACTGCCATCAGCACATACGCAGCAGCGTGAGCCTTTGGAAACATGTACTTAATCTTGCGCCCTGATTCAATATACCAGTCCGGGACTCCATGCTCCTTCATGTAGTCCTCTTCCTCTTGCTTGACACCCCGGCCCTTTCGAATAGACTCCATAATTTTGAACGCCTTGGACGGATCCAGACCCTTGTGAATCAAATAAATCATAATGTCATCCCTGGCACAGATAACTTCTGACAAGGTTGCAGTATCACTGCGAATCAGCTCTTGGGCATTATTGAGCCACACGTCGGTACCGTGGGATAAGCCGGAAATCCGAACAAGTTCCGCAAATGTGGTTGGACGGGTATCTTCCAGCATCTGTCGGACAAATTTCGTTCCGAATTCCGGAATCGCATAGGTTCCTGTGGCGGACCGTAGTTCTTCCGGTTTCACACCCAAAGTGTCGGTTCCGCTAAACAACCCCATCACGCGTGGGTCGTCCAAGGGGATGGTCTTTGGCTCAATTCCGGTCAAATCCTGAAGCATACGAATGACAGTCGGATCGTCATGTCCAAGAATGTCCAGCTTCAGAAGACGTCCGCTGATAGAGTGATAATCAAAATGCGTTGTGTAAGTGTCTGAATTTTTGTCGTCCGCAGGGTACTGTACAGGGCAAAAATCATGAATGGACAAGTGACTTGGTACAACCATTTGACCGCCGGGGTGTTGTCCAGTCGTGCGCTTGATTCCTGTACACCCTTTAACCAGCCTGTCTATCTCAGCATTTCGCAATATCAACCCGCGTTCTTCCGCGAATTTGCGAACGTAGCCATATGCTGTTTTTTCGGCAACTGTAGAGATGGTACCAGCGCGAAACACATGGTCTTTCCCGAACATTTCCTCTGTAAACTTGTGAGCTCTAGGTTGGTATTCTCCAGAAAAGTTGAGATCAATATCAGGTACCTTGTCTCCCTTAAAACCAAGAAACGTTTCGAACGGAATATCCTGACCGTCTTTAATCATCGGAACTTTACAGACATCGCATTCTTTTTCCGGCAGGTCGTATCCAGAACCATATTCACCGGCCTCAAAAAACTCACTGTGCTTGCAATTTGGGCAGCGGTAGTGGGGCGGGAGAGGATTTACCTCTGTGATGTCTGACATTGTCGCCACAAGCGAGGACCCAACCGAGCCTCGGCTTCCAACCAAATAGCCGTCTGACAGCGATTTGACCACTAACTTGTGAGCAATGAGATAAATGACAGCAAATCCATTGGAGATAATGGAATCCAATTCCTTCTTCAGACGAGCTTCCACAAGTTCCGGCAACGGGTCTCCATACCACTCCTTAGCCTTTTCGTAGGAAAGACGGGTCATCTCCTCTTCTGCACCTTCAATAACAGGAGTAAACAAGTCGTCGGGAATCGGCTTAACATCATCGATTAGTCCACACACACGACTAGGATTATCGACAACCACAGCCTTTGCATCCTCGCCCAGGTGTTCGAACTCTGACATCATCTCAGCAGTGGTGCGGAAGTAGAGAGACGGCTGTTGCACGCCAGTCGAGCTGCTTAGAGACTGAAGAAAGACCTCCCGATAGATGCTGTCCTCGGGATTCACGTAGTGTACGTCTCCGCTCGCCACTACCGGCTTTTCCAGCTTCTTTCCGATTTCAACCACTTGACGTTGGATATCACGAATGCTTTGCATGCTTTGAACAATATTATCTCGAACGAGAGATTCATAGTGGTCCAACGGCTGCAACTCCAAATAATCGTAAAAACGGCAAATTTCCTCAATCTCTTCTTCCGATTTACCGCGTATAAACGATTCAATGAGTTCACCCTGACGGCAAGCCGTCCCTACCAAGAGTCCTTCACGAAACCGAACCAATTCACTTCGGGGAATCCTTGGATTTCGGAACAAGTACTTCGTATGAGAAAGAGAGATAAGTTCGTATAAGTTTTTCAGACCTGTCTGGTTCTGCACCAAAATTGTGGCATGGAACGGTCTAACTCGGCTCACGTCCATATCGGCTGAGAGGCCGTTTAATTCACTTAGGTTGGTGATATCCTGCTCCTGGGCATCCATCAACATTTTCATAAAAAGCTTTCCAGTTGCTTCAGCATCTGCCAGAGCGCGGTGATGATTCTCCAGTTCAATTGAGAACTTGTTGGTCAGTGTCTTCAATTTGTAGTTCTTCATGCCAGGGTACAGTGCACGGGCAAGAGACAATGTATCGATAACCGGCTGCTCCCACGGCGCCATATCGATTCTTTTCGCACACTGTGCCAGAAAGCCAATGTCAAATTCTGCGTTGTGAGCAACGAGCACAGCGTCTCCCGTAAACTCTCGAAACTCATTTAACGCTGTCTCAAGCTTCGGTTGTCCGTGAAGCATGTCTGAGGAGATTCCCGTTACCTCAGTAATTTTCTTCGGCAGCATCCGCTCCGGATCAATCAGGGTAGTGTAGCTGTCGATAATGCGGCCCTCTTTCACGCGTACTGCCGCAATTTCAATCAAAGTATCTTCGCGAGCGTTCAGTCCTGTCGTTTCTGTATCAAAGACAACGTATTCGGCAGCTGCAAGAGTTTGGTCTGTGGAACGATACACAATTGGAGTGCCGTCATCCACAACATAGGCTTCAACTCCAAGCAAGACCTTTACTCCGTGTTTTGCGCCGGCATCGTATGCCTCCGGAAACGATTGAACGACACCGTGATCGGTGACGGCAACGGCCTTGTGGCCCCATTTGGCAGCCTGTTCGATGAGCGTGTCCACAGATGCGACGCCGTCGAGAGACGACATGGTTGTATGCATATGCAACTCTATGCGCTTTTCATCGGCTTCATCCACCCGTGCTGCAGCGCGCGCAGGCTCCATGTCCTGAATCATAAAGACCAGTTCTTTAGCGTAAGTATCAAACTGCACGCTCCCCTGAATGCGTATATGAACGCCGTCCTTCAAGGGTTCCAGGGCTGCAATCTGTTTATCATTCTTGATGAAGGTCTTCGCAGCAATCGAATCCGTTTCATCGGTTATATTAAACTGCACCAACACCCGGCCGCTCGGAAGCGTTCGCACCTCATGACCAAACACTCTGCCTTCTACGGCCACCCGGCGCATCTCATCGACAATTTCGTGGATTGGCTGAATTTCGCTGTTAACACCGCGCCCCAGAGTGAGGGGAACTGCCGGACCGCTATCCTGGCGCCGTCGCCGACCCTCATACTCTTTTTGCGGCGCTTGTTCGGCAGCCGCGGATTTTTTGGAACTGATGCTTTCCTGCTCCTGCATCAGTTGTTCTACCTCTTTTCGCTCTTGCTCAGCCAACTGCTGCCGCAGTGCTTCTGACAGTTCCTCTGAGGCCGCGGCGACACTAAATTTACAGCTGAGATGGAGACCAAAGGCCTCCTCGCATTTTCGCGACAACCGCATACCAGTCCGTTTTTTCTCGAGCGCATTGACCTCAGACTGATTCGACAACATAAATTCCACGTTTATTCGACTGTCATCACGAACGACTGTCCGATCCGCTTGTTGAAGCCATTTGCTAGCAATGGCTTCCTCCTTTGCGTACCAGTCGATGATTCCCTCAAGAACTGCCTTGACATGTGCGTCCGTGACCGGGTAGGGCCACTTCGGCGGAAGAATCTGGACATTGGCAGTTCCCTCTGGGAACACTTCACTGCACACGGCTTCTATCAAGCCATAGTTCTCTATGGCCAACTGTGCTTGAGAAAGCAGATTGGAATCACCGCTTTCAATAGCGTTGTCAAGAGACAAAAAAGGGGGTACTGCATGTACCTCCACTCTTTTGGAACGCAATTTTACGGTAACTCTCTCGATGCTGTCTACAGGAAGTGACGTTTTGCTAGCTTCAGGCTCATGAGCAGGTTCTGCCTGGGGCAGTTCAGACTCAGCCATAATCCCCCTCCATTACTTTACAATCCTCAAAATTGCCTCATATGCTTCTTCCACAGACAAAACATCAACCTGACCATTTTTACGCGTCTTCAATTCCACCTGACCGTCTACTATTTTCCGTCCAACCGTTAGACGCACGGGAAGACCCAAGAGGTCTGAATCTTTGAACTTTACTCCCGGACGTTCGTTGCGGTCGTCCAGCAACACCTCAATGCCTGCCGCAGTGAGCCGTCGATACAAATCACTGGCGGTTCCCATTTGCTCTTCGTCTTTCACGCTGACAGGAATGATGTGTACATGAAACGGCGCTACGGCAATGGGCCAGATGATACCTTCATCATCATGACACTGTTCAATGATTGCCGGCAGCAAACGGGACGTCCCGAGTCCGTAACACCCCATTAAAATCGTTTGTGCCTTTCCCGCTTCGTCCAGATATGTTGCATTGAATGCTTTGCTGTACTTATCTCCAAGTTTAAAAACGTGGCCAACTTCAATCCCGCGCTGGAACTTTAAGGGGGCTTTGCAGTACATACATGTGTCGCCGTCGGCCACATCCCGCAAATCCTCCACTCGCTTCACCTCAAAGTCTCTGCCGGGGACAACATGAATATCATGCGTATCTTGCTCCCTTGACGCCATGACGCCGTCCGTGACCGTGACGATATCGCGATCGAAAAGGACCGGAATGTCCACAGTGGGAGGTACAAATCCAACTTGGCACCCTGTCTTTTCCAGAACCACCTGAGCCGAAGCCAACTCTACATGACTCGCTCCCAGAACGTTTTTCAGTTTCACTTCGTTAACCTGGTGGTCTCCTCGAAGGCACACGGCTACAGCTTGTCCATCTGCTTCATAGACGACAACTTTTATAATTTGTGCAGGTTCAGCGCCAAGATAAGATGTCAAGTCTTCAATCGACTTGGTTCCAGGCGTCGGAACTGTTTCGGGAGACAATTCTGTCGTCGTATCGGGCACCGGCAAAGGATTTGTCGATGCCTTTTCAAGGTTTGCGGCATATTCACAGCTTGTACAAACAGCGATAGTATCTTCGCCTGCATCGGAAAGCACCATGAACTCATGTGTGCCCCCTTTGCCTCCAATAGCTCCTGCGTCGGCTTCAACTGCCTTGTATTTTACACCAATCCGTTCAAAAATGCGGCAATAGGCGTCGTACATGGCTCTGTATGTCTTATCCAATGCCTCTACATCCGTTTCAAACGAGTAGGCATCCTTCATCCGAAACTCACGGCCCCGAAGCAGACCTGCCCGAGGGCGCGCTTCGTCACGAAACTTCGTCTGAATTTGATACAGAACCTGAGGCAGTTGGCGATAGGACTTGACTTCGTTATGTACCAACATCGTGACGACTTCTTCATGTGTTGGACCGAGAATACTTGCCCGGTCGTGCCGGTCCTTAAAGCGGAACATGTCGTCTCCATAATCATACGTTCTGCCAGACCGAATCCACAGGTCCTCTGGTTGTATTGTCGGAAGCAATACCTCCTGAGCACCCGTCTCATTGATTTCTTCACGAACGATACTCTCGACTTTGTTTAAAACTCGATACCCAAGCGGCAGGTATGAGTAAACCCCTGCTGTCAGTTGCCTCACGAGACCGGCCCGAAGCATCAGTTGATGACTGGCAACATCTGCTTCAGCAGGTACTTCGCGCAATGTGTTCAAAAAGAGTTGTGATTGCCGCATGACTGCCTCCTTCACATCTTTCAACGGACACGCCGGGCAGATTTACTCCCGGCGTGCCTAGGTTCCAGCTACATTTAAAACAGCCGCGTAACATCGCGATACGTGATTACCACGGCAAACAGCATCAATAAAGCGAATCCAACAAGGTGGATGTACCCCTCTTTGCTCGGGTCAACCGCTCTTCCCCGGACGGCTTCTATGACCATAAACAGCAGTCTTCCGCCGTCTAATGCAGGAATGGGCAGTAAATTGAAGAGCCCTAAATTCAAGCTCAAAATGGCCGTTATCATCACGACATGCCATACCCCGACCTGTGCTTCCTTGCTAATGACATCTGCAATCCCCACAGGACCAGAGAGCTGCTTGTACTGATGATGGACAATCACGTTGCCATAGGCATGAACTGTTTGAATACTGCCGACGTACACCGTACTGATTCCGTGCTCGACTGCCTTGAACTTATTATAAGTGAGCGGACTTTCTACGCCAAGCATCGGTCGGTTTTGTTTGAATTCAGGCGTTACAGTGATGTTTCGAACTGTATTGTTGCGCTGAATCTTTAGCTGAATGGGATTCGGGGGCTTCCCTTTGTCTGACTGTATCTGAGTCACCAGCCCGCTCCAGCTTGTCACCTTGTGACCATCCACAGCCAGCACTCTGTCACCTTTTTGCAGTCCCGCATGCTGTGCAGGTGAAGAAGGAACAATGGAGCCCAAAACAGGTTGATTGACCGGCAAACCCGTATGCCAGAAAAATGCGCTGAACAGGACCGCCGCCAGAACAAAATTCATGAACGGACCTGCCAGAATAATCGCAGCTCGTTGCCACAAGGGCTTGCCCAAAACCTGCTCATGCTTCTCCACTAACGGCATGGAACTGCGCGCATTCGTCATCAGCTTGGCGTGGGATTTTACAGGGTAAGTCTCAACGCCAGCATCAGTCTCAAGGGTCATCATCATGCGTTCATTTAAATCCAAATCGCGCAGGGTTCCCACAATCCCCTCAGGAACATCCCGCTTGTCGCCAACCTGAATAATCTCATTGCTCTCATTGAGACGAACCGCAACCTCTTCCCCTCTTTTAAAGAGGGCATCTTGCGGCATTTCTCCGGCAAGTTGAACCATCCCGCCAATCAAAAACAGCCTGAGTGAAAACTCAGTCCCGCGGCGTTGCCATTTTAACAACTTTGGTCCGAAGCCAATCGAGAAAGCCGGAACTGCTACACCAGCACGTTTAGCGACATAATAGTGTCCGAACTCATGAATGATAATACTCACCATGAACACGATGATAATCGCTACGGCTGAACGTAAGATACCGGCAAGGGCAATGCTCAAATTGCTCACCCGCCCTTTCTTATCATTGTCCGAGCAGTTTGGCGCGCCCACTTGTCCATAGCCAGAACATCCTCCAACGATGAAGGCCTTCCTGGCTGATGCGCTTCCAAGACTCGTTCTACAAGGATTGCCAACTCCAGAAAAGTTATCCTTCCCTCAAGAAACTCACCCACGGCAACCTCATTGGCCGCATTGAGGACACAAGGCGCGTACCCGCCCATCTTACCTGCTTCATAGGCCAGCTTCAGGCTTGGAAATCTTTCGAAATCAGGTGGTTCGAAAGTAAGCGTCTGCAACTCCTGAAGCGATAATCTCGGCCATGGAGCCTGTATCCGTTTTGGAAAGGTCAGGGCATACTGAATCGGCAGCCTCATGTCTGGAGTAGCCAATTGTGCCACCACCGAACCATCCACAAAGTCAACCATGGAGTGGATGACGCTTTGAGGGTGAACAACCACTTCTATTCTATCATACGAAACTTGAAACAAATGATGCGCCTCGATGACTTCCAAACCTTTGTTCATCATTGTAGCGGAGTCGACGGTAATCTTTTTTCCCATAGTCCAGTTGGGATGTTTCAGAGCCTGCTCGACAGTTGCGTTTTCCAACTGTGTTCGTGACCAAGTACGAAAAGGGCCTCCGGAAGCTGTCAACACATACCGATGCACTTCACTGGCGCTCCCTGCACGAAGGCTTTGGTGAAGAGCCGAGTGTTCACTGTCGACAGGAATAATGGGGACTCCTTTGTCCACGGCCAGGGGCATGATGAGCTCACCAGCGCTTACAAGTGTCTCCTTGTTCGCGAGTGCAATTGTCGTTCCGCGTAAAATGGCCTGCCAAGTAGGCAAAAGTCCTTTTGCCCCGACAATTCCAGTCACCATAACATCCGCCGGGACATCAGCGACGGTGAGCAATCCGCTGTCTCCTATGCCAATGTCCGGCACCGATATGTCGTTACTCTCCTTCAGTAATGCCAAGAGTCGACTCCGTGATTCTTCGTCCTGTACCGAGACAAAGACGGGACAGAATTCACGGATTTGCTTTGCAAGTTCTTCAACATTCCGTCCAGCAGCGAGAGCAGTTACCTCGTACTCAGAAGGTGTGTTCCGGACAACTTCAAGGGTTTTCGTTCCGATTACGCCTGTGGACCCTAAAATTGATAACTTAACAGTCACTCCATCCACCTCACTGCGGTTCAAACTTCAGTCATTGAAACCAAGTCGGAGCCCCGGACGTAATCAAATACAACGCTAACGGAGCGGCGAACAGTAAACTGTCGATACGATCCAGAATCCCGCCGTGCCCAGGTAACAGATGGCCGGAATCCTTGACATTTCCCGACCTCTTATATGCTGACTCCACTAAATCTCCAACTTGCCCAGCGACAGAAATCAACGCTCCCATGGTCGCGTATGCGAATAAATCAAACCCGCGAATCGCTAGCCATCCAAATATCACGGCTCCCGCAACAGAACCAACAATCCCGCCAATTGCACCGCTGACAGTCTTACCTGGACTGATAGCCGGCCACAGCTTTGGTCCCTGCAGCCGACCTCCAACCAAATAAGCCGTAGTATCGCTCATCCAAATGACAATTAATAACAAGAGAAGCCACGCCCATCCGTGTGACAGAGCGCGAATTGAGGTCAGACTTTCACCGCCGTAACCGATATAGAGGGAACCTATTAACACTGTCGCAGACTGCGACACCGTGACGCGGTTCTTCATCAGCACCGGAAGCACCAGTGCAACGCCAACAATAACTTGTACTACAATCAGCATATGCCATGCTGGCCACCACTCAATCAACGAGACGACAAAGTATGACCACAGTGACATAACGCTCCAGCGCTTAAAGCCTACAATTCCGGCAAATTCCGCTGCTCCGGCCAAGGTAACGAGCCACACCGTGATTTTCCACGGAATGTTGCCCCATAAGAGCAAGGCTAGCACGATAACCACACCCAGTACAGCAGTGACAACCCTTGTCCTCAGCATGCTTCCACCTACTTTAAACCGCCGAACCGTCGTTTGCGGCGCTGATAGTCTGCAATCGCTTCTTCCAACTGCGCCCTGCCAAAGTCCGGCCACAATACGTCAGTAAACCAAAACTCCGAATATGCAGCCTGCCACAGCATAAAATTACTCAGGCGTACCTCACCGCTTGTCCGTATCATCAAGTCCGGGTCTGGCGTATCCGCGGTGGACAGGTAATTCGAAAACACAGACTCTGTTACCTCTGACCAGTTCAGTTCACCTGCATTGACTCGGCCGCTGATGGACTGTGCTGCACTTACAATATCCGAACGCCCGCCGTAGTTCAGCGCAAAGGTAACCTGCATCCCCGTATTGTGAACCGTTTTTTCAAGCGTTCTGCGGACAGTCTCCTGCGTAAAGGACGGCAACTTAGAGGTATCACCAATGAAGTTTACCCGCACGCCCCGACTGACCAGTTCATCAATTTCAGTGCGAAAAAACTCCTCCGGCAACTTCATCAGGTACTCAACTTCACTTTCGGGCCGCTTCCAGTTTTCCGTTGAAAAGGCATACAACGTCAAACACTGAATACCAATGTCGTCGCAGGCACGAATCACGTCTCGAACCTTATGCATTCCTGCGTGGTGCCCAGCTATGCGCGGCAGTCCTCTACGCCTTGCCCAACGGCCGTTTCCATCCATGATGATGGCTACATGAACAGGGAGGTTCCCTTGTTCAATGCGTTTCGCCGGGGCATCGTTCGATTTTGAGAACCTGCGTCGAATCGCCTTGAACAACTTAACCCCCCCAAGCAATACACTATAACTCGCGTTTCACAAAGCCGCGTCCAAAACTCAAACTTCAGTCAATTCTTCTTCTTTACCGCGCGTAACGCTGTCAATCTCCGACACGTATTTATCGGTTAGATTTTGAATTTTTTCCATGCCACGGCGGTTCTCATCTTCTGAAATGTCACCTTGCTTTTCAGCCTTCTTCAGATCGTCATTGGCATCTCGACGAATATTTCGGACCGCAACTCGTGACTCCTCAGACATCTTACGCACCTGTTTCACCAGCTCTTGCCTGCGCTGTTCAGTCAAAGCGGGTATGATGAGCCGAATAACAACGCCATCGTTGGTCGGGTTGATGCCCAAGTCCGACTTCTGAATCGCCTTCTCAATTTCTGACAGCATACTCTTTTCCCACGGTGTGATCACCAGTTGTCGAGGCTCAGGTACGGTAACATTGCCCACTTGATTTACAGGCACCTGGGATCCGTAGTACTCTACTGTAATCTTGTCAAGCATGTTCGGCGTTGCGCGCCCTGCACGCACAGTGACCAAATCTCTTCGCAATGTGTCAACGGCTTTCTCCATTCTGTCCTTAGCCGACTTCATCACACTGTCAAGCACGAGTTTTCCTCCTCACAATTGTCCCCAACGATTCGCCCATGACGGCGCGTCGAATGTTTCCAATTTCATTTAACGCAAACACCAAGATAGGAATATCATTGTCCATACACAGTGATGTAGCCGTCGAATCCATAATTCCCAGCCCTTGACTCAGCACATCGAAGAACCCAAGTTCATCGTATTTCACCGCATCAGGGTCTTCCTGGGGATCCGCATTATAGACGCCGTCCACCCCGTTCTTGGCCATTAGAATCACTTCTGCCTCAATTTCAGCCGCGCGCAGCGCAGCTGTTGTATCCGTTGAAAAATACGGATTCCCAGTGCCGCCGGCGAGAATGACAACTCTGCCTTTTTCCAAGTGACGAATCGCCCTGCGACGGATATACGGTTCTGCTACTTGTCGCATTTCCACCGACGTCTGAACGCGTGTGTCCACACGAAGGTGCTCAAGTGCATCCTGCAAAGCCAAAGCGTTTAAAACCGTAGCGAGCATGCCCATGTAGTCAGCGGTTGCTCTGTCCATCCCCTTGGAACTTCCTGAAATACCTCTCCAAATGTTACCGCCGCCAACGACGACAGCAACCTCAACTTTCAACTCAACAACTTCTGCAAGTTGTTGCGCAATGTTGTGAATTACGTTCGGGTCGATGCCGAAGCCTTGTTGCCCGGCTAACGCTTCTCCGCTAAGCTTGAGTATAACCCGTTTATACTTCGGCGTTGCCATTCGCATTCCTCCATATGTAGCCAATCCTCAATAAACACCGGTCTTCAAGAAAAACTTGAAGAGAGGGAACACCATCAGTGTCCCCTCACCGCACATTATTTTCCGACCTGCTCCATGACTTCCTCTGCAAAATCTTTCTCTTCCTTTTCAATTCCCTCTCCAACAACATAGCGAGCAAATCGCCGAACAGATATGTTTTCACCAATATGAGCAATCTCTTCTTTTACCAGTTGGTCCACCGTTTTATCGGGATTCTTTACAAAGGCTTGCTCCAGAAGACAAATCTCGGAAAGATACTTATCGATTCGACCCTCGACAATCTTGTCCACAATCTTCTCCGGTTTGCCTTCATTTAGCGTTTGCTGCCTGACAATTTCTCTTTCCTGCGTCAGGACATCCTCCGGGACATCCTCTCGACGTACATATGTTGGATTTGCCGCTGCGACATGCATCGCTATATCACGGACAAAATTCTTGAAATCATCGTTCTTTGCTACAAAATCGGTTTCGCAGTTTACCTCGAGCAGAACGCCGATGCGGCCGCCTCCGTGTATGTACGCCTCAACAATCCCTTCAGACGCCACCCGTCCGGATTTCTTCGACGCAGATGCAAGGCCCTTTTCACGGAGAACTTTCAGAGCCTTCTCCATATCACCGTCTGCATCCTTGAGCGCATTTTTACAATCCATCATTCCAGCGCCCGTCTGAGTTCGCAAATCTTTCACCATCTGTGCAGTAACCTGCATTGACATAGGTCCTCCTTTATCTCGATGATTCTCAATTTAGCCTTCTTTGAGCAAGCGCATTTTACGCGAGCCTTACATACCAAGGCCTTTACACAAAAAAGGAGATAAGGCAACGCGCTTCCGCTGCCTCATCGCCCGTTTCAACCCCGCTAGTATTATGCTGTTGTGGTTTCTGTCTCCACTTCCGCCTCAGCTTCCGCTTCTTCAGACGGCTCATCTTCCACTTGTTGAGCCCCCTCCAACACAGCATCAGCCATTTTTGAGGTGAGCAAGCGCACAGCGCGAATTGCATCATCATTTCCTGGAATAATATAGTCAATCTCGTCCGGATCGCAGTTTGTATCTACAATCGCAACGATGGGAATACCCAATTTCCGACCCTCAGCCACAGCAATACGCTCTTTTCGGGGATCGATAACGAACATCGCCGCAGGCAGGCCATTCATGCCCTTAATGCCTCCGAGAAATTTCTCAAGACGGTCTTTTTCTTTCCGAAGTAGAACAACTTCCTTCTTCGGCAGCACATCAAACGTCCCGTCGTCTTCCATTTTCTCCAGCTTTAGAAGTCTCTCAATACGCTTTTGAATCGTCTTGAAATTCGTCAGCGTACCGCCCAGCCAACGCTGGTTGACAAAGTGCATATCACAGCGCTCTGCTTCTTCGCGCACCGCATCTTGTGCCTGCTTTTTCGTTCCGACGAATAAAACCTTTTTTCCGGAAGCCGATAGATCACGCACAAAGTTAAAAGCTTCTTCCACCTTACGAACGGTCTTTTGCAAATCAATAATGTAAATACCGTTTCGCTCTGTGAAAATGTACCTTGACATTTTCGGGTTCCATCGCCGTGTCTGGTGTCCAAAATGAACACCTGCCTCCAACAACTGCTTCATTGAAATAATCGCCATACTGTTCCTCCTAATTGGTTAGTCCTCCGTTTGCTTCTGCAACGATTCACACCTGACGGCACCAGAATCATTATCCACAAACGTGTGTACTCCACAATGCGTGGGCTTTTACACTGCCATTTAATATACCACAACGGGCAGTACAACAGCAATGAATTTCTGCCTATGTCCGCATAGTCATTCATTTCGACGGTGGAGATTGCAGCAATCGCCTCACGCGTTCTACTTCTTCCACTCCCACTTCCAGGCTTGAGGCGACTTCAGCCACAGTCTTTCCACTGTAGAGGTATTCCAGTATTTGAAACGATTTGTCTGCCTCAGCGGCAGCAGGCATTTCACTGACCGGGTGAGACTGCAGCGAAGAACGCTCGTCTTCCGAGTCCGCTTCAGGTTTCAAGTTGGAAACCGAATCACCGAGATTCGTCCGGTCGGCGCGTCCTGCAGCGGAAAACTCCTGTTCCTCAGGCGGGTTGACAATTGGTGCAGAGTCTTTGCTGTTCAGTTCATCCAGCTTCATTTCAATTTGCTCCAACCGGCTGTTCAATTCCTTCTGCACCCGTTCCAGTTCCTGTGCGAATTGAGTTCGAACTTCAGCAGTTTCAGACACAAACTCTTCATACACCTCGTCCAACATGGAAGTGATTTGCTCTTGAATGACGGGCGTAAACCCATCCTCTGATTGCCCTTGAACCGGCGGGCGAGGCTTGGCCAGATGAGACTCAGTACCTGCTTGGGCATTGGATAGGCCTCGAAGCCACTGTCCAATCCCGGGCGGGGTGCTACCCTTTTGCACCTTCGATATGCGTTTGTACATGTAATACACAATGCCGCTTACAAGCAGCACTGTCACCAAGACGGCCTCTTCCACTTTAAATACTCCTTTAACTATAGCAGTAAGCGTTTCTCCTATATTTCACATGTACCTTCGAGAGCCGTATGAACATGCAGTACACTGGTCGCAGGGTCGAACTCAATCGTTCGTCCTGCTGATCCCCCTACGTCCTGCGACACCACTGGAACTTTTAACTCCTGCAACGATTCGAGCACTGCTTCAACGTTTCTCGGACCAATTCTAAGCAGCGCCGATCCCGAAGCAGACGAGAACATTTGCGCCCCCCCTGCCAACTTTGCCTGTAGATGTCTTCTTTCGGCGCCAGATTCCAACAACTTCTCTACAAGCCATGGTAGGCCTGTATCGGCAAACTTTGCGGGAGTCACAGGTTTTCCTTTTGGTGCGTGAGGCAGCATAACGTGATCGAGGCCGCAAATCCCCGAACGCTCATCATAAATCACAACACCAACGCAAGAGCCAAGCCCGTTTGTCCGAATTCTCTGCGGCTTGCTCGCGAGGCCCGCATCCGCAATTCCAATTCGCACGACCGACAGTCTTCCAGTATCTAGCACTGTCAAGCCCCCAAGGCTTTCAGCAGCCGGTCCATCGAGTCAGGCTCGGGAATCAGGATGATATGTGCATCAATACTGCTCGTTCCTTGGGAGATACTTGTTTCTACCAGCAAAGCTTCATCCATCGTGAGTTCAGCCGATAACAGGCAAATACTCAGAATGGCGCCAGCCATGTCAACAGCAACACCGGGAACGGTCACGTGCAACGTGAAACCTGTCAAATCTGATATGGCATTGATAAATGAGCCCCCGAGAATGTTCCCAACTTCGGCCAGTGCCGAAAAGTCCATGGCCGTAAAATCCTGAACCCCTTTGCTCTCCGCTGGCAACAGTCTCGTGACAAGTTGCACAGCACTCTCTGCTGCCATCACAAGCAAAAGGTTTCCCGACAAACTCCCTTTAATTTGTGTAATAACCCCGGCGCTCAGCATCTCTTCGCCTCCCAGAAGTTCTGGTACTTCCCGGAAGGGAACCATGCGGGCCGACGGTACGGTCATGTTCACCTGCTCCTGAATGAGTTCAGACAATGCCGTTGCAGCATGAGCGGCACCAATATTGCCCACTTCCTTTAAGATATCTGCAACGTAATCCGTAAACTCTGGTGCGTCACTCACCCTGAATACTCCTCTCAACTTGCTGCAGTTGCTGTTCCTGTGCCTCTGACAGGATTTTCTCCAGATTTAAAAGCACCAGCGTACGTTCATCAGTTCTCGCAATGCCCGACAAATACCGTGCCTCAAGTCCGCCAATCAGCTGCGGCGGTGCTTGAATCGATTCTTCATCCAGCGTCTTTACATCAAGCACGGAATCTACGACCAGACCTACATGCACTGCTGCAATTTCAACAACGATAATGCGAGCATCATCTGACGGTTTCGCCAGCGCCTGTGCCCCGACTCGAATTCGCAGGTTAATCACTGGGACAATTTCGCCGCGCAATTCCACAACGCCTTGAACAAAGGCCAGGGTATTTGGCACCGGTGTGATTTCTTCAAGCCGCTCTATGGATTGAACTTGGTTCACAGGAACCCCGTAGGTTTCATCTGCTGAAGTAAACAAAACAACTTGTATGTCACTCATTTTGGACCTCCGTCACGATATGAATTTCTCGCTTTGCGTATGCGAATATACTCCGAAAAGACGTTCCAAGAACTTTGAAAAACCCCGTCTCTCCGACCTTTCATCAATATGTAAGTAGTTTCTTGCAATTTGTTGAATGCAACTGGCAGCCTTACTGTGCGGATACTTCAACAGCAGGGCTGTTTGCGCCATGACAGCCTGAGGAACAGCATCGTCTTCCAAAATAAATCCAAGAATGTCTATATTAACACCCAGAAACTTCGCCGCAACAAGTTTCAATTTATCTGCTGCAAGCTTCGCTTCGACAATGCCGCTGGCACGGTTAACTACGACGGTCACCACTTGCGGCAGTTGACCATTTACGGAGAGCATCTTCAGCAGGGCGTATGCGTCCGCAATGGAGGTGGGCTCGGGCGTTGTCAGGACGATAAGTTGTGTAGCAGCGGCAATCAACTGCTCGCTGTTGGTACTATGTCCGGCACTGCAATCCAACAAGACGGTGTCATAACGGTCATCCAACCGGCTAAATTCCTCTTTCAAGTGAAGTACTTGCGCCCTCGACAGGGTGTGCAATTCGGTAAGACCTGCCCCGCCGGACAAGTATGGTAATCCGGTGGCGCTGACTTGAAGGACATCCCAAATACTGAATCCATTCAACAAATCTTCAATAGTGTGTCGTGGCCGCTCCCCAAGTATCACATCTACATTTGCAAATCCCAAGTCAACATCAAGCACTACCGGTGACCTGTGGATTTTTTGCAGTTCAAGGGCAAAGTTCACACAGAAGTTTGTTTTTCCAACTCCCCCCTTCCCGCTGGCGACAGCAATGATCTGTTTCGAAGCAGCAGTCTGTATAGGCCCTTGATTCACAAGACTTCTCAATCGCTCCGCCTGATCCACTTTTATGCTGCCCCCTCAAAAATCAGTTTCAGGAGCTTGTCGAGGGTTGCAATTTCCAAATCATCAGGAACGTTCTGACCATTGGTCAGATATGACACAGGTCGCTGGTACCTGTACAGGACCTCAAGAGCCGTGCCATAACTCGACGTCTCATCAAGCTTAGTAAACAGAAACTTGTCGACGGGTAATCCTTGAAAATAGTTGGCACATTGCAACAAGTCCTCAGCTTTTGTAGTAAGGCTCAGTACCAAGTGCGTTTCATCAATTACGGGAAGCTCCAGTAACCTTCTTATATCTTCGAGGTGTTCGGGACTCCGAAAGCTTCTCCCAGCGGTATCAATCAGGATAAGGTCTCGGTCGGCCAACTTTGCAATTGCCCCGTCCATATCTTCGG
Source organism: Alicyclobacillus sp. SO9 (assembly GCF_016406125.1). NCBI lineage: Bacteria > Bacillati > Bacillota > Bacilli > Caryophanales > Alicyclobacillaceae > Alicyclobacillus > Alicyclobacillus sp. SO9. Next base: position 2,362,080 of record NZ_CP066339.1, on the reverse strand, counting down.
CGCTGTTAATCACTTCCAGAGGGACACCGAGAATACGGGCATAAGTGTGCAACTGATCGATGGCGGCAATGCGAAACGTATCAGCCGTAATCAAACCTACCCGTTTCTTCCCGCTGAGCATTTGCAACGCTGCAATCTTGGCAATTGTTGTCGTCTTTCCGACACCGGTCTGCCCGACAAAGGCTACGACCCTGGATGAAGGGCTAAGGGCTGCATGAGACGTACACTGCGGCAACACTTCCTTGATTGAGTTCAGCAGAGATGAAGAGACAGCGGACTTTAGATTGGACCCATCGTGAATCCCATTCTGTCCCCAGACAACCTCAAGGGCTGACAGAAGCCTGTCACTCTCCAAACCTTGTCTCCGTAAAAATTGCGTATGCTCAGCAACGCTGTTTTCGTGAGTAACCACCCGCGACAGTGATGATTGTTGAACCAAATGGTTCAACGTCTCTCGAACCTGCATCAGTTCCTGTTGCAGCAGTTGAAGACTGGGACCCGAAAACTGATTCACAGCAGTTCCATGCAACTGGGCCGTATGTTCCTCTGTTGAGGAGAGTATTTTTTCCTGATTGGAATACGCTCGGATGTTTTCCTGCTGCTGACTCATGCTGACAGAACTTCCTTTGCTGTCTCCCTCGACACCAGCTGGCACTGACGGGGATACAAGGACAGGAGCAGGAGCCGCTGCAGGTGGTTCTTTCGGAACAGATTGATAGTCCCTGGAGTACTTCGTTTGAATAGGCATGTCCTCTCCAGCCGCAGCCAACACTTCGAGACGCTTTTTGCGGCGCAGGCCAAGCCAGTGTTTCTCATGTACTTGCCGAGTACTTAGAATGACTGCATCCTTTCCCAAATCCCGTCGAATCATCACAATGGCTTCAGGCATGTCCTTCACCACATAGCGCTTTACCATCATTAGAGATTCACCACCCCTCCACTTTCCACTTCAATGGTTGGATCTAACTCGTTATAAGATAATACAACCAGTTCCGGTATAAATCGTGTAAGCCAGCGCCGTAATGGCAGACGTAATTGCGGATGGGCCAACAAAACGGGGGTTTTCCCTGCTGCGGACATCTTATCCGTCTCCTCACGCAACCGACGATAGATTTTCTGTGCCTCAGTCGGGTCAATCCCAATGAAGGCGGGGCCGCCGTCCTGTTGAACTAAAGAGGCTTGAATTTGTTCTTCCATCGCAGGCGCTAATGTGATGACTGAGAGAGGTTCTCCAGGAATTGAGAACTGGTGGCAAATCTGTCTTGACAGGGCCTGTCGGACTTGTTCTGTCAAGACATCCGTATCTTTTGTCACATTTCCGGCGTCTGCCAGCGTTTCTAAAATTGTCACGAGATCGCGAATGGAGACCTTCTCTTCCAGCAGATTCGCCAGCACTTTCTGGACTTGGCCCAAAGTCAAAAGGTTGGGAATCAAGTCGTCTACAACAGCAGGAGCAGAGGTTTGAATGTGATCGATGAGTGTCTTGGTCTCCTGTCGTCCCAGCAACTCGTGTACGTGTGACTTCAGCACCTCTGTAATATGTGTCGCGACTACAGTGGGTAAGTCGACTACAGTGTACCCAGCGGCCTCGGCTCGGAGACGCATGCCGCTGTCCACCCACACGGCAGGCAAGCCGAATGTGGGTTCTTCTGTCGGGATTCCGACTACAGCGGGATCGTCTGTACCTGGACTCATCGCCAACCAGTGACCCATCATCAAGTCGCCTCCCGCCACCTGAATGCCGCGAATCTTAATGGCGTATTCGGAGGGCCGAAGCTCCACATTGTCTCGAAGCCTGATAACGGGAATGACCATGCCGAGTTCGAGCGCAAGTTGCCTTCTGATCATCACGACACGGTCGAGTAAGTCTCCCCCTTGTTTGCTGTCTACCAGTGGAATCAGTGCGTAGCCAAATTCAAATTCTATAGGATCAACTCCGAGCATAGACAGTACACTTTCAGGCTTCTTTGTCTTATCCGACTGAGCCCTGACTTCTTCCTGCTTCTTTTCTTCCACTTCCGCAGCTTGTCGCTGTTGGCGACGCCAGCCCATAAAAGCTGCAACGCCCGCAACAGGGAATGTTACGAAGATGCTGATGGGTGTAAAGATACCTAGCAGTGAAATGGCTCCTGCAACGACATAGAGGCTGGTCGGTTGCGAAAACACCTGTTGGATGACATCCTGTCCAAGATTGACCTCTGACGCTGCTCGTGTCACCATGAGTGCCGTTGCCGTAGACAATAGCAGGGCCGGAATCTGACTGACCAGTCCGTCACCGACGGAAAGAACGGTATACGTATGAGCCGCTTCCTGCCAAGACATGCCGTTCATAGCCATTCCAATAATGAAGCCGCCAATCGTATTGACAATAATGATGAGGATGGCGGCAATGGCATCTCCTTTGACAAACTTGGATGCACCGTCCATAGCACCGTAAAAATCAGCTTCACGTTCAATTGCAATACGGCGGTTTCGAGCATCCTGCTCTGTTATCAGACCCGCGTTCAAGTCAGCATCAATAGCAATTTGCTTACCAGGCATTGCATCCAGTGTGAACCGCGCTGCCACTTCTGCAACCCTCTCTGCACCTTTTGTGATGACAATAAACTGAATGATAGCCAAAATAGCAAAGACAATGAAACCAATTACAATGTTTCCCTTGATGACAAAACTGCCAAAAGTGTGAATCACCTCACCGGCGTTGTGCTGGCTCAAGATAAGTCGCATGGAGGAGATATTCAGTGCCAACCGATACAGCGTAGTAATGAGCAGCAAAGACGGAAAGATTGAAAAGTCCAATGGCTCACTGGTACTCATGGCCACAAGCAACACCGTCATCGAGACAAACAAATTAATTATCAAAAGCACATCCAACAGCATCGTATTCATCGGAACGACCATCATAACCACAATTCCGATAACAGCTGCCATAATTGCTATGTCGGTTCTTTTCATATCCTCACCTCCCCGCCTTGTTGTTTAGGCGATAAACATACGCAAGCACTTCCGCCACAGCCTGAAACAGGTCTTCCGGAATCACATCACCGATATCAACTAGTCTGTACAGGGCCTGTGCAAGGGGTTTATTCTCTACGAGAGCTACCTTTGCCTCTTTGGCACGTTCTCGAATACGCCTCGCCATGTCATCCTGGCCCTTGGCCACCACCAACGGGGCCAGTGCTCGCGACGTATCGTAGACCATCGCGACGGCATAATGCGTTGGGTTTGTAACCACCACATCCGCTTTTTCCACTTCTTGCATCATTCTCTGTGTGGCAAGTGCCCGACCCCGTTGACGAATCCGGCCTTTGATTTGGTCGTCTCCCTCTTCTCGCTTATGTTCGTCTTTAATATCGTCCTTTGACATTCGAATGCTTTTTTCAAAATCGTATCGCTGGTAGAAAAAATCTAGTGCGCCGAGTACCAGCATCAAGGCTGCGATTTCAATTGCCATGCGAAATATGAGGTCTCCGACAAGGCGCGGATAAGCCGTAATACTGACCTCATACATCTGCTCAATAGTACCAACAGCACCGCGTACGACTGAATATGCCACCAAACCTACGACAGCGAGTTTGAGGATGGACTTAATGGCCTCTACCGTGGACCGCAAACTAAACATTCGCTTAAAACCCGAAATGGGATCAATCCTCTTCAAATCAGGCATTACATGCTTTGGAACAAACAGCACACCCACCTGTGCAAAAGACGCTATCCCGCCCACGAAGACCGCTAATGCCAGCAACGGCAAAAGCAACTTTAAAAAGGTGATGATTTGTCCATCAACGAGACCAACCAGCTGTATTTGCGTAAAATCAGGTCTTTGAGCATTACCCAAATCTGTCTTCATGACACTGACCCACCCAGACCAAATGTGTCCGCCGAAGACCCGGAGTCCAGCAATCAGGGCAAACAACGACAGCGCCGAAGTCAGTTCCGAACTTCTTGCTACCTGACCTTCACGACGAGCCTCTTGCCGTCTCTGCGGGGTAGCACGTTCTGTTTTTTCGCCGGCAAAGCGCTGTAATTGCAGTTCTAGCACAGTCCGTTACCCCCCGAGCCACTTCATCATCGTGTCCATATGCGAAAACAGCATCTGAAACAACTGACCAAACAAGTAAACCAGTCCAGGCATAACCACTACAAACATTGTCAGGCCGACAAACAACTTTGCCGGCAACCCCACAACAAACACATTCATTTGGGGAACAGCCCGTGACAAGAGGGCAAAGGTGATGTCGCTCAGCAACATGGCTATCAACAAGGGAGCTGAGAATTCCAACGCAAAGGTCATGACGAGAGCAATTGTATGAGACAGAAACTGCCATGTATCTGACGGAAAATGTAAGCTGCCTACGGGAATAAATTTATAGCTGCTCATCACGGCCAACATGAGTCCGTCAAGACCGTTTACCCCCAGGAAATACAAAGTAAATAGAATGGAAAGAAAGTTTCCTGTCAAAGAACTGTTTTGACCGGTTTGCGGGTCAAACTCACTGACAACACTAAAACCAATTTCCAAATCAAACATTTGGCCTGCCCACAGCATTGCGGTAAAAATCATGTTTGCGAAAAATCCCATAAATATGCCTACTGAGGTTTCTTCGAGCAAGAGAACGACAAACTCACCCGGATTGGTGTATGGACTCGCAACATGCGCGCTTAACGTGGGCTCCACTAACATCGCAGTTACAGCGGCCAATCCAATCTTTCCCCATGCGGGCCAAATCCGGATAGACAGAACCGGGCTTGTTGCGACAAACGCCAACAGGCGACTTAAAATCACCAGAAACAGATAAACGTGATTGAGTGCATATGCAATCATAGGGCTATTGCACGAACGCCATCAGGTTTCCCAACACATGCTGTGTGAAATCCACCATAGAGGCTAGCATCCAAGGTCCAAAAATCAACATAGCGACGATAGCAGCCGCAATTTTCGGTACAAAGGCCAGCGTCTGTTCCTGAATTTGTGTTGTAGCTTGAAAGACACTTACAAGTAATCCAACGGCCAGCCCAAAGCCGAGGATTGGGGTTGTAAGTTTGACAACGAGCCAGATGATTTGCTGTCCAAGACCGATAATAAAATTGGCGTCCATCTCGCCCCTCCTTTCCAAAAACCGCGGCGGCTGCCACTGCGCAGAACCAAGTCAGGTCTCATGTATAGCCGGCCAACAGGCTCTTTACGACCAGATACCATCCATCTACCATGACAAACAATAAAATCTTAAATGGCAGGGATATCATGACCGGCGGAAGCATCATCATCCCCATGGACATCAATGTTGTCGCGACGACCAAGTCGATGATGAGAAAAGGCAGATATATCATAAAGCCGATTTGAAAGGCGGTTTTCAGTTCACTGATGGTATAGGCTGGCACCAATGCAGCCATCGGTATCTTAGCTACCGACTTGGGCTTTTTCATATGTCGATACTGCAAAAACAGTTCCAAATCGTTTTGACGCGTCTGTTTGGCCATAAATTTCTTAAATGGAACCTCGGCTCTTTGCAATGCCACAGTCTGCGAAATTTGTCCTTTTAAATAGGGTTGTAACGCCTGCTGATTGGCCGTTTGAAAGGTTGGCTGCATCACAAACAGCGTTATAAACAGGGCCAGTCCAATCAAGACTTGGTTTGGCGGCGACTGTTGCAGTGACAGTGCATTGCGAACAAAGGACAGCACAACAATAATGCGCGTAAACGACGTCATTAGTATTAAGATAGCCGGTGCAATGGACAGGATAGTAAGCAAAAAGATGATCTGAAGGGTTCCGTCTACAGCATGTGGTGAGTTTGAAGTCGGAATGCCCGGAATAAGACTGGCAGTTTTGTTGGTTGCTGCTGAGACTGTCATGACAGACAACCCGGCAAAGGTGCCCACAGCCCCCAACACGGAACCGGTCAGATAACGGATAGAGCGAGCTTTCATTACTGCGTATCCTCCTTGCGGTCATCCCGGCCGTATTTCTTACGCACAACCTGTAACGCATTGGCAAAGACCTGCTGAAAGTTCGCCTGCTCGACCTCTCCCTGCCCTGCATCGTCAAAGTCTTCCGTGACATCTGCCAAAAGCGTCACATCGTCCCCGACACCGACTAAGTACCGCTTTCCCTGTACCTCGACCACTTCAACAAACTTACTTGGAGCCAACTGATGTGCAGCCAGCACCCGAATGCTGCCTGTCTGCTTCACCTGTGTTTTCCTTGCCAAAAATTTGATAGTAATAATGACGAGAATAATGATGACAATCAGCCATAACAAGCCTTTAAAATACGTTGAAAAGCTAGGGCCTTTGAGACCCGTCGCTTCCAGTGCCTTGGTAGAATTTGAAGCAGCATAGACGGCGGTCATGGCCTGTCCATATGTGATGGTGAAAATCAGCACAGATACAAAAAAACGCAAGACATGACCCCCTTACTACCGGTTGACATAAAACTATGCCAGTGCCTTTTTTACAGCTTCTATAACGCGGTCGGCTTGAAACGGCTTGACAATAAAATCTTTGGCCCCGGCTTGAATGGCATCAATCACCATTGCCTGTTGCCCCATCGCAGAACACATGATGATTCTCGCGTTTACGTCCGCTTCCCTTATCTTTTTCAATGCTTCAATACCATCCATTTCAGGCATTGTTATATCCAACGTGACTAGGTCAGGTCGAACTTCTTGATACTTCTCTACAGCCTGTTTTCCGTCTGCAGCCTCCGCCACCACTTCATAGCCGTTTTTTGTAAAGATGTCTTTGATCATCATTCTCATAAAGGCTGCATCATCCACAATTAAAACTCTGTTTCCCATTTTGCTCCTCCGCTCTATCGCAACTTTTCTGACAAACGCCCCCGTCTTTATTGAAGGTTCTTCACTCGTTCCACGGGACTGATAATATCTGTGACACGGACACCAAAGTTTTCATCAATGACAACAACTTCTCCAATTGCTATACGGCGGCTATTGACCAAAATATCCACAGGCTCTCCAGCGAGCTTGTCTAATTCAACCACTGACCCCGGAGCGAGATCGAGAATGTCACGAATCGGTTTCTTTGTTCTCCCCAATTCCACCGTAACATTCAAAGACACATCCAGAATCAGGGATAGGTTTCTTGAATTCTCAGGAGTAGACTCAAAGGAATCATCCAACTCAGCAAAACTAGGTTGGAAAATGGCTTGATTTGAGCCAAAGCTTGAATTCAGTTGAGTTGCAGGAATGCTGCCTGCATGAGCACTCCCTGAGCCTGTGCTTCCTGATAAGGCGGCCTGCTGTTCCATGCCCGCGTGGAGGTGTGATGCGTCAGCCCTAACAGCTGCAGTTCCTGCAAAACTGTTGACTGCATCGGCTGAGGCCGCCGCCACCTCATTGTGTGCATCAGTCCCATTAATGGATGATGTGTTGGCAGGGTCTGTACCAGTTACCCCAGCAGCACTACCGGTGGTGCTTTCTTGGGATGTCGCATCGCTCAGAAGTTTCACCATGCCCTTCGCGAAGTCGAACGACACCAGTTGCATAATCTGTGAATCAATCAGGTCCCCGACCCGCAATCGAAACGCGGTTGAGACAATGTCCCCCGTCAGGCCAATATCAAACTGTTCTCCCCCGGACAAGTCGACAAACTTGACTGAAGGTGGGGAAATATTGATTGGGCGCGAAAAAATAGTAGACATGGATGTCGCTGCGCCTCCCATCATTTGATTCATAGCTTCAGCCACCGCACTCAAATGAAGTTCTTGCAGTTCTCCCTCTGTGTTTGAACCATCTCCCCCGAGCATAAGATCTGCGATGGTTTTCGCATCTTGTAACTCGATGGCAAGAGCATTCGTCCCTTCCAACCCTTCTGTATACTCAACGGCAACCATGACGTACGGCCGAGGAAAATCAGAATGAATATGCTCTGCATCGTGCAACGTTACCACAGGGGTCGTAATTTCCACCCGTTGCTGCAACAGTGTAGAGAGCGCAGTGGCGGCGGAACCAAAGCTGATATTGCCGATTTCTCCGAGAATGTCTGTCTCTTCGTCTGTGATTGTCGCAGAACTGGATTGTGCAGCAGGTTGTGCACTTTGATTTAAAAGAGCATCAATTTCCGCCTGAGACAGCTTCGCCTTTTCTGGCATTGACGCCGCCTCCTTTCACCGATTGAATAATTTGAACAGCATAATGCTTATGCCGGGTTCCCACTTGTCCCGTAAAAGTAGGGATCCCATCCACAGTTACCGTAATGGCATCTCGAATTGAATTAGAAAGCGGAATAATGTCTCCTACTTGCAGGTCCAACACTTCATCCACTGTCAGTTCCGCCGCACCCAATTCTGCCTGCAAATCGACGTCCACCTGGTGGAGGTGCGCCTCCATCTCTTGCTCGCCATAGCCAGTTGAATTGCGACTCTTGGACACATCGTACAGGTATTGTGTAGTCAACTTAGGGATAATTGGTTCAACAGTCACGTGCGGAATACATATATTCATCAGTCCGGTAGCCTCTCCAATTCGAGCACTCAAGGTGACAACCAGAACAGTCTCATTGGATGTGGCTAATTGCAGAAACTGGGGGTTCGTTTCCAACGAAACAAAACTGGGTTCCAAGCGTTCAACTGTCTTCCAGGCTTCTCCAAGGAATTCCGGCATTCTTCCCAACGTACGCTCCAACAAACTCTGTTCTATTTCGGTCAACTCACGCTCGCGATACGGACCTTTGGCGACTCCCCCCATCACCCGGTCGAGCATCGCAAAAATAATTTGTGGATTGATTTCAATAACAACGTGACCTTCCATCGGCGCAAAGTCCAAAACCTCAAGAATTGTTAAAGCAGGAACTGACTGCACAAACTCTTCATAAGGCACTTGATCGACCGATTCCACTTGAATTTGGATAATCGTACGAAGCTGAGCTGCTAAATTTGTTGAGAGAAGTCTTGCAAACTGTTCATGGATGCGAGAAATGATGCGAATATGGTCCTTCGAAAACCTCATCGCACGACGAAAATCGTAATTTCTGACACGCTGCTCGTTCTCTGTCCCCAACATTTCTTCCGCATTGACTTCACCTCTGTCCAATGCAGACAGCAACGAGTCTATCTCCGCCTGCGATAATACGTCTGACACACTCCGCACCTCCTTTCAACAACGTCAGCACTTTCACATGCTTGGCTGACTGCCTTCGTCTGACCTATTGAGTTACAATGTCCGTAAATAGAACTTTTGTTACAGTCCCTTTTGGCAACTGACTGTCGACAGCCTTTGCAATATTACCTTTTAATTTGACAATCCCGCTAGAGCTGTTAATTTCCTTTGTTGTATAAGTCCTCATGAGTCGATTCATCGTGTCCTGTATCGTTGGAATCAGAGTTTTAATCTCTTCATGCGTTGACTTGTCATTGGCCTGTAGGGTGACGGTGAACTGAACTATCCCGCCGCCTGCCACGTTTGTCGTCATTTGCGGCAAAGCTACCTGCAGTGCCTTCTGCTGCTGAATCGTGAGCTTCCCGTGTTTGTGAGCAGAAGGCTTAAGAACCAGGTACACTCCTATTCCAGCTGCAATGAGGACAGCCATCGAAGAGATAATGAGGACCATCAGTTTCAATGGTTTTTTCATTGCCCTGCATCGACCCTTCCCTGTAAAGCGCCAGCAATACCAATTCTGTGCAAGTATTCGACACTCTTCTCCACAATCCCTTCGGGAGTGTCAAGAAGCACGTATTTGTGACCCGTGGTAAGCGTTACAATTGTGTCAGGTGTCGACTCAATGGATTCAATCAGCAGCGGATTCAGCCATATGGCGGAACCGTTTAAACGCTCTACGTAAATCACTTCAAACACCCCCCGAAGAGAAATGAAACTGTGGATTTAAGATGATTCGCTACTACTACGGATGACGCAAGTTGCTTAGGTCATTCAAAATCAGCGTGTCGGTACCAATCACTTTGGAGTTTGCAGAAAACGCCTGCTGCGCTGTAATCATATTTGTTAGTTGACGCGTCAAGTCTACGTTGGACATTTCCAAATACCCCGACTCCACTTGACCCGTGTTGCCAGTTCCAGGCGTGTGAAACGTAGGATTCCCAGAGTTGTTGGAGATGGCATAGAGCGAATCCCCCATTTTACTCAACCCGCTCGGGTTACTAACCGTCCCCAGGGCCATGTATCCCAGAGTCACCCGCTGCTGAGTGACTGGAGCACCTGCAGTTGCCTGACTATCCACTGTCGCATTAATACTTCCGTCCGCTCCAATCTGTACGTCAGGGCTTGAAGCGAGAGTATACTGCGGATACTGCGTGCCTGTGCTGTAGCCGCCCTGTGCTGTAGCATAGCTGGCAACCATCTTACCGAGATTGACATTATGCAGATTCGCTGAGTTAATGGTCCCGTTCACTGGAGCGGTCTGTCCATAGACGCCCTGTGCAATGGCCCCGTTTGGCAACACCAGGTTGCCCGACTTATCAACGCTGAAATCACCGGCGCGTGTATAGTAAGTTTGTCCTGCACGACTCACTGTAAAGAGACCGCCGCCATTAATCGCGAGGTCCGTGGGTACACCAGTGGACTGGTCAGCGCCTTGAGTAAACAGGGTCTGTGTTGCACTAACCTTTACTCCGAGCCCTACCTGATTTGGATTTGTTCCACCAGACACATAGGTATTGCTGCCGGGATTTAGGGCTGGAGCACTACCGGCACTTTGCGTCTGGCTCAAAACATCAGCGAAATCGGTTCGCGCCGTCTTATATCCTGTGGTATTCACATTAGCAATGTTGTTTCCTATCACATCGAGTTGTGTCTGAAAAGCATTCATACCTGAAATTGCGGAATACATCGACCTGAGCATTGCATTTCCTCCTTTTATTTTCGGCAAGTCCACCTGAGAGCGGCGCGCATCATACCCTTTTGCAACGGTTCAGTCAGTCCCCGTTGCGAAGCCTCCTTAACGGTCCAGCTGTGGTACTATCGCTACGCTGTCAATATTGGTAATCACGGTGGGCTCATCGTGTTTCATTGTGGTGACCACGGTATGGCTTGGAACGTTTACAACGAACCCTTGGTTTCCATAGAGTAAATAACCGTCCTTCGACCCCTTCTCCTGAAGCATGTTCATGGCTTGTTCCATGTTTTTGAGGTCTTTGCCGTTCAGTTCAATCCCTCGTTGTTTTAGCCTTTGAAGTGCGTGGGCACTAAACTTTAGTTTGGACGTTTCATACAGTGCCTTCTGAAACTGTCCGCCAAAGGACTCTTTCGGTTGACTTTGAACCGGCTTTGACTGACGGGAGGGACCGCTGACATACGGACGAACCGGAATGCCGTGCAAGAAATCCGAAGACATGTCAACCCCCCATTTGCTGCAGCGCACTCATAGGATATTTCGTTCCGTTCACAATCAATTCCGGACTCCCATTGTTGTAGCCGACGGCAGATACTGTCCCCTGAACTGACGCTCCATTCTTGTCCGTCACAGTTACCTTCGTACCCAACAGCTGATGCGTAAAGTTCATTTGCGACAAGCTCAGTAACTGTCCTAGTGTTTTCTGAATCGCCATGTCTTCCTGAGCCACATTCTGCATCTGCTCCAGCGAGGAAAACTGGGCTAATTGGGCAACAAACTGCGTGTTGCTCTGTGTGCTGAGCGGGTCTTGGTTCTTCATCTGGGCAACCATCAATTGCAAAAATGCATTTTTACCGAGCTGACCGTTACTAACATTCATGATTCCTGTCATGCACTCACCTCCTATACTCTGAGACTGATTGTGGAACGTCTCGCATCAAGAACGCTGGTTACAGGGGCCGGTTGCAGCGAATCTTCTGCATTCCTGTGTCCACCTTTCGAAAAAGGTGCCTTGGGACTCTTCTTCCCCGACCTGCCGTCGCCCTGACCCTGAGGGTGCTGTTGAGACACATCGACTTGCAGATTTGCCAGGTTCACACCCGCCGAATGGAGCGCTTGCGTCAGTTGCGCAGACCCTTGTTGCAGCCACGCTGCGGTGGCCGGATTCGTAGCACTCACTTGAATGGCAAGCCCGTTCGTCTGCTGCCCGACTGTCACCGTAATGCTGCCCAGGCCGTGGGGATGGACCTGCACTTTCAGAGTCTGCGATCCCGCTTGGACATGCTGCGCAATCATCGCTGCAAACTGGTGGTACACTTGTGCGTTCTGAATGTTGACTGTTTGCATACTAGGAGAGACGTTTCCGCTTGCCAACAGTGGCAATTGCGGTTGACCCGCCTGTGCAATTGTTGACCCAGTGACGCCCGGTTGTCCGGATAGAGCCCGTTTCTTGCCTTGCAGCAGTTGCGCAGCTTTGTTGTTACTAAACAGTGCCATGCTCTGTAGTGTTGCTTTAGAACCTGTTACTGAATTCGACTTCTGTCCCTTCACAACAGTGCCCATGCCTCGTCCAAAAACCCCCGAATTCGCCGCCGTCTTCTCACCCTGTCCACCCCTTTGGGCGTTGACCGGGTAGCCTCGCATCAATACTACTCGCTGCACCGGGAAACCAGCCACGGTAAATGGAGTCTGTTGCTGTACCGCTTTTACGGATAGTCCAGAAAGACCAAGTCCCTGCTGAACGACATTCTCCCCGAGTCCTGACGTCACGACTTTATTTGCAGAACCACTCGCAACGGCAGAGGTCCCTTGACTTGAACTAGGCTCAAGTTGCATCAACACCAACGATTTTGCTCGGCCGCCTCCGTTTAGCGCTTCCGTCAGATCCGCAATCAGGGCAGACGCCGCAAGACTTCCTGCAGCACGACCTGGCATTGGCTCAGAAGCGTTTGTTCCAACACCTGGAGAAGCTGCTGTTTTGCTTTCCCCGACTTTAGCCTTCGCACCTTCGGGAGGCATCGTCTGCGCAGTTCCCTGCAGCTGACTGTTCACTGCTCTGACCGGCTCAAGGGGTGGTAGGAAAAGGCCATACAGTTGCCCATTGTGAAGAGCCGTCAGCACTGTCTCAGTTGCGGCTTTGTGTGGTCTTGCGCTGCCGACCGGGGTCTTTGAACCGTTGCCTGGAGAGCTCTTGCCCTGTGTTCCAACCTGCTCTTTCATTGCGTCAGGCACACTGGAAACACCGGGCAACCCCGCGTTCAGCTTGCCCTTCTCCGACAGTAACTGCTGTAAATCCTTCACAGAGACTTCAGCAAAGCCTTTAACCCTGAGTTGACTCAGATGGAGTTGACTCCCTGCGCTGACCTGCACAAGTTTCAGCCTTGTTTTACCGAAACTTGCGGTTTTTGCCCCTTGCTTTGCAAGGACGGGGATAAACAGTGCAGTGGGATTGGAACCAGGCAGCGTCGCTTGTCCAGTACCAACATGCGCTCCACCGCTGCCGCTGGTCCTCGACGCAACGACATCAAACAACTGTTGGAATGCGTGCTCTGGATTCACTCCACGGCGGCGGTTCTGGGCGGTTTGCGTGATCGTTTGCCCTGGACTTTGAACTGAAATATCCTTTGCCAACACGAAACTATTCGTCATTTTCTCACCTCCTTTCAATGAACTGTGCAGTTGACATGCTCTGCTCTTGAAGTCACGCCAGAGTTTCTTGCCCGAAGCTCCCTGCGCTAAATCTTGACTCCAATTTAACCAATTGAATTCCCACTGCCGCTTCCTGTTGCGTTACCTGAAGCCGTTCCAGAACCATTGGTAGTGTTCACGCTGTTTGCGGTTCCCGCACCGGTTGCGCTGCCTGAGGCAGGAAACTGGACTTTGCTGGCAAGCGTCAACAGTTTACTTGCCGTCGCAGGCGGCATCTGACCGAGTATCGGTCCTGATTCTGAACTCTGCATGACAGCTATCACAGCTGCGGCAGCAGATAAGGGCAGCTTTGCCATGACTTGGGCTGCCGCAGAAGGGTCCATGCCCTGCAAAACGGACGCCTCCGTTTGGGCTTGACTCTCTTTGGACAACTGCTGTGAAAGTTGGTGATGAAGGTTTTTGTTTTCACCCTGAAGTTTCGCCATGGCTGCGGCATCGTTGGACAGTTTAGACGTCAGCGAACTCTCTTTTGTTTGCAGAGTTGCCAATTGCGTCTTCAACTTTACAATTTCCGTCTGTGTTCCAGTTGAGGCCGTTTTTGATCCCGTTGTCGACTGGCTGGCTGCCGCTGATTTATGGTGCAGGATTTTCATCGCGTCCTGCCACACGGGTACTTTCAGCACAAACTGAAACGCTGCCCAGACCATTGCCAGCGACACCAGCACGGGAACCACACCAACAAGCAAAATAGATAGAAGTTGCTGTCCCGCACTCTTTCCGACACGCTCAGCGGCTGACTTTGCCATCAACGACTTCCCCCTGACTGACTAAAGTACCTCTGCACGGCCATGTCGTCAGCTTCTGCCTGGTTTTTTCTGTCACGCTCTTGCTTCAGCCTTTGCTGCTGTGTTTCCTCAAGATGTACCCATTGGTTCGTCTCTATGTAAGCTTGCTTGACTTGATGTTTCCGTTCGGCGGCTACGGACTTTGCAGCTTCGAGATTGGCAAGGCGGCACTCCAGTTGCTTGCTCAACATATCCCGGTACGCTGCCCGATACTGAAGCGTTGCCGCGTTTAACCTGCTCGAAGCGTCACTTTGTTCGGCGCGGCGCAAGGCTTTCGTCTCCTGCACGTCGTTCTCTCTTTCCCGCACGGTCCCGAGTGCATTGGCTAATCCAATCTCCAACTGTTCCTGAAGGTCTTCCTTAAGACCTCTCATTCTCGACACAATCTCAACCCGCGGGTCTGTCATGCCCTCACCTCCGCAAGCTCTTGTAATTGAAGAATTGATTGTGCAAGCGAGGCCGGTTCATCGGCTCTTTGTTCAAGGAATTCTCGCAGCAATGGAAACTTGTCTACAGCAACGTCTGTCTCGGGCTCTGCGCCAGGTTGATATGCACCAATTCGAATCAGGTCCTCCACGTCCGTGTAACGCTGGAGCCAGTCTCGCACCTGACGGTTTGCTTGTTGATGCAGGGGGTCAGCCAAACTGTTAAAGAGACGACTGATACTGGCAAGAATATCGACAGCCGGAAACCGACCTGAGTTCGCAAGTTTGCGGGATAGTACCACATGTCCGTCGAGTATCCCCCGGACTGCATCAGAAATCGGGTCGTTTAAGTCGTCCCCGTCTACCAGAACAGTATAGAAGGCAGTAATCGATCCCGCTTGTCCCGCACCCGCACGCTCCAGCAACTTCGGCAGTAACGCAAAGACGGACGGCGTGTAGCCTCTGCTTGTCGGCGGTTCGCCCACGGCCAAGCCGACTTCACGCTGAGCCATTGCAAACCGTGTCACCGAATCCATCATTAAATTTACACTGAGCCCCTTGTCCCTGAAGTACTCTGCCACTGCCGTGGCCACAAAGGCAGCCTTGAGTCGAATCAAAGCTGGCTCATTAGAAGTAGAAACCACCACGACAGACCTCTCCATGCCTTCGGGACCAAGTTCACCTTCGATAAACTCACGCACCTCGCGCCCGCGTTCACCGATTAGGGCAATGACATTAACATCTGCTGAAGTATTTTTTGCTATCATGCCAAGTAGTGTACTCTTGCCAACTCCGCTTCCAGCAAAAATACCCATCCGCTGTCCCCGCCCCACGGTCAATAGTCCGTCCAGCGCACGGACGCCGGTCTGTACCACCTCTGTAATCCGAGATCGGTTTAAAGGGTGCAGCGGAGGACCTTCAATCATCCGTTGCTCTGCTTTCGCAATGGGACCTTTGTCATCAAGAGGCCGCCCCAACCCGTCCAACACTCGGCCCAAAAGCGCGGTGCTGCAGTTGACAGACAGTCTTTGTTGCAGCGACAGCACTTTAGCACCCTGTTCAACTTCGCCTAGGTCTCCGAGAGGCATCAACACGACCCGCTCTTCTCTAAAGCCTACAACCTCGGCCAAACAATGAGAGCGTGATTGAGATTCGACACTGCAAATATCACCCAGTTTGCTGCGGGGGCCTATAGACTCAATGGTCATACCGACCACTTTTACCACTTTTCCGTAGAGACGGAACCAGCGCAGATCAGCCAAGGTCTGTTCCACTTCACTCACCAAGTTCATCTGCAATCCCCCTCTCCATCACACGCGCCAAGGCACTTTGGACCAACTCCATGCGCGTCTCCATCTTCGCATCCACCTGTCCATGAGCAGTTTCCAGCACACATCCCCCGGGCGATAAAGACGCATCAGGCACAACAGTGATAGGCCATTCTCCGTAACCGTCAGAAACCCACTGTCCAAATTCATGAGCTGCTCTTTCATAATCCATGGGATTGACCAGTACGCGGACGCGCGCGCCCTCCACCACGTATTCAAGGAGATGAGAGACCATTGAATCAATGTCTGCTGGTGCAACTTCCAGTTCTCTCTGAACAAGCACCTTCACAGCCTTTGTGACAACAGCGGAAGCGACTGTGTGAAGGGATTGCACGATTTCTTCCCAGCGGCGTTTATTGTCGTCTGCAATGGACTGCGCCAGTTCGATGAGCTCTTCAAAACGGGCTTGTCCTTCCACTCGAGCTGTCTCCTCACCAGCGGAAAAACCTTCCTGATAACCGAGCTCATACGCTTCTTTGTGCAACCTCTCTGCTTCTTTCCTGGCATTGTCAAAGATAGCTTCTCGCTGCTCTTCAGCTTTCTGCACCAGCTGATTCGCCATTTCACGGGCTTCGTCCAGAAGCACTTCGGCGCTCACGTTTTCCGAGAAATTCTTCGATTCCGAGCGACTGGCCGCCATCTCTTCACGGGCCCGAAGGGCCTGGATATCAAATTTAGGAATCTCAGTTGTCTGGCTTGGCGAGTTCGTTACACGTTTAAGGACCCTAGACAATGATATCGTCACCTCCGCCCCGCGCTACGATGATTTCTCCAGACTCTTCAAGCCGCCTGATGACCCCGACAACACGCTGCTGAGCATCCTCTACATCCCGGAGACGGACAGGACCCATAAATTCCATTTCTTCTCTGAAGGTCTCCACCATCCGTTTTGACATATTGTCAAACACTCGATTTTTCACGTCGTCTCCGACTACTTTCAGCGACAACTGCAAGTCTTTTGGCTCAACATCCCGAATGACCCGCTGAATCGAACGATCGTCCAATAACACGATATCTTCAAACAAGAACATCTTCCGTTTGATTTCATCAGACAATTCCGGATCAAACTGTCCAAGCTCGTCAATAATCGTTCGTTCTGTGCCTCTGTCAACATTGTTCAAAATCTTGACTACGGCATCGACCCCGCCTGTTTGGGCGCTGTCGAAGCTGCTCATCATGGACATCCTATTCTCAAGTACCTGTTCCACATCGGCAATGACTTCCGGAGAGGTAGAGTTCATGAGTGCAATTCGTCGAGCAACGTCTGTTTGCATCTCCTGCGGCAGAGCAGACAGAACCATGGCCGCCTGTTCAGCCTCCAGGTACGAAAGCACCAAAGCCATGGTCTGCGGGTGTTCTTCCTGAAGAAAGCTAACCAATTGATTTGGATCCGCCTGGCGCACAAAGTGGAACGGTCGAACCTGCAAGGTAGATGTCAGTCTGTTAAAGACCTCTTCAGCCTGCTCAGCCCCCAATGCTTTCACAAGCACTTCTCGCGCATAATCGATGCCGCCAGTGAGAATGTACTCGTTCGCCATGGCAATATCATGAAACTCTTTCATCACCTGTTCCCGGCGGTCCACATCCACCTTTTGCAGGTTTGCTATTTCAAAGGTCAGTTGCTCTACCTCGTCTTCTGACAAGTGTTTATATACTTCCGCTGCTACCTCTGGCCCTAAGCTGATGAGCAAAACAGCTGCCTTCTGTTTTCCCGTTAATTCCCTGCGAAGTCGCGGCACCTGCAATACCTCCTCATGCCATCAGTCACTGACCAGCCACGTCCGAACTAGATTTGCAAACTCATCTGGCTTTTGTTTTGCAAGTTTGGCTAATTGCCGTTTCATTTGCTCATCAGGAGAAACACCGGCTTGTTCCAATTGTTCCTCAAGGTCTTGAAGCGCTTGAGGAGCAATCGTTTCATTTACTTCCTCTTTGTTTTTGCGCCGGCGGTACAGCAGCACTCCCGCACCGACCAGAAGTACTCCCCCGCCAATTGCTGCCCACAGTAAGGTCTTCGACTGACCCCCGTTGCCGAGAGAAGACGTAGCAGTTGAAGGATGAAAAGGCATTTTTGATACGAACACGCTGTTAACGGCACCTTTTCCAGCCACCGTTGTGCTAACAAACTGTTTGATTTGTGCAATCTCCTGCGTAGTAATCTGCTTGTCTGATGCGTTTAGAACAACACCAACGTTGTAACCCTGAATCTGCATGGGGTCCTGTACGGTGGTGGTCTTCTTAACATTATTGTCGTAGTTGATTGTACTGCCTCTCTTCGTTGACTGAGCCCCATTGGAGCCGTTCCCCGAGGTGCCGTAAGTGGGTAAATTCGGATTCGAAGAAGACTGTCCGGCTGCGCCGCCAGACTGATTCGTTGACTTGCTGGAAGAACTCGTCGTTTGTTGACTCGCAACCAACCCAGTCTTTTGTCCCGGAGCAGGCTGATACTGTTTCGATGTACTCTTCACTTGATTAAAACTCACATTTGCATGCACGGAGACCACAGCATTCCCTGACCCCACAATTGTGGTCAGTTCACTTTGCAACTGTTGCTGTAATTGTTGTTCCAGCTTACTGCGGATCCCCATTTCACCAGTGGAAGCCCCGCTCACATTACCAACGCCGCCGGAATTAGACAAGGTGACCCCGTTTTGGTCAACCACAGAAACACTTTGCGTTGTCAATCCTTTGACAGAGTGCGCCACGAGTTGCTGAATTCCTGCCACCTGAGCGCTGGACAACTCAGTTCCTGGACTGAGTTGAACAAACACAGAAGCTTCAGCCGTACTGGTATTTTGGGAGACAAACAGCTGTTTTTGCGGCATCACAATATGCACTTGAGCACCATTGATTCCATTAATGCTTTGAATGGTCTGCCCCAAGCTTTCCTGCAGCAAGTTCAGCACTTGAATATTAAATTGGTCTTGGGTCATGCCAAATTTACTTTGAATGGATGAGTACCCGATGTACCCAGATTGCGGAAGTCCGGCTGTCGCAAGTTGAACTCTTGCCGTATTCGCTTGAGATTTCGGTACCAAGACGGAAGACCCGTTGATTTCATTAGGAATTTTAAGAGCCTCAAGTTTGGTTTGCACCTGTCCCAGCGACTTATTGCTCAACCCACTCATTATGGTCACGTAGTGAGGACGCAGCAAAATCCATAAAATCGCAACCAGACACGCGATTCCAGCCACAAAGGTAATAGCGATATTGCGTTTTTGTTTTGCACTAAATCTATTCAAGAACGGCGCCATTCGCGCCAATGCTGGCTTCAATGAATTATTCACACGTACTCACCCTTACCTACTGCATTAAACCTGCATGTTCATAACGGATTTATAGGCACTTACAACGCGGTTGCGAACTTGAACAGTTAAATCTACCGCCAACGAAGCCTGCTGTTCTGCAATCATGACTTTGTCTATTGGAACATTCGAGCCGGCAGCATATGCGGCTGTCAATTGATTGGCAGTTTGCAGTGCCTGATTGGTGCCGTTTACTGCTTGCGACAGGAACTTTCCAAAACCAACCCCGTTATTCTTTGCCGCAGCGCCTTTGGTCAGGGTCGACGTCGGCGACATTCCTGACACGACATTCACTGCACCTAATGGACCCACAGTCACCTCGCAGCCTCCTTTCTTGTCTTGTGAATTCTCTATTTAGGCAAGAATTAGTCTCAAACGAACTGAACCCTTATGCCGACTTGACCGCCCAAGTCGCGTCCCTATTGCCCTAGAGTCAATGCATCCCGATACATTTGTTTACCAGCAGCGAATGCGGTAACGTTCGCTTGGTAGGCACGGGATGCAGAAATCATATCAACCATTTCAGTAGAGATATTTACATTCGGCATCTGCACATATCCGTTAACAGCATCCGGACTACTTGGGTCATAGACTTGTTTGAATGGGCTTGGGTCTTTGATGATGCCGGAGACCTGTACCCCGGCCCCTGCAGCTGACTGACCTTGACTGCTGCTGAGCAAGCCGGCAAACGATTGTTGAGGCCCTGACTGCATCGGTTTCAGTTGGACAATCTCCCGCCGATACGGTCCGCCTTGTGCTGTGCGCGTCGTCTGTGCATTGGCGATGTTATTGGCAATGACATTCATCCGCAGACGTTGGGCGGAAAGCCCCGTTGCGCTGATTTGCATGCTGTTAAGCCAGCCCATCTGTGCTAACCCCCCTTGTATATTAAGAACAGCTGCTGAATTGGTTTACGTAAAACCATAATGTAGTTGCTCTATTAAATTTCTGTTCCTTGAAAACCTAATCAAATGTTGATAGACCTTTCTGTGACAAAGTGAGTGTTTACGACCTCGGGCTGATCTTGGGAAAATAGCCGTAGGTGTCTACCAAGGGAATGTTCCTATCCCTCCCGTTGCCCCTCATCTGAGGGTGTCTTCCGAGGAAAGATTGTTCCCCTGGCCCCATGGAATAGACCTACACGCTGACTGTTTCCCGGTCCGTCATCCCTCCTGCCAGCAGAAGGAGGCTCGTGCACCGATGACGTCTGGTGTATTCCAATAGCTCGCAAGGCTGTCGTTCATGGGTTTCCCAGGGTCATCCCGAGGTCGCAGGCATCTGCATCCCAACCTGAAGGAGGTGATTATATTGACTTCCTCCTTGTTTGTCGGAATTGATGTAGGCAGCCAAGAGAACGTGGTTTGCTGCTTAACACAGGACGATGAGAAACGACCTGTGAGTCGATTCACCGTTACCAACAATCGTCCTGGGATTTTAGAGTTTCAGGATCGTATCTCCAAGCTGGCAAAACAGAAACAGGCTGAAGAGATTCTCTTTGGTCTCGAACATACTGGATGCTACTCAACCCATGCCGCCATGTATCTGCAACGTCATTTGGACTTTGGTGTTCAGCGTAGGGTCTACGTCTTTAACCCCAGTCTTATCAGGGAGTTTAAGAAATCCCATTACCTGAGTGCCCCCAAGAACGATAGAGTAGATGCCTGGTTTATCGCAGCTAAGCTTCGGACAGGCCTTCTCCCGCATCCCTTTACCTGGAGCGAGCCGCTCATGGCGTTGCAGCGCTTGACGCGAGCCCGCTACCACCTGATGCAGGATCTGTCTAGAGAGAGCAACTTCCTCATGACGAACTTGTATCTCAAGTTCAGTGACTACAGCAGCACAGGTCCCTTTAAGAGAAACAAGCTCTCGGCAACTTCCATTGCTGTCATGGAGGAATTCGAATCCGTTGAGGAACTCTGTGAGATGCCCCTTGAGCGTCTCATTGAATTCCTTGTGGCACATGGCAAGAACCGATTCGAAAATCCTGAGGTCGTTGCTAAAGTGCTACAGAAGGCTGCTCGCTCCTCGTACCGGCTACCCCAGTCGATGTCGGACTCGGTCAATCTCGCAATGGCTTCTAGTATTCGCGTGATTCGAACGGTACAAGAGCAACTGAAGGCACTACGCAAAGGAATTGAGGACCACTTGGCGACGATCCCGCAAACCCTTGATTCCATTCCCGGTATCGGTCCCATTCTTGCTTCCGGCATTGTAGCTGAGCTGGATGTAAGCCAGTTTAAGAGCCACGCGGAAGCCGCTAAACACGCCGGGCTCGCTTGGACCGTTCACCAGTCCGGGAAATTCACAGCCAACCGAACTCGACTGATTCATTCTGGCAACCGCTACCTCAAGTACTACATGGTTGAAGCGGCAAACAGTGTCCGGGTGCACGACCCTGTTTTCGCCGAGTACTATGCCAAGAAGAGAGCGGAGCCAAAGGAATTTGCCGAGGGACGTACCCTTGCGCTTACAGCCCGGAAACTGATGCGAGTGGTCTTCTATCTGCTAAAGACCAACCGACTTTACACTCCGGAAGGAGGGGTCCGACAACGCGCATAAACTTACCGCGATCGACCTCTATCCACCAGTTCCTAGGTTTTTCACCATATTTTAAAAATCTAGGTAGGGTGGGCTTAGTTGAGTATTGCTAATTTTGGCACCACGTCCAACGTAGTAGCAATTCGACAAATATTATGTCACCTTAGGGCCTTGACATCGTACCGCTGCTCTATCCTGTAATGGCAGTTTTTGTTTGACTGAAGCGCATCTTCATATCTTCCACAAGACCGTTATAGCGTAGTTGATTTTGCGCCAAGCGAGTCATTTCTGCAGTCATGTCCACATTGTTTCCGTTCGTACTCTGCGCAGAACTGGTATCTGTGACTACGCGCGGCTGGACATTTGCCGCCGCAGCCCAGTTTACAGTGCCCGGTTGTGGAATTTGCATATGTTTCACACCAAGCTGCGCCGCGGGCGCTGGTTGCATCGCCTGGTTCAACAGACTTTCAAACACAACGTCTTGACGCTTGTATCCGGGAGTATCCGCGTTTGCAATGTTGTTAGCATAAACCTGCTGCCTCAGTTGTGCGGCACTCAGAGCCCCCTCCAGCAAGTGAAAAGTTGCTGTATCCG
The DNA here is from genome assembly GCF_016406125.1 of Alicyclobacillus sp. SO9. Classification (NCBI taxonomy): domain Bacteria; kingdom Bacillati; phylum Bacillota; class Bacilli; order Caryophanales; family Alicyclobacillaceae; genus Alicyclobacillus; species Alicyclobacillus sp. SO9. The sequence goes on along the minus strand of NZ_CP066339.1, from coordinate 2,339,587 downwards.
TCCTCACTAGACAGCCTCCTCATCGGCATATTAAGGTAAAAGCGGGTAAATGTTGTCATTTATAGATTACGACGTCCTAATACTTCGTCGAACAGCTACAGAATCCTGCACACATCGACAACAAATACGCTGTAACAACAAGAAAAAAGCGCCCTGCGGCGCTTTTTCGACACATTTCACCGAACAAACCGGTGCCTGTGCAATTTACAGAATAAACTGGCTCAAATCGGTGTCTGTGACGATAGTTTTCAGCTTATCGTCCACGTATTCCGGAGTAATCAGTACTTCCTCAAGATTGACGTCGGGGGCCTCAAAAGACAAATCTTCAAGGACTTTTTCAACTAATGTGTGAAGTCTGCGCGCTCCAATATTCTCCGTATCCCTGTTCACTTGTGCTGCCAGTTCGGCCAACCGCCGCAGTGCCGCATCCGTAAATTTCACCTGAATCCCTTCAGTCTCCAGGAGAGCGGAATACTGTTTAGTAATAGCGTGCTCAGGTTCCTTGAGAATCCGTTCAAAGTCATCCGGAGTCAGGCTCTGCAACTCCACTCGAATCGGAAAACGGCCCTGCAATTCCGGTATCAAGTCGGACGGCTTTGACGTATGAAATGCGCCTGCGGCCACGAACAACATGTGATCCGTTGATACGGGACCGTGTTTCGTAACCACTGTTGAACCTTCAACAATCGGCAGTATGTCTCTCTGCACACCTTCGCGCGAGACGTCCTGACTGCTCTTTTCGCGGCCCGCAATTTTATCCATCTCATCAATGAAGATAATGCCGTGATTTTCAGCTCGGTAGACGGCGTCAGAGACCACGTTCTCCATTTCAATCAGTTTCTGTGCTTCTTCCTGCTGCAAAACCTTTCGCGCATCACGAACCGTCATTTTCCGCTTTCTCGTTTGCTTCGGTAAAATGTTGCCCAGCATTTCCTGAATGTTCCCCATACCCTCAGCACCGACCCCAGGAATGACACCCATTGAAGGAGAAGTCTGTTCTTCTACCTCAATCTCAATCAGTCGGTCTTCCAACTCTCCCATGTCGAGCTGTTGTCTCATCCGCCGCCGTTCTTGCCGGATATTTTCCGAGTTCGTACCGCTCTCACTTCTCTGATTGTTGGACGTACCGCCGCCAAAAAACATTTCCAATGGATTCTTGCCTGATTTATTTGCACTTGGATCCGGTACCAGAACCTCAACAATTCGGTCTTCCGCCTGCTCCGTTGCCTGATCCTTTACTTTGTCCGCATGTTCGGCTTTCACCATGCGAATAGCAGTCTCTACCAAATCTCGCACCATCGACTCTACGTCCCTGCCGACATACCCAACTTCAGTGAACTTTGTGGCCTCTACTTTAATAAATGGAGCTCCCACTAATCGGCTCAGGCGGCGGGCGATTTCCGTTTTCCCAACTCCAGTAGGCCCAATCATGAGAATGTTTTTGGGTGTGACCTCTGCTTGCAGGTCTTCTGGTAAGAGCGACCTCCTCATCCTGTTACGCAACGCCACGGCAACAGCTTTCTTTGCTGTCGCCTGCCCAATAATGTACTTATCGAGCTGTTCAACAATCTGCCTGGGCGTCAGTTGGTCTTTATTCAACACAAACACCTCCATACAATCACGATTCTGAGTCGGCACCAACCGTCTCGACTACAATGTGGTCATTCGTATATACACAAATTTCCGAAGCAATGCCGAGGGACTGTTCAGCAACTGTCCCAGCCGACAAGGAGGTCGAACGCATCAGCGCCCTTCCGGCAGCGAGAGCATATGCTCCGCCTGAACCAATTGCACATATGCCGTCGTCAGGCTCTATAACCTCTCCGCTTCCCGACAGGATAAACAAATGTTTCTCATTCATCACAATCAACATCGCCTCAAGTTTTTGCAGTACTTTGTCCGAGCGCCACTCCTTAGCCAGTTCAACCGCAGCCCTGGGCATATTTCCACTGAACTCTTCGAGCTTTTTCTCAAATTTCTCATAAAGCGTAAATGCGTCAGCCACCGAACCGGCAAAGCCTGCAACGACTTTACCCCCATACAGTCGGCGGACCTTCCGTGCCCCCTGTTTCATAATCATAGTGTTGCCGAAAGTGACTTGTCCGTCACCAGCCATCGCACCCTTCCCATCCTTCAGCATCGCAAAAATCGTTGTACCATGAAGCTCCATATTCATTGCCTGCACCTCCCAATCATTGGCCCTATGGACACTCAATCGGATTTACTTGCCCGCGGATGTGTCCGTTGGTAGACCTTTGCTAAACGGTCTCTCGTTGTATGAGTATAAATTTGCGTAGACGATAAACTTGCGTGCCCAAGTAGTTCTTGAACGACGCGTAAGTCAGCACCGCCATCAAGCAGATGCGTCGCAAAGCTGTGCCGAACAGCATGGGGACTAATATGGTATAGTCCAGCCACCCGGGAAATATGCTTGTTGAGGATTCTCCGAACACTTCTATCAGTTAATCGTCCGCCTTGACGATTAATAAAAAGCGCAGGTTCCGAATCAACAGCGAAGGACACACTTGCCTCCCGTTCAGACAAATACCGGCGCAAAGACACAATCGCTTTGTTTCCTAAGACCACATATCTTTCCTTACTGCCTTTTCCGAACACAAGAACGGTTCCTTCATCAAGCTCCAGGTCTGCTGCGTCAAGTTGCACGCATTCGCCAACTCGAATACCTGTGGCATACAGAAATTCAAGCAGCGCCCTATCACGCAGAGACCACAGGTCCTTTCCGTCGACTGATTCAATGAGCGCCTTGATTTCTTCTTGATAATAGAATTTTGGCACCCTTTCATCGCGTTTTGGCAAGGAAACCAACCTCGCGACGTTTTGTTCCACCACATCTTCGCGTACGAGGAAGTCGAAGAAACTCCGATAACAGGACAGACGCCGAGCAATGGATGAACGAGATAAACCCTTTTGCAATTGCACAGACAAGAACATGCGCAAGTGCACTACGCGAATTTGTGACGGTGATGAGAGACCTTTTTCCTCACAAAAATCTGCAAGCACACTTAAATCAGTTCCGTAGGCCGAAATGGTTTTTGGGGCAGTTCGGCGCTCGGCAAGTCGCACTTGCAAAAACTGCTCGATGTATAGGTCTAACGGCTCTGTGTCCATGCTAGGCTTCCTTTTCCAAGGTAGTGGTCAAGTCTCGAATATCACACAGCGCTCTCTCAGCCAACTGTTGATTTCGAACTTTCTTGTCCTTCACCTTGTGAGACAATGGCGGCAGCAAACCGAATGTTGCATTCATTGGCTGAAAGTTATCTGCATGGGCGTGCGTGATATAGTACGCCAAGCTACCAATAGCAGTGGTCTGCGGCACCACCAGCGGACTGAGGCTGCGAGCTATGCGACCCGCGTTCATCCCCGCCACGAGTCCTGCGCCCGCAGACTCAACGTATCCTTCCACACCGGTGATTTGACCAGCCAAAAACAGGTTTTGTCTGTGCTTAGTTTGATATGTAGGTTCCAAGACAGACGGACTATTGATATAGGTGTTTCTATGCATAACACCATACCTTACGAATTCCGCCTGTTCGAGTCCAGGAATCATGCGGAAAACACGTTTTTGTTCTCCCCATTTTAGGTGTGTCTGGAAGCCTACCATGTTATACAGTGTCGCGGAAGCATTGTCCTGCCGCAGCTGAACAACGGCAAAGGGACGCTTGCCTGTTCGAGGGTCCTCCAAACCGACAGGTTTCATGGGACCGAACAGGACCGTTTTGACACCCCGGGCCGCCATCACCTCGATGGGCATACACCCCTCAAAGTACTGTCCTTTCTCGAAGTCGTGAAGCTCAGCTGTCTCGGCATGAATCAGCGCATCGTAGAAGTCTGCAAACTCGTTTTCTGTCATGGGACAGTTCAAATAGGCTGCTTCACCCTTGTTGTATCGAGAGGCCAAATACACTTTGTCACGATTCAAGGACTCCTCAGTTAAAATTGGAGCTGCTGCATCAAAGAAAGACAAATGCTGCTTCCCTGTGAACTTCAAGAGGGATTCTGACAATTCCGGAGTTGTAAGTGGACCTGTTGCGATTACGACGAGGCCATCCTCAGGCAGAGTCGTCACTTCTTCACGCCGAATCTCAATCAAAGGATGTGCTTCAAGAGCCTTTGTAATGGCTTGCGAGAATGCATCTCGGTCCACCGCAAGAGCTCCTCCTGCAGGAACAGCAGTTTCGTCTGCACAGCGGATAACAAGAGAGTCCAGTTCCCGCATTTCTTGCTTTAAAAGTCCCACTGCATTCGTAACGGCAGCAGCTCGCAGTGAATTGCTGCATACTAGTTCTGCAAACATCCCCGTATGATGCGCCTCTGTTGTTCTGACCGGCCTCATTTCATAGAGTGTCACAGGAATTCCCTGCCTGGCAATCTGCCAGGCGGCTTCGGAGCCCGCCAACCCAGCTCCAATCACTTTCACTGACAAGCCCCTCATCTCCTTGATGCCGTCTGGTTCTCTCGCTCAGCTTGCTTAGGATTTTCCTGCTGCAGGATTTTATCGTGTTCATTCTCATTGCTGCAAATAATCTCCACTTTACCCTTAGAACGTTTTTCCACCATCGGATGCTGACAAACCGGGCAATACTGTCCAGACGGCTTCTGCCAAAGGACATAGTCACACTCAGGGTAACTGCTGCAACCGTAGAATACGCGGCGCTTTCCTTTCCGCTCGACTAGGGGACTTCCGCAGTCCGGGCAGTTGACACCCACTTCCTTGATAATCGGCTTTGTGTTCCTACATTCAGGGAATCCTGGGCAAGCTAAGAATTTCCCGTAGCGACCATGTTTATATACCATCATTCTGCCGCACTTTTCGCACTCTACGTCAGATTCTTCGTCAGCAATCTGTACATGTTCCAGTGATTTTTCAGCCTGCTCCAGATGCTCTTCAAAGGGACCATAAAAGTCTTTTAAAACTTTGTCTCCGTCGACCTGCCCCTCCTCTATAGCATCCAGCTCTTCTTCAAGATGGGCTGTAAAATCCACATCAATCAGTTCATGAAAATACTCGTTTAGCATATCAACAACAATTTCGCCCAGTTCTGTAGGTGTGAATCGCTTTTGATCCAACACTACGTAACCGCGCTTTAAAATCGTATCAATAGTCGGTGCATACGTGCTGGGTCGACCTATTCCCCGTTCTTCCATTTCCTTCACCAAACTTGACTCGGAGAATCTCGGCGGCGGCTGTGTGAAGTGTTGTTCAGGTGTCATTTCCGGCTCACCAAGGTCTTGCCCCTCTGAAACAGGCGGCAGTAACTTGCTTTGTTCCTCTTCTGACGCGTCGTCCTTGCCTTCCGTATAGATTGCCATGAATCCTGGAAACTTCAGCACTGAACCCGTGGCACGAAAGCGAGCATCGCGGACGCGGATGTCAATGGTGGTCGTATCCAGCAACGCGTGGCTCATCTGACTCGCAACAAACCTATCCCAGATGAGTTTATACAAACGATATTGATCCTTGGAGAGAAATGACTTCATTTCTGCAGGAGACCGCAATACTGAAGTCGGACGAATTCCTTCATGGGCGTCCTGGGCGTCACCTTTTGTCTTGTACTGCTTTGGCTTTTCAGGCACGTAGTCGTTGCCATAGTGCTCACTAATATACGTGCGAGCCTCTGATTGCGCCGTATCAGATATTCGAGTCGAATCTGTACGCATATACGTGATTAAGCCAACCGACCCGCCGCCGCCTCCAACGTCTAGTCCTTCGTAGAGTTGCTGCGCAACAGACATCGTTCGATAAGCCCGGAAACCCAATTTACGCGCAGCCTCCTGTTGCAAACTGCTTGTTGTAAATGGCGGACTAGGATTGCGCTTGCGTTCAGACTTTTTGACATGCTCAATGCTGTATTGATGTCCTTTTGCATAGTCAAGCAGATTTGTAACAGCTTCTTGATTGGGCAAAGCAGTCTTTTCTTGATTATATCCGTAAAAACGAGCTGTGAGGCTCCCTTTCTCAAGCGGAAACTTTGCGTCTACCGTCCAGTATTCCTCAGGATTGAATGCCTTTATCTCTCGCTCGCGCTCAACGATTAACCGAACGGCAACAGACTGAACGCGCCCTGCCGAAAGCCCTTTCTTGACTTTTTTCCATAACAAAGGACTGAGACGATACCCGACCAACCTGTCAAGGATCCTTCGGGTTTGTTGAGCGTTTACCAAATCCATGTGGATTTGTCGAGGGTTCTTGAAAGCATCCTTAACCGCATCTTTTGTAATTTCGTGAAATACAACACGACAAGGCGCAGTTTCATCCAAATCCAATACATTGGCCAAGTGCCACGCAATGGCTTCGCCTTCGCGGTCAGGGTCAGCCGCAAGAAAAACGCGTTTAGCTTTCTTTGTTGCCGATTTCAGCGTCTTGATGACGTCACCCTTACCCCGAATGGTAATATACTTGGGTTCAAAGTCTTGATTCACATCGACGCCAAGTTGACTCTTTGGCAAATCCCGTACGTGCCCCATAGAGGCTTTCACTGCGTACCGTTTTCCGAGGTACTTGCCAATCGTCTTCGCTTTTGCTGGTGACTCCACGATGACAAGATAATCTGCCAATGGCTTTCCTCCTTAGCCAAGCGTACAAAAAAACATGTAAGTGAGTTGTCAAACATGGAAACGGACCGACTCACATTCTGAAAATGACCGTATGTCAACACATATTATCATCACATGCACCATCTTCACAACCGAGTTCAAATTGGAGTACTCGCTGTAATGATGAGATTCCCGGTGGCAAATCCTGCAACTCACCACATATTGACCGTACCTCACATGCTCCTGTTTTTGCAAATTTAAAGTTAAAAAAAGTTATTCCGCCTATATTCATCCACTTAAATTTCGTTCATACAGTCCGCCCGGCACGTGCCTTATCCACCCGTCTAATTCTAGTTCCATCAATGCCGCATAGACTACCTTTAGCGGCAAGCCCAGGATATCGGACAATTCTGACGCCCCCATAGCGGATTCGAGAGCCTCATATAATTCTTTCCAGCGAACAGGATATCTAGACTGGGTGAAGTCGACCTGCAAGTTCAGGTCGGTAAGCAAATCTTCTGGGTCAAGCATAATTTGAGCGCCATCCTTCAGGAGTTGGTTTGAACCTTTGAACAATTTTGATGTAATTGGACCCGGTACCACATAGACGTCTCGACCGAGTCCGAGAGCTGCGTCGACGGTAGTCAACGCTCCGCTTTTTGGGCCTGCCTGGACAATGATTACAATCTCTCCTAAAGCCGCTATAATTCGATTTCTTTCGGGAAAGTGATGCTTTGCGACAGGGTCGTCTGGTGGATACTCGCTGACCAGTAACCCGCTTTCCTGTATCTGCTGAAACAAGTCGCGATGTGACGGAGGGTAGCAGACATTTACGCCCGATCCCAGGACTGCAATCGTAGGGCCGCTGGCTCTGAGGGCAGCTCGATGAGCCGCTGCATCTATGCCGAGGGCGAGTCCAGACACAACTGTGACACCGGCACCAGCAAGAGAATTGGCCAGCCAACGTGCAGCCTCTAATCCATACGCTGAGGCCCTGCGAGTGCCTACAACTGATACCGCTGGGAGTCTCATTAGGAGTTCTCTGTTGCCTTTCACAAACAGTACCAGAGGGGCATTCTCCCCCCACTGCAGCAGTCTTTCCGGGTACAGTTCCTCACCGCGAACCACAGCTCCAATTCCCTGGTTGGACAATTTCTTGACCAACGCTGACGGATTCTGCTTCGTTCGCCAGCGGTCTAATTTCTCAATCGTGTGCTGATGAAGACTACAGTGGACCAACCACTCCGCGGGGTCTGCTTTCCAGGCTCTTACGGCACTATGAAGCCCTGTAACCACCTTATTCAGGCTTCTTCGCTCGAGTCCATTACACATGGCCAAGGCTATCGCTGCGGTCCTTTCCCCTTCCGTCATGACACTCCCCCATCTCCACACTCACTATAGAGACTTCCCTGCGCAGTGACCATGACCAAACGGGAAATACTGCAGTCAAAACGAAAAACAGCCTCGTAAATCGAAAAGGGACCGTAACACGGTCCCTTTTAGCCAGACGGTCTCCTTACAGCAAACGCTGCCGCTATTTGACTTTACATTTCTCCAGTAAGCCGCGTTCTTCAAGCACTGCAGCCAAAGTGGACCCCATTTCAGACGGAGTGGGAGCAACGCGAATACCGCACTCTTCCATCTTGGCTTTTTTGGAATCCGCGGTACCGCTTCCCCCAGATATAATGGCTCCAGCGTGGCCCATGCGTCGTCCCGGAGGTGCCGTGGCACCTGCGATAAATCCTACCACCGGTTTTGTCATGTTGTCGCGAATCCACTCTGCTGCCTCTTCTTCAGCCGTACCCCCGATTTCACCAATCATGATGACGGCTTCAGTGTCGGGATCGTCGTTATAGAGCTTCAGTACATCAATGAAGTTCGTACCGTTGACCGGATCTCCCCCGATACCAACTGCAGTGGACTGACCAATGTCGCGGACCGTCAACTGATAGACCGCTTCATAAGTCAGCGTTCCGCTTCGGGATACCACGCCCACTTTTCCGGGAGTATGGATGTAACCCGGCATAATTCCGATTTTGCACTCACCTGGAGTAATGACACCCGGACAGTTCGGACCAATGAGGCGCGTATGACGGCCTTCCATAAACCGTTTCACCTTCACCATGTCCAGTACGGGAATTCCCTCAGTGATACAGATGACCAAATCTAACTCGGCATCGACAGCTTCCATGATGGCGTCTGCTGCAAACGCAGGTGGTACATAGATGACAGACGCATTTGCTCCGGTTGCTTCAACGGCTTCTGCAACAGTGTTGAAGACAGGCAAACCTTCAACTGTCGTACCGCCCTTTCCCGGGGTGACACCGCCAACCATTTGAGTACCATACTGAAGCGCTTGCTGAGTATGAAACAGACCCTGAGAGCCTGTTATGCCTTGAGTAATCACTTTTGTGTCCTTATTGACAAGAATGCTCACCAGAATCCCTCCTATACCAGTGATACGATACGCTGTGCTGCATCAGCCAAAGAGTCGGCTGCAACGATATTCAGACCAGATTCGTTCAGGATTTTCTTTCCAATATCCACATTTGTACCTTCTAGACGAACAACTAAAGGTTTGTCGAGTCCAACTTGACGAGCGGCAGCAATGACACCGTTCGCAATTACGTCACATTTCATGATGCCGCCAAAGATATTCACGAGAATACCTTCAACCTTTTCATCAGATAAAATAATTTTGAAAGCTTCGGTAATATTTTCTTCGGTTGCGCCGCCGCCCACGTCGAGGAAGTTAGCCGGATCGCCGCCGTAGTATTTAATTGTATCCATCGTTGCCATCGCCAAGCCTGCGCCGTTAACCATGCAACCAATATTGCCATCAAGGGCAATATAGTTCAATCCGAACCGCGATGCCTCGATTTCCTTGGCATCTTCTTCGTCCAAATCGCGCAGTTCCAGGATGTCCTTATGGCGATACAACGCATTGTCGTCGAAGTTGAGTTTCGCGTCCAGGGCCATCACATCGCCCTCGGAAGTAACAACAAGAGGATTGATTTCTGCAATCGAACAATCCTTGTCCACAAAAGCCGCATACAGTCCCATCATGAACTTAACAGCCTTGTTTACAAGCTTGTCAGGAATACCGATAGAAAACGCTAAATTACGTGCCTGATATGGGGAGAGGCCAACTGCGGGATCAATCGTCTCCCGGAAAATCTTTTCGGGCGTCTTCGCAGCCACTTCCTCGATTTCGACGCCGCCCTCCGCTGACGCCATCATCACCACACGGCTTTGTGCACGGTCCAGCACGAGACCTATGTAGTACTCCTTTTCAATGTTGGTGAGTTGTTCCACCAACAACCGTTTCACAACTTTCCCTTGTGCTCCGGTTTGATGTGTAACCAGGGTTTTTCCAAGCAGGTTCTTTGCGCTTTCTTGCACATCTTCAATTGTCTTCGATACCTTTACTCCGCCTGCTTTACCACGGCCGCCGGCATGGATCTGAGCCTTAACAACGCCCTTGCCGCCTAAATCCTTTGCCGCTGAAACAGCCTCGTCGACGGTGAAAGCGACTTTGCCTTGCGGAACTGCCACACCAAATCCAGCAAGGACAGATTTTGCTTGATACTCGTGAATGTTCATCCCCCGACTCCTTCCTAACAAAGATGTAAAGCCTGCGCCCGTTACGGGCACTATCAGGGCCCCGATGGTGAGAATCAAGTGCGAACCGCCTGTAATTTGTTTATCTCTACAAGCGACTGCCAAAGACTCCATACCCTGTTGCACTGGCAACCCCTATCTAGAATAGAACACCTTCAGGGGTTTTACAAATAGGTGAGTGAGTATGTAACTGGAAATCGGCATGGACACAAAAAAGATGGCTTTACTCTAGAAAGCCATCTTCACCATACCTGCCGCCAAGGCTACAAGTGCACAGCCCGCGCTCCAAAGGAGCATTTTCGAAGCCGAGGCATCCTGTCTTACGTTCAGCCAGAGCGAAGAGCCCATGGCCACAATCGCAATTGCCCAAGTAAGGATTACGCTGTGGTCTTGAAACGGGTTGGGAATGATACTAGCCGCTGCAGCGGCAGCCTCGAGCACAATCAACCCCAGTGTAAACGCCCTCAAGCCCTGTCCGCTCTGCTTCCTTCTTCTGTTCCGACGTTCCTGAATCTGCTTTTTCGTCTTCCATCTCTGCAAATCCACCACGCGACCGCCGGACTCTGTAACGGGACTCTTTTGAGGAGCAAAACTGTTTTTACCCGACCTTGATTTTTGCACAGTCTCAACCCCTTACCTATTCATGACAAATCGTACCTCGTCAGCGCTGTTTCTGCAATACAGCTTTTGGTTCTTCTATAGGTTATGGCCAGTGTTACGGAATCTTGCTATGTTGCACATAGGAGGCAAAATTATGATTGGAACTGCTAGTGGAGCTGTGCTTGACGGTATTGGAGCGCAAATTGTACAGGTCGAAGCGGATGTGACTCGCGGACTCCCGCAATTTTCTATCGTTGGTTTGCCCGACTCGGCTGTGACCGAATCTAAACTCCGGATTCGGTCAGCAATTCGAAATTCAGGCATGGAGTTTCCGCAACAGCGAATTACCGTAAATCTATGGCCGGCCAGTGTTCGCAAACGCGGAGCGGGTTTGGACCTGGCTATTGCGGTAGCCATCCTAAGGGCATCCTTGCAAATCCCCAACCAGCCGGCTTTGCGAACCGCTTTCTGCGGAGAACTTGGGTTGTCGGGCAAAATCGTTCCCGTCGACGGCATCATCAATTTAGCCCTTGAGTTGAGAAGAAACGCAGTGAACAGCCTTTACTTTTCCTCAGAACAAGCCGCTGCTGGATTAAAGATTCCTCCCCTCAGGTGGCACGTGGTCAGTACCCTGCAGGAACTCATTGACGACTTAGTGTCTCCCAGCCCGGCACGAATATTACAATTTTCCAACACCCTTTTCCACGATTCGGATAGTAAGCAGGATATGCAGGACGTGGTCGGCTTAACGAACATAAAAAGAGCTTTAATGATTGCCGCTGCTGGCAAGCATCATACGCTCATTGTCGGGCCTCCAGGTTGCGGGAAAACGATGCTGGCAGAACGCTTCGCCACTATTCTTCCTGGGATTTCTGATGAAGAGGCCATTGAGTCCTACGCAATTCTTCAATCTGCCGGAATCAAAACCATGCCAAGCCACCGACCGCCGCTTCGGATGCCTCACCACTCACTCACTACCACAGGACTCATTGGCGGCGGAAACTTCATACAGCCAGGTGAAGTCACGCTTGCTCACCACGGCATATTGGTCCTAGATGAATTGCTGGAATTCCGTAAAAAAACGTTGGAAGCGCTCCGGGAACCGCTGGTTCACAAACAAATCCGCCTGTCGCGGGGCGGGCATCACACCGTGTTGCCAGCAAACTTTCAGCTGATAGGAACTCTAAACCCGTGTTCGTGCGGTTACTACGGCAGCACAAGTTGCCGTTGCACCGAGCGGGATGTAACCCGCTATTGGTCGACTCTCTCTGGTCCATTGTTGGACAGAATTGATATGGTCTTGTCCATTCCCCCTCGGCAGGATACAGTAGACAAAGCACAAGGAGAGCCATCCAAGACCTTACGACAGCAAGTGGTTCAAGCACAAAATCTGTTACTGCGAAAACAACACAGAACCCTGCAATCTTCGTCGAATTTTCTTGAGAAAACACTGCTTTTTGACTTTACCAGGCAGGCGCAAGCACTGCTTCAGCGAATGGAAGATAAACTGCATGTGTCAAAGCGGGGAATTGCGTCAATCGAGCACGTGGCACAGAGCATCGCAGCGGTTGAAGGAGAGGAACGGGTATCTATCGAGCACGTAGAAGAAGCAGCCGCTCTACGAATGGGATTCAAAATCTAACTGCGGTCTGTGCACACAGTAAGTTGATGCATAGGAGTGGAACCCCTTAGGATGCCTCTACGGCATTTCGAATGTGAACAAACTGTTGGACTGTGCTTGAGGATAAAAAGAGGCCAATCACATCAATTCGGACCGGTATTTCGCAATGAGACCGTTGTAGACCAAGAACCCTAGGATCTGTCAACAACCGTCGAGTGACTCTCAAAAGTTGACGTTGCTTTGCAACATCAACCGATTCTACAGGTGATCCGCTGTGGAGGGTTCGTCGCGTCCTGACTTCAACGGCCACCAATAACCCTTTATCGACAGCTACGATGTCAATTTCGCCCTCCCTGCATCGCCAATTCTGGTACAAGAGATTCCATCCTAAGGTCCGATCCAGGTATTGTGCAGCAACCTGCTCACCAAAGTGCCCAACTGCCTTCCTACGACTTTCCTGTTCCGGCCTGATAGACATACGACAGGACCTCCGCAACAGCTTGATACATGTCTTCGGGAATTACACTGTCAAGTTCAAGTCCCATGAGCAATTGTGCCAAATGTTCGTCCTCATACACGGTAACGTTTGCATCTTTCGCCGTCCTTACAATTCGTTCCGCCACTTTACCAGCACCTTTTGCAACTACTTTTGGTGCAAGGTCCCGAGTTCGCTCGTATCGAAGTGCAACTGCCTTTTTCTTCATTCTTCATCCCCCTTGGTCCATTGGGAAACGCTCCATTGTTCCAATCGCCAACCGTTCTCCTGAAGATGTTCGAACAGGACGGGTTGCATAGATGAAGTTAGTTTCTGAATGTTTGGATGGTCACTGCGAACATGCACATACAAAGTTGGCTTCGCCGTAAGAAACACAATCTCTACTGGCCAGTCGTGGAGAGAAAACTGAATTGACAGTCTGTCGAGCCGTTGTCCATGGCGATTAAGTCGAACGGTTCGCTCGGCTGACCAATGAACGGGTTCCTGACCCCTCTCTTGCAGAGGCACCGGTGGAAAAAATACTCCGCTTCCCACCTGGGACAGGGTTTCTGAAGACACTGCACTTAGAATTCTATCCAACAGCACTGCATGCTTAGCGGGACCGGGCAATTCATGAAGCATTTTGGATGTAACCTGTGAAAACGGGAGAAGTCCGTAGTTTCCCTGCGGCAGCGGCTGTCCCTCTGACACTGCAGTGCGGGAAAAACCGGAGCTCATGCCGTTTCTTTGGGACGACTTTCCCCACATTGACAACGTCTGCCACCACTCTCGCATGACATTCTCTGCAAGCTGAGCAGGCATACCCTGCTGCTGATTTTGAATCTGCCCTAGCCGGCCATAGAACTGGCTCAGTTGGGATTCTCGGACGGCCCACTTTGCCAAGACGTCACTAATAATCTGTCTCCATGCCCACTCAGCTTGCCGCATCGCGGGAGATGACAGAACTTGCAGCGGAAGTAAGTCAGTCATGTCCTGGATTACAGCGTCTCCAATACTCGCGAAATCCGCCTTGCTAACTGGTTTGCCTTTAACACCGCCCGCTGCCGTCGTCGTAGATTCGGTTGGTGCACTTCCGTGTGGTGTAGCTGCCGAAGACTTGTTTCCCGTCTGAATTGGCTTTAGAGGTGGATGAGTCGACTGCGGAATGCGTGGATTATCCATATAGCTTCAACTCAGATTGCAAGTGTTGAGCCACAGGTCGAAAGCTTCGGCGGTGATGTATGCACGGGCCATACTTCTGCAACGCAGCCAGATGCTCTTTGGTTCCGTAGCCCACATTGCGCTCAAATCCGTATGCCGGGTACTCATTTGCCAAGGTCCCCATAAACCTGTCTCGAGCAACTTTGGCAACAATTGAAGCTGCTGAAATGGATGGACACTTTGCGTCGCCGTCAATGACTGTTTCACTGGGGGCGACAATTGGACCCTCTTGCCACAAGGGCTCATAGGTTCCGTCGACCAATAGAATGTGAAGTTCTTGGGCTAGTCGTATCTGCAAGGCACGAATTGCTCTGGCCATTGCCAGCCTTGAAGCATGTAAGATGTTTAACTCCTCAATTTCTGAGACCTCAGCCACACCAATGCCAATGCCCGCCGCATTGTCGACAATCAGTTGATAGAGTGTTTCTCGCCGAGATTTGCTGAGCTTTTTGGAATCGTTTAATCCGTGCCACAATTCAGATTGGCTTCCAAGAACGACTGCTGCAGCAAATACAGGGCCAGCCAAACACCCCCGTCCCACTTCGTCGACGCCTGCAACTACGTGCCCTTCTCCGGCTAAAGAGTTCTCTACATCCCAGAAGGTTGCACTGAAATCAGTGTCCAATTCTTTCAACACCTTTCACCTCCATTTCATAAAACTCGGCTGTTGGTTCACTGTCTCACACAAATACATGTACAGTCTACCTGCGGCTTTGTCCGTTGGCTAGAATGTACGGAAGAATTCTAGTCTTAAAAGCATATACGCTTCGCTTTGTGTGAAGTACTCATGTCCTCCCCAATACGAAGACACTGCAAAAACACTTCACTAAACCACTTTTATGTATGATATGAGGGGGCTCGAACCACTTTCATACGGCGTCTCTTCTGTATTACACGCCCAGTTCACTGGGCCATTCCAAACTCATACGCCCTAATTGTCCTGTTTGAAGTTCCCTGACTACAAGGCTTGCGGCACGCTCTAAATCCATTACTCCCCTGCCGCCAAGCAATCCTCTCTTCTCGGCGATAGCTTCCAAAACAGGCTCTACTTCAGACCACACTTCTCCCGCTGACGTCCATTGTACACCTATCGGTGCCGTCACTTGATAGCGGTCTAGAAGCGCACTTGGGTAATGATTGCCGGCCCAAACAATGAAAAAAGCTGCAAGTTCTTGAGCATCCAGAATATCAGATTTGATTGCACCACTGACTGCCAGTTTGTGCGCAGCCACTTGATTGTCCAGTTTTGGCCACAGTACACCAGGCGTATCCAACAATTCAATCTCGCCAAGGCGAATCCACTGCTGAGTTTTTGTCACACCTGGTCTATCGCCTGTTTTAGTAGACGCTTTTCGTGCCATTCGATTGATAAAAGATGACTTTCCAACATTCGGAATTCCCGCCACCATTGCGCGAAAAGGGCGGGGTCGAATGCCTCTCTTCGCGTCCCGGAGCCTCTTGTCCTTCAGGATAGTCTCCAGCAAAGGTAAAAGGCGCTGTATTCCCTTACCACTTTTTGCGTCTACGGGCAGGCAGGAATAGCCAGACTCCTGAAAGTACTTCTCCCACGCTGAAGTCTGTTTTTCGTCGGCCAAATCAATTCTCGTTAAAATCTGAACCCTTGGTTTGGAGCCTGCCAATTCAGCAATCAGCGGATTACTGCTGGCGAGAGGGAGTCTGGCGTCAACCAACTCCAAAACGACGTCAACTCGCTTTATCACTTCCTGCATTTGTCGGCGAGCTTTTGCCATGTGACCAGGGAACCAATGTATCTGCTGCACTGCAATCACCTATCCAGTTGAAGTCCATTTGTCTTCGATATGTCGCCATCGTTCAGTCAAATAACACTATGTATCCAAACATCAAACTCGTGTGTTTAAACTCCCTCGTGCAATCCTGTCAGCAGACGAAGGAACGTGCAAGCAATTTAGTTAAAAATCGCGGGGGATCCAGTGTTCGGACCCCCCGCAATCACGACTAACGAATTTCTTTAATTCTAGCGGCCTTACCGGACAGTTGGCGCAAGTAATACAGCTTCGCGCGTCTGACCTTACCTCTTCGCATCACTTCGATCTTGGCTATGTTCGGCGAATGAATTGGAAAGGTTCGTTCTACCCCAACGCCGTAAGATACCTTACGAACTGTGTACGTCTCACTGACTCCACCGCCTCGGCGGCGAATTACGACGCCTTCAAATACCTGAATACGTTCGCGTTGACCCTCTCGCACCTTAACGTGTACTCGAACGGTATCGCCAGGGCGAAAAGTGGGGATGTCAGTACGCAGCTGATCTTGCGTGATTTCACGTAAAATGTCCATATGTCGGCCTCCTTCCGCAAGTGTTCGTACCGTGCTGCGGCAGAGGACCACTGTAGTCACGGCGAGTATTGTACCATAATGGATAAACAGGCTGCAACAGCCTTTTTCAACCTTGAGCAAATTTGATACCCGTCCCCGAGACCATTGCAATGCAAGGAAGTCAGCAGTGACTGCGGGGCATTTTGGAACAGCTAAAAAGAGGGCTGTCCTCGACCATTCAAGCTGGCCGGCAGAACAGCCCCTTACCAATACGGAACTTTACATAGAAGTGTCTGAAATCTCTGGGTCTTCCTTAACCTTACGATCCTCAGACAAATCCTTCGTTCCCATCATACGTCGATTCAGCGATTGAACAATTTCCAGGTCACGAACAAAGTCGGGTAGCTCGGGTTGCTTCTTCATTGCCAATTCCCCCTGTTCAGAAGAATTCGCGGGTTCCAATTGAGCCAAAATGCTGTTTGACTTTTGTACGGTTGACCTGTCGTACAATGTCTTTTTGGCACCTACACGCTTACGGAGTTAGCTGACGGGTTCGGGAGTAGGTCAGATCCCTACATGGTTTTATCCACGATTCACCCCGACTGATTGGGTTCTCCGCTTCCACTGGAACTCAGCGATTTGTTTACGTAATTCATTTTACAGTACTTCCGCCCTATATGCAACCGGACTGCATGTGTCTAATTTCTTACACCCTGTTCAGTTCGCCAAAAGACTGATTCAATGCGGCACCAGAATGTTCCTAAATAATTTTGAAGTTCTAATAATGATACTTTTGAGGTGGTTTAACACTGCCTTCGGCAGACCACTTAGTTGACGTAAAACTAAGCTGACGTAAAATGCAGCTTTCCAGAAAACGATTTGCAGTTACGCTAGTGACTTAGTGCCCCAACCCCTGAGAACGTTCCAGTTTTCGGCGTTTGCGAATTTCATAGCGACGCGAAGCGGTATCGTAGTGCCATCGTTCCGCATCGGT
This sequence comes from Alicyclobacillus sp. SO9, assembly GCF_016406125.1. Classification (NCBI taxonomy): domain Bacteria; kingdom Bacillati; phylum Bacillota; class Bacilli; order Caryophanales; family Alicyclobacillaceae; genus Alicyclobacillus; species Alicyclobacillus sp. SO9. Next base: position 2,322,202 of record NZ_CP066339.1, on the reverse strand, counting down.
CTCGGGTATCACGGGTGGTACGATGTCAGGACGCCCATCTGGTCCGAGCGCAACAAATGTGAGATATGACGCGGCAGTGAGGTTAACCTCTCCCGTCATCAAGTTCTCAGCTTCTATCTTCACGTATACTTCCATCGAAGTGTGGTGGGTCCAAGTTACAAACCCTTCTAAACGGATAGCTTCACCAACCGTGACGGGGCCCAGAAAATCAAGACTGTCACTTGAAGCTGTTACAACCGGTTTACGAGCATGCCTCATGCTCGCGATGCTGGCCAATTTATCTACGTACGCCATTACCCTTCCGCCAAAAATGGTTCCGTAGGTATTCGTATCTGACGGCAATACAATATCCGTCATGATTGTTCGTGAAGCACTGACTGGTTTGCCCTCCACAGGCGGTACCTCCTTCTGCAAGGCTCTACACCTCTTTTCTTAGTTAGGGCCCGTCTATGGTATAGACTGCGCTGCGCTTGCGAAACATAAACCCTAAAGCAACACTGAAAATTCCAAGTTCGGTTGCATTAAATAAAGTCTGCGCAATGTGAAAGGATGGGGTCCATGGAAGCACTTGACGAAATTGTACACTTAGCTGCACAAGTACAGCAACTTGAAAAACAGGCAGCCGAAGTGACTAGTTCGTGGTACGACTTTTCACCGGCAGAGCAAAACCAGACTGAACAAGTCAGCGAAATAACTCATTCAACCGCAGCTTTACTGGAGCAGCTTTCACAACAATTGAACACAGTCCTTCAAAATCAGATGGAAGCGGGTGCCATCCGAGACAAGCTTCAATATGCATACAACACAGTACAGGAACTGTTGCAGTCGCGTGTCGCCACGGAAGACATGACCTCCGATATAACGGAGCAACCCGGTACAGGCTACCAAGAGTATCTTCGAGCCGTGGCGTTGAAAGAAGCAGCAGCACTAACCCAAGCTGACCATTTACTGGACACTCTTGTAGAGATTCAAGCGACAAAGACGCGACCGCACTAGCCTCTGATGCTTGAACTGTTAGAAGACGCTATGTCATACATCCATCCGCAACTTCCTCAGACCATACTGTTGAGCAGGCAACGCTGAGCAAGAAAAGATGACGAACAGAGAAAATGGGAAGGAATGACCAAAATCCCGTCATTATCCTTCCCATTTGTGGTACTTACCACTGACTTTAATGCACTTACCCTTCTAACAGCCGCCTAAAACATTCGCCAGTGCCGTTTTTTCACAATTCGGCCCTTCTGCACTTGAGGAAGGTCAATCTTAACCTGTTTCCTCCATCCCGCAAGTGCCATGACAGCCAAGTAGAGCAGCACTAGAGCAACAATTGCATCAAGTATCCAGTGACTCGCCTGCTTGCCAATAAGTACTAGAGCAATAATTTCAAAGACTGCTGAGGCAATGATGAACGTAGTTAATTTTTTCAAGACGTTCATTCCCCTCTCCCAGAATGTCCTCCATTATTGTACGGATATTGACACCGAACTTCAAGATTTGGAAGACGGGGGTTGAAGAATTTTCTGTGGCAATCGCTCCCACTGGGACAGTTGTCTTGATGGACTGTAGGACCATTCTCCTGTTCCTGAATGCTTATAGATGCCAAAATGAAGATGAGGAGGAAACTTGCCGCTGGTTCCAGGTGGTCCGTAGCCAGTGCTTCCAACGTAACCTATGACTTGACCAGGACGTACCAAATCCCCTCGTTGTAAGCCTTTAGGATAACGAGACAAATGGGCGTAGTAGTAGTATTTGTTATCCGCATCCCTGATTCCAATGCGCCAGCCGCCAAAGCGGTTCCAGCCGATTAACTCAACATAACCGTGACTGCATGCAAGTACTGGAGTCCCGTAGTTTGCAAAAATATCGACACCTTCGTGAATTCGGCGGCCTCCGTAACTTCTTCCTGCTCCAAAAGTGTGCTTAACTGTGTAATTGTAGCGTTTTGCTACAGGAAAACAGTGTCCTTTTGGGTTCAAGCCAAAGGCCTCAAAAATTCGCTGAAAGGCGAAGACGCGGTCCATGGCAACGGGATCCTGGAACAAATCCCACAAAAGCCTGTCAATTCCTTCTTCTCCAGACTCAGTATCAAGCCACCGTGCCAAAGAAAATATCCTGTCTGTTTCATCCCATTGCAGAGCTAGTCCGTCTCCGGTAGCATCCATCCCAAGACCATGAAACAGCTTTATCGTGACAGGATTGACGTCCCTCAAATTGGGGTTGTCTACGCCCACCCACGCCTTTTCTTCAAGAGCCAGTCCATAATAAGGAGCAGCCTGCTTCTTCGCTTTTGTCTTGGTAAGCTGCGCATACCGATCGACGGCAGCCAAGAGTTCCCAGGAGATGTCATACTCTTTACCTGCAGCTCGATAGATGGACTTCAATTGTTCCTGTGATGTCATCGGCGTGACAGTCGGGCCGTGTCGGGTCGTTTTCACTTGCGCCTCCACAGTCGCTGACGGAATCGTGTTAGCGACCAGTAACAGGCTTACCGCCGCAACAACTGTATGCAAAAGTTTTGGTCTTTTCATAGCTGCTGTCCCTCCGGGAAAAAGTCACCGCACTTCGCGATACCTATACCGTGTCCGCAGAAACGATGAAGTATTCTCCCAGTTCACTGCACGAACTGTGCTCACACATTGCATGTAACATCGCATGTAGACATTGCTGACAGGTCGCTTGAACAAACCTTCTATTTACGGTTTAATGGTTTTGGCAATTTGCTGCTTGAGGAGGTCTCTGGTTTGGATGATTGGCAATGTCAGATTACCATTCAAGTTCGCTCCACTGAAATTGATGTTAATGGACATGTGAACAATGCGAAATACCTTGAGTATTTGGAATGGGGACGAGAGGAATGGTTTGAACAAAATCGACTGGACTACGACGTGTTGAAGAGAGAAGGCATCGTCACCGTCGTTGTCCATATTAGTGCAAACTACCATCGTGAAGCAGTTCAAAATGACCGACTGACAATCAAATCGCGTCTTGTTAGCGTTGGTAATACGAGCCTCACCATGGAACAACTCATCGTAAACCAACGGGGAGACAAAGTTCTTGACGCGTCACTCGTAATCGTAACGACAAATCCGGACACACATCGAAAAACACGAGTCCCTGACGTCATTCGCAAGTGCATCCATGGCGCTGGCTAAATGACTGAGTCAGCTAAATGACTGAGTCAAATGAAGAAACAACTCAACACCCAGGTATGCACCAGGACACAGGAAAGTACCTTGACACTCGATGGTTGAGGTAACACCTGTGACAGGTACTTTCCATATAGTTCGAATCCAGAGGCTGTGCCTTAGCCCTCTAAGGCAACTGGCGACAGACCTGTTGGTTCAAAATGGTTGGACAATCGCCGGTTACAAACAGTTAAAACAGAAATTCATCCGGATGAGGCCCAAACCTCTTGTTTTGATTGAGTGCATCAATTTTCGCCATGTCTGCCGCTGACAGTTCGAAATCAAACAAGTTTGCATTTTCAGCGATGCGAGCCTGCCGGACCGATTTTGGGATAATCACAATTTCGTTTTGCAGGTGCCAGCGCAAGACGATTTGTGCAGGCGTGCGCTCGTACTGCTTTGCCAGTTCAACCAAAGCAGTTTCATCCAGATTCCCTCTCATAATCGGACTCCAGGCTTCCAACTGAATGCCTTTGTCACGGCAGAACTGATGCAGGTCTTTTTGCGTCAACAAAGGATGACACTCTACTTGGTTGACAGCAGGCACAACCTTGGCCTCAGCCATTAAGTTTTCCAGGTGATGAATTTGAAAGTTACTGACACCAACAGCCTTCAGATAACCGTCTTCGTACAGTTTTTCAAAGGCCCGCCATGTCTCTTTGTATTTGTCCTTTCCAGGCCAATGAATCAAATACAAATCGACGTAATCCAGCCCCAGTTTCCTGCGGCTCTCCTCAAAGGCCTTCAGCGTACTCTCGTAGCCCTGTTCATTGTTCCAAAGCTTCGTCGTGATAAATAACTCTTCCCGCTTATACCCGGAGTCTTTAATGGCTTGCCCTACTCCAACCTCATTTTCATAGAAGGCCGCCGTATCAATATGTCTGTATCCCGCTTCAAGTGCGTACCGTACCGCATTGTGAACTTCTTCCCCGTCTTTCGTCTTGTATACTCCAAGCCCAGTCCACGGCATCTCAACACCATTGTTAAGTACTACTGCGTCTGCGATGTTTTTGGCAACCATGAAATACCTCCCTGCAAATCATTTTCAAGACACCATTATACACTTCTCTCAAAGAAGCTTCACAGTTCTATCCCGCCTGCTGCGGTGGCTATACTCGTAAAGGCCGACTGTCCTTCCCGAATGAAGTAAGTTAACTGTGAAGCTTCCGCCTGTGCAAGAGCATTGGGGAGGTTGTGTACTGGACTGAGGCAGCAATCTACGTTAGCGGCGAACTCCCTCCACTCAGCTTCTGTCCGATTCAGAAACGCTGCCTTGATTTCCTCGTAGACAGCATTTCCATTAACAGCTTGTTCGAACTGTTTGGGAACCCATTCTGCGTGATGGACGTTTTCGCAAAACGCTCTCCAAAACTTTGGTTCCAATGCCCCGAGTGCCATATACTTTGCATCTTTAGTCTGATAAATCCCGTAACACACACGGCTCCCTGTCAGTTCTTCAATTCCATATTCGCCCAGACGCGAAGACGCAACGGCCGTGTGTACAGGCAACAGCCCAAGAAGTGCAGCCGTCATACTGATATCGATGTGTCTGCCCTGCCCTGTCCGATGTCGTTCAATCAAGGCTGCTAGCACAGCCTCTGAAGCAGCCATGCCACCAATCATATCGGCGAGTTGAACAGATGGCGGGTGCGGCGTGCTGTTTGGACCCGCCATCAGGGACAGCAGACCGCTAACCGCCATATAGTTGAGGTCATGACCTGCTGTTTGAGACAGAGGACCGTGCTGGCCATAACCAGTTAAGGAACACAAAATGAGTCGTGGGTTGGATTGACGCAGTGTTTCATAGTCCAAGCCAAACTGTTTCATCCTGCCGGGGCGAAACCCCTCCATGAGTACATCAGCAGATTGTATTAACTGCAGCAACTGCTCATGACCCGCTGCCGATTGAATGTCAATCGTGACACTTTCCTTGCCACGGTGGTTTGCCAAGAAAACTAACCCTTTGCCAGACTCGTCTGCGGGGCCTGTATACCGTGCGGGATCGCGCCAGTTTATGTCTTCTACCTTAATCACCTCGGCTCCCATTTCAGCGAGCCGTAATGTAGCATATGGGCCTGGCAAGAGACGAGTCATGTCAATGATACGCGTTCCGGTTAAAAAATCAGCCATCTTCGCACCTCCGCTCCTACTCTCTCACGGTGAAACTAAAGCCCAATCCTTTTTGCAATAATCGTCTTCATGATTTCGTTTGTCCCGGCGTACACGCGCATCACTGGAATATCCCGATAGCGCCGGGCAATGGCGTACTCCTCCATATAGCCATATCCTCCAAACAGCTGCATACATCCGTCGACAATCCGTTTTGCCATTTCAGTAATCCACCACTTGGCCATCGAAACCTCAGTGACCACGTCTTCTCCGGCAATGTGACGGCTCACCAGTTGTTCAATGTAGTTTCTTCCAATGTCCACCTCTGTAGCCATTTCCGCTAACCGAAAGCGAGTATTCTGAAACTTTGAAATGGGCTTCCCAAAGGCGGTTCGCTGCTGCACATATTCGATTGTATCGTGCAGTGTCTGCTCGGCACTGACCTGTGCTGCAATGCTGACAATCAACCGTTCCTGCTGAAGTTTATCGGACATGTATGCAAATCCTCTACCCTCTTCCCCAAGCACGTTAAGAGCCGGGACACGGCAGTCATCGAAATACAACTCAGCCGTGTCCTGACCGTGTTGTCCAACTTTGTCCAGCTTTTTACCGCGACTGAAGCCAGGTGTATCTCTTTCCACCCAAATCAGACTGATGCCCGAATGCGGCGGGGTCGCATTCACATCTGTTTTGCACGCTACCAAAATCAAGTCGGCTTGTATGCCATTTGTGATAAACGTTTTCGATCCGTTTAGCACATAACTATCCCCGTCCCTCACAGCGGTTGTCTTAATTCCCGCCAAGTCAGACCCTGCAGCGGGCTCGGTCATGGCAACTGCCGTAATCACGTCACCGCTCAGGCATCCAGGCAGCCATTTGTTTTTCTGTGCTTCTGTACCATAACTGAGCAAGTAGGGGACTACGATATCGCTGTGCAATCCGATGCCTACAAGACTCGAGCCGACTCGTTCCAGTTCTTCATTGACGACAACTGAGAAAGAAAAATCAACACCAGCTCCGCCGTACTGTTCAGGTACGGTTGGGCAAAGATACCCTTGACTGCCGAGTTTTTTCCAGAAATCTCTCGGAATCAGCCTGTCCTCCTCCCATTTATCGAAATTGGGAACAGCCTCTTGTTCCAGAAATTTACGCAGGGCCCGCCGAAACATGTCGTGTTCTTGTGTTAGGTAAGGATGATCCATGCAGCCACTCCTCTCGATAGCAGAAATCCAGGTACAGTCATTCTTTGTAATAGCAACTCTCCGTAATACCAATCGTCGTAATATTAATTGTTGTAATATTAATCGTCGTTACGGAAAGTCTCAGTAAGTGGAAGTCGTTGTAACTGTTACTTAAAAATAAGTCTTGACATTGCTAAGTTGTAGAGATGCAATAGACTGGGAAAGTGACTGTTGCATACGCTATCGCCCGCTAGCGTGGCGCCATACGGATGGCTCCATCGAGTCGAATGACTTCGCCGTTTAACATACAATTGGTAAAGATGCTGCGGACCAGTTCCGCATACTCGTCCGGACGACCCAGTCTTGATGGAAAGGGGACCTGGGTACCTAGGCTTTCTCGCGCTGCATCGGGTAGACTTGCAAGCATCGGGGTATCAAAGATACCTGGGGCAACACTCATCACGCGCACCCCGTATCTGGCAAGTTCTCGAGCAATCGGCAAGGTCATTCCGACAATACCCCCTTTGGACGCAGAATATGCAGCTTGACCAATTTGTCCGTCGAATGCGGCCACAGACGCAGTGTTGACAATCACTCCGCGCTCCCCGTCCTCATTCGGCTCATTCCTAACCATTGCATTTGCAGCAATTCGAATGACGTTAAAGGTTCCAATCAAGTTCACCTGTATTGTCTTTGCAAACATATCTAAGGAATGGGGGCCATGCTTTGTAATCACTTTCTCGCCTGTCCCCAGTCCTGCACAATTGACCACTCCATGAAGGCTGCCAAAGCGTTCCTCAGCTGCGTGTACAGCTTCTTCTACATCCCGCTCATCTGTGACATCTGTCTTAAGAAAAAGTGCTCCTGTCTCTTTTGCTGTACTGTCTCCAGCCGTTTCGTTAATGTCCAGAATCATGACATTCCCCATATTTTCTCTTAGCATTCTGACAGTAGCAGCGCCTAGCCCTGAACCTCCGCCGGTAACCAAAAAAGTTTTTCCGTTTAAGTGCATGCTTATCGCCCTTTCATCTTCCGTCAAACCTTAATCCAACTTCAGTCAAACCTCCGTCAAACCTCAGTCAAGACGCTCAATAATAGTGGCATTTGCCATTCCGCCGCCTTCACAAACAGCCATCAAGCCATAGCGAAGGTCCCGCTCCTCCAGTGCATTCAGTAATGTAGCCGTCATTCTGGTTCCTGTAGCACCGAGACGATGTCCCAAAGCTATGGCGCCTCCGTTCACATTAACCTTCTCCAAAGGAACACCAGTCTCTTTTTGCCAGGCCAATACTACCGGAGCAAAAGCTTCGTTTACCTCAAACAAGTCAATATCGTCAATCGTCAACCCCGCGCGTTTTAATACCTTTTGGGTTGCAGGTATCGGTCCGGTGAGCATTGTAATGGGGTCTACGCCGACCACAGCAAACGAAATAAACCGCGCTCGTGCTTTTAGGCCCATCTCTTCTGCGGTGTCAGAAGACATCACGAGACTCATACTTGCACCGTCAGAAATTTGACTTGCATTTCCTGCTGTAATCACACTCAGTCCTTCAAAAGCAGGACTCAGTTGGCCCATCTTTTCCACAGTGGTATTCGTTCGAATTCCCTCATCCACCGTAAATAATTTTTCGATCCCGTCGACACCACGGAATCTAACTGGAAAGATTTCGTTCTCAAAAGCAGACTTGTCTCGTGCAGCGGCCGCTCGCTGGTGACTGAGGTAGCTGAACTCATCGAGCTCTCTGCGGGTCAAGCCCCACCGCTTCGCAATCATCTCTGCTCCTACCGCTTGATTAAACCAGTTATCCTGTAGGTTGTAGCGAATCTGTAATCCTTGTGTCATTGGTGTACCGGAGCCATTTAGAGTACTCATCAGCGGCACTCGGGTCATTGATTCAACCCCGCCAGCAACGACGATATCGTAGGCACCTGCCATCACACCCTGAGCCGCAAAATGGAGGGCCTGCAAACTGGATCCACATTGTCTGTCAATTGTTGTTCCAGGTACGGCCTCTGGAAGTCCTGCGCTGAGCCACGCGTTGCGTGCGATGTTGGCTCCTTGTTCTCCAACTTGATCGACGCAGCCAATAATGACATCGTCCACCAACTTCGGATCCAGTTGATTTCGGTGCAATGTCTGCGTCATCAACTGCGCCAGTAGATCTACCGGGTGAATCCCCGTAAACATTCCTTTCCTGCGTCCTATTGGGGTTCGAGCTGCGTCTACAATGACAGCTTGCGCCACAGTGAATTCCTCCTCTCACAAACAACCGGTCGGTTGAACCGTGGTATTGATCTTTAGTATAAAGAAAACGAATTCAATTTGCATATACTTCAGATAATTTTTAGAAGTGGATAAGCAACTACACACGATCCATCAGTGATCAACCAAAGTCGTTTCAAACCGTCACAGACGGTGGATATAACGGAAACCCCAATTTCTTGCTAGAGCTTGTGACTTTAGCAAGAATTTGGTTCTCCAAACATCGAGCCGCAAAAGCCACGGGGAGCGCTCCGCCGCAAGGTCAACTTCGACGCAAGTAAGTTCAGCGTAACTGAGTCCCAATGAAGTAAGTCTCACTCAAGTAAGTCCCACTCAAGTAAGTCCCGATGAAGTAGGTCCAGCGTAGGTATGCCCAGGCGGCGGGTGGTGCACGAACGACCATGACAAACGAGGAGCTAACAGTTGTTTTCTTATTACTGCATATATGTTTGTGGAGACACACTGGACAAATTTGTGAAGTCTTCATCCGAATATCCCAGTTTCTTCAGTTGCCCAACAAATTGACTGGGGAGAGCAGCGTGAAAAATGCGCCCGTCATCAAGTTGAAGCCAACCCGCATGAAGCCACTGGTGCGAAGTCCCTACACTTGATTTCCCGCCGCCATACTTGACGTCACCGTATAGTGGATGCCCAATATGAGAGAAGTGTGCCCGGATTTGATGTGTACGACCGCTGATTAACTCAATCAAAACGACAGATGTGGTATCCGAATGGATTACGCGATAAAACTTTGTCACTGATTGCTTCCCTTCCCTGGTACTCGTGTTCGTCCTGTTCTGGCTTGTGTCGCGAGTCACAGGTACGTCGATAACACCGGTAGTCTCAACTTGCCCCTGCACCAAAGCCAGATACCATTTTCTGATGGTATGACTGGAAATATCCTCAGCTAGTTTCCTTGCCGAGTCGCCGTTTTTAGCAAATACAACCAGACCGCTCGTGTTTCTATCCAACCGATGTACTGGAGCCGGTGCGAACGATTTAATATCCATACCGTGATGATATAAGTAAGCAAGCACACGATTGGTCAGAGTATCCTTGTGTTCCCCATCTGCACCATGAACAAGAGCACCAGCCGGTTTATTCACAACCAAAATGTCCTTGTCTTCGTATACCACATCTATATCCGTCGAAATGCCGCCAAATTTCTTCTTTGGCTTGCTGACTCTTTCATAATCCTCTTCCGACATATAAAGAGCCAGAGTATCTCCAGCGTAGGCAACATCATTCGCCTTTACACGTTTACCATTCATTTTTATACGGCCCGTACGCAACATCTTATGTATTCCAGAGAGAGGTACACCAGGCAGTAATTGTCGTAATAACCGATGCATTTTCTTACCCGATTCTATGTCTCCAATACTTACTTCAACCATGTTCCCACTCCCAATATATAAAATCACAAGTCAAACCTGACATGTGGATGTGTAGGTCAATGAATGCTCGTTCACATCTTAGACTAACCAAAAGCTGGGTCAATCAGACCGTAAACATGATTGCTGTATAAGTCTGCATTCCACGACCCGTAAAGCATCAACGGAGAAATTTTCTGCAGTTTCCATCCCTCTGCCTCCAGTAGTTTGGTATAAGACCTGTGATGGGCGAGCACATCAACCCTGAATGGAGGGTGTGCAGTACCTGCTAAATCTTTCATAAGGCGGACTGTGTGATGGAGCAGTTGAATAGCGAGATCGTCTGATGAAGCTATCACCGGACCAATCTGAATCTGTTGAGTGCTTTGATTGACGAGTGTAAATCCGGCGAACATCCTAGAACCTCTTTCCAATCCTACAATTCCAGATACACCTGAGGCAAGGTTCGGCCGGTTCGGCCCGCCCGAAAGACTGTTGCCGTCATCCCTATAGGTCATTGCATCCAAGATGCGGTGCCTCCGAATACCCGTAAACTGGTAGTCCAGTGCTTCTAGAGAAGGGATGTGATGAACGCAAAGAGGCTCAAATACATAATCTGAATATGTATCCTCAAGGTGTGCAGTATTCACAACAGACGAGGACGATGTATCCGAAAATATCCATCGCTGGACGTCGTTGATTGTGGTGAATCCAGACTTTGAATATAGCGGAGCACCCATTTCTGTTGCTACGAGTAGAGCCGCAGGAGCTCCCATATTCTCAAGACAGAGTTGCACTAAACTCTTTCCTAAACCCTGTCTGTGATACTCCGGTTTAACCATGACAAGACCGATTGCGGACAACTCTTCGCCGAGAGGAAAGACGGCTGCACTGGACACAGCACCGTTGTTAGCGTAATGGCCCCAGAAGCATCCTGACTGAAGGAACGTCTTCATTCTCTCTGGTGAAAAACTCCATCCCACTTCATCTGCGACAGAACACAAACTTGAAATGTCCCGGTAGCTCAATCGCTGAACCCGAAGTCCAGGTAAGCTGCTGTACCCCTCATCCACCTGTACATCACACTCCTCTCTATGCCAGTCGTAACCTACAATTTTATAAACATACGCTAGTCGTAGTCTCCATCTTTATAACCGATGCAGTTGTCTCTTCTCTAGCGAACACAAGACGTCTCGACTGCTATCCTCTGCCCCAAGCCCGCAACGAAACTCTTTCGCGCTTTAAACACACTCTCCTTCTTATCATAGACACAGTTGCGCACGACTGTGCAAGAGAGGAGAGTTCACGCACAGGGCAGTAGGGCGGCTGGGGACTCCAGGGGGGCACGGGGGGCACGGGGGCGCTCCAGGGCCAAATAGAGATCCGAGAGGAGCTTATTCGCCGAAACGGAGGCCCTATGGAGCGAATAAGCGCTTCAGACGAGCTTATTTGCTGTTCACACCCCATTTTCAGCGGTTTTCTGGCCTTTAAGCACTTCTCAGGAGCTTATTTTGTACTCGGCGATAGCCACGTTCCAAATAAGCACTTGTGGGATCTCTATTTTCTGCCCCCCTCTCCCTCATGGGCTCTTTGGACACAGTTTCGCCACATCTGAGGCATGTCACCGGGCTGTTTGTGTCCGCCTTGTGAACACAACACCGCCAGGGACCATGTTTTGGCACACTCGCCCCTCTCTTGCCTTCATTCAGACACAATTTCGCCATAAACACCAACTCTGCTGCCATGCGTTCAAGGAACTTAAGACGGTAAATAAACGGGTTTCCCCGTTTATCTTCCTTCTCCTCTTTCTCTCTTTGGTCATTCCTTTCATGGACACAGTTGCACACGACTGTGCAAGAGCGGCGGGTTCACGTACAGGGCGGTCGGGGCAGGCAACCCCGCCCGGGGGGGCACGGGGGCTCCGGCTGCCGCCCACCAGGACCAAATAGAGATCCGAGAAGCGCTTATTCGCCGAAACGGAGGCCCAATGGAGCAAATAAGCGCTTCAGACGTACTAGCATTGCATTAAATTTTTTGTGACTTGTCAACGGGTACTGTTGACAAGTTTCATTGTTTCAATCATTGGAATCTTCACGAAACTGTAACCCCTGAAATATAAAAGTTTCCTTAGAATAGAAAGTACAGGTAGTCCTGTCCAAATCTAAACTAAGGAAACCAAAGAGTATGGACAAGGATACTACAAAATCCACATTTATGAAATACCTTTCTCCCTTGGATACGGAGAAAATGTTGGACGAAATTCGAACTTTGGGTTTGGACAAGTACACGAAGAAGCTAGATGCTATCACGTTTACTCAACTGCTTGTATTTGGACAAATTCAACAAGTTACATCATTGACCAATCTCAGCGGCCTTTTAAATGAGGATCCAAAGCTGCAGGCGCAACTTGGTCTCGCATCCATCAGCACCTCACAACTGTCGCGCAAGTTACGGATGGAGACGAGATTTCTTGAGTCTGTCTTTCGGCGATGTGTTGACCAAAACATTCAGGCTCTGGGATGGAAGAAGGCTACAAACCGGTTAGGACGAATGAATCTCGTAGACTCCTCCACGATTACTATGTGCCTGTCTCAGTATCCATGGGCGAGTTTCCAGCGAGACAAAGCCGGCGTCAAATTACACCTTCGTCTCGTCTTTATGAATGAACGAGTATACCCGGATAAAGCAACGCTTACACCAGCCAGGCCGGCAGACACAACACAAATGGATGAGCTCATTTCCTGTGATGAAAATGCCCTGTTTGTCTTTGACCGTGGCTACGTCGACTATCGAAAGTTTGACGTCTATTGCCAAAGTGGGACCAAATTCGTCACACGACTCCGACACAATGCCGGCACCATGGCAGTGTTAGAAGAAAGACCCGTTGCAGAGAATTCACCTGTGTTACGTGATGCGGTCATCCGGCTTGGTTCCGAATTCCGGAGCATGGCGCATCCGACCCGTCGGATCGAGGCCTTAGACAAAGAGGGGCAACGTGTTATCTTCTTAACCAATGACCTGACTTTACCGGCTGAGGAGATTTGTGACCTGTACCGCAATCGCTGGCAGATTGAACTGTTCTTCAAGTGGATTAAGCAACATCTCACAGTGAAGCAGCTTTATGGCAAGAGTGAGAATGCTGTCTATAACCAGTTGCGTATTGCGCTCATCACCTTCTGCTTACTTGTACTCCTGCAAGCACGGGTGAAACACAGCGGGCGTCTGATCGCCGTCTATAAATCCCTGCAACGTCATTGGGCCGAGAAATTTGACACATTCGTCTTTTACGTGACTCGACCACCGACACGGCGTTCATGTGGGCGTAGGAGGATGAACCATGAGCAGACTTTTACTCAAACCTTACAACAATATGTAAATGGAGACGTCGGGCACTTAGAAACCAGCGAGTACGACCCCATCTTCATAAGGTAAAATGTGGAACGGACTACCTGTCTATATCCCCTTTGACATTTTAGCTCATTCACCTCAATGCTCATTCACGAAATATTCTGACCCTATCTGAGAAACGGTGCTCGCGTAACACTTGACATTTTCGACTGAAGTTAATGCAACGCTAGTACTTCAGACGAGCTTATTTGCTGTTCACACCCCATTTTCGTTGGTTTTCTGGCCTTTAAGCACTTCTCAGGAGCTTATTTTGTACACGGCGATAGGCATGTTCCAAATAAGCACTTGTGGGATCTCTATTTTCTGCACCCCTCCCCCTCATCGGCACTTTGGACACAGTTCCGCCACATCTGAGGCATGTCAACGGGCTGTTTGTGTCCGCCTTGTGAACACAACGTCGCCAGGGACCATGTTTTGGCACTGCCCCCCCTCTTTTGCCCTCAAGCAGACACAATTCCGCCATAAACATCAACCAACTCTGCTTCCATGCATTCAAAGAACTTCAGACGGTAAATAAACGGGTTTCCCCGTTTATCTTCCTTCTCCTCTTTCTCTCTTGTTCATTCCGTCACTTGTACCTGCAGTCACATACAAAAGACGCTGCACCACATCGGGTGCAACGCCTCTCTCTTCTTGCTCTCTCGCCTGGCAATGTCCTACTTTCCCAGGAGCTCGCGCTCCAAGTATCATCGGCGCTGGAGGTCTTAACGGTCGTGTTCGGGATGGGCACGCGTGTGGCCCCTCCGCTCTCGTCACCAGACTGGGAGATGAAGGGCGTGTGCTTCGTTCGTGCTGCGCAAGCCACTGCGCACACACCCTTCATTCCCCTATGTAATTGGTACCTCTTCTTCCCAGACAGCGAGTCGTCTGTCGTTTCCCTGTTCCTCTGGTGAAGCCCTCGACCGATTCGTATCCGTCAGCTCCACGTATCACTACGCTTCCACTCCGGACCGATCTACCTCGTCTTCTTCAAGGGGTCTTACTCCATAAATGGATGGGACACGTTATCTTGAGGGGGGCTTCGCGCTTAGATGCTTTCAGCGCTTATCCCTTCCAGACTTAGCTACCCAGCTATGCTCTTGGCAGAACAACTGGGACACCAGCGGTCTGTTCATCCCGGTCCTCTCGTACTAAGGACGATTCCTCTCACGTATCCTGCGCCCGCGGCAGATAGGGACCGAACTGTCTCACGACGTTCTGAACCCAGCTCGCGTACCGCTTTAATGGGCGAACAGCCCAACCCTTGGGACCGACTTCAGCCCCAGGATGCGATGAGCCGACATCGAGGTGCCAAACCTCCCCGTCGATGTGAACTCTTGGGGGAGATCAGCCTGTTATCCCCGGGGTAGCTTTTATCCGTTGAGCGACGGCCCTTCCACTCGGGGCCGCCGGGTCACTAAGCCCGACTTTCGTCCCTGCTCGACCTGTCCGTCTCGCAGTCAAGCTCCCTTTTGCCTTTACACGCACTGCGCGATTTCCATCCGCGCTGAGGGAACCTTTGGGCGCCTCCGTTACCTTTTTGGAGGCGACCGCCCCAGTCAAACTGCCCGCCTGACACTGTCCCCACGCCAGTTTCATGGCGCCAGGTTAGAAGATTGGCATCTCAAGGGTGGTATCCCAACACCGACTCCACATTGGCTTGCGCCCCTGCTTCTCTGTCTCCCACCTATCCTGTACATGACATACCCATCTCCCATATCAAGCTGCAGTCAAGCTCCACGGGGTCTTTCCGTCTAGCCGCGGGTAACCTGCATCTTCACAGGTATTACAATTTCACCGGGTCTCTCGTTGAGACAGCGCCCAAGTCGTTGCGCCTTTCGTGCGGGTCGGAACTTACCCGACAAGGAATTTCGCTACCTTAGGACCGTTATAGTTACGGCCGCCGTTTACTGGGGCTTCAATTCAGACCTTCGGGTCGAAACCCTAAGCCCTCCTCTTAACCTTCCAGCACCGGGCAGGCGTCAGCCCCTATACTTCGCCTTTCGGCTTGGCAGAGACCTGTGTTTTTGATAAACAGTCGCTTGGGCCTTTTCACTGCGGCTCATCTCTCGATGAGCGCCCCTTCTCCCGAAGTTACGGGGCCATTTTGCCGAGTTCCTTAACGAGAGTTTTCCCGCGCGCCTTCGTGTTCTCCACGCGCCCACCTGTGTCGGTTTTCGGTACGGGCACTCCTTTCCTCACTAGAGGCTTTTCTCGGCAGTGTGATCCTCAGGACTTCGGTACTGTTCTTCCCTCCCCATCACAGCTTGAGGTTAATAGAACCGGGATTTGCCTCGATTCCCCTCTTGCTGCTTGGACGGCCTCTTCCATCCGGCCGCTTCCCTGGACCTCCTGCGTCACCCCTTCGCTCAAACAGTCTGGAGTGGTACTGGAATTTCCACCAGTTGTCCTTCGACTACGCCTTTCGGCCTCGCCTTAGGTCCCGACTAACCCTGGGCGGACGATCCTTCCCCAGGAACCCTTGGGCTTTCGGCGGACAAGATTCTCACTTGTCTTTTCGCTACTTATACCGGCATTCTCACTTCCATGACCTCCACCAAGCCTCTCAGCTCAACTTCGCCGCTCATGGAACGCTCCCCTACCACGCACATCTCTGTGCATCCAAAGCTTCGGTGTCCAGTTTAGCCCCGTTACATTTTCCGCGCAGCGTCACTCGACCAGTGAGCTATTACGCACTCTTTCAATGGTGGCTGCTTCTAAGCCAACATCCTGGTTGTCTGTGCACCGCCACATCGTTTCCCACTGAACTGGTACTTTGGGACCTTAGCTGTTGGTCTGGGCTGTTTCCCTTTTGACCACGGATCTTAGCATTCGTAGTCTGACTGCCCGGGTTAATATTGCGGCATTCGGAGTTTGACTGAGCTTGGTAACCCTGGACGGGCCCCGCACCCAATCAGTGCTCTACCTCCGCAACTCATCCCCGGACGCTAGCCCTAAAGCTATTTCGGGGAGAACCAGCTATCTCCGAGTTCGATTGGAATTTCTCCCCTACCCCCAGTTCATCCCCTGGCTTTTCAACGCCAGTGGGTTCGGGCCTCCATGCGGTGTTACCCGCACTTCACCCTGACCAGGGGTAGATCACCCGGTTTCGGGTCGAGGACTGCCAACTTATCGCCCTTTTCAGACTCGCTTTCGCTTCGGCTCCGGCTTCTCACCTTAACCTTGCTCGCCGCCCTCACTCGCCGGTTCATTCTACAAAAGGCACGCCGTCACACCTCTACGGATGCTTCGACTGATTGTAGGCACACGGTTTCAGGTTCTCTTTCACTCCGCTCCCGCGGTGCTTTTCACCTTTCCCTCACGGTACTCATCACTATCGGTCGCCAGGGAGTATTTAGCCTTAGGAGGTGGTCCTCCCAGATTCCCACGGGGTTTCTCGTGTCCCGCGGTACTTGGGGTCATGCGACAAAGTCGCGTCCGTTTCGAGTACGGGGCTCTCACCCTCTTCGACAGGCCTTCCCAGACCTTTCCTCTACGAACATCGTTTTCTCACTCTGTGAACCGGTTGCAGCCCGTTCTTCGCTTGCCCCGCTACCCCGTCTACGCATCCCCTGCAAGGTTTCCCGCGTATCCGGTTTAGGCTCTTCCGCTTTCGCTCGCCACTACTGACGGAATCACTCTTGTTTTCTCTTCCTCGGGGTACTGAGATGTTTCAGTTCTCCCGGTTGCCTCTACAGACCTATGGATTCAGCCTGCAGTCCTGGCCCATCACGACCAGGGGGTTCCCCCATTCGGACATCCACGGATCAAGGCTCGCTTACAGCTCCCCGTGGCATTTCGGTGTTCGCCCCGTCCTTCTTCGGCTCCTGGCGCCTAGGCATCCCCCGTGCGCCCTTTCTACCTTCACCACATTCGGTCCGCATTGCTGCTTCCCGATTTTCGGTATTTCATACTATCACTTTCATTCACATCCCTGTGAACGAAGTGCAGTTACCCATTTCTTATTTGTGAACAGGAAAATTCACTTCTCGCTATCTGGTTGTCAAGGTACACACCTCTGTGTCCGTAGACACAAAAGTTGAAGATACACTTCCCTGCATTCCTGCAGGCAGGGCACCTTCAAAACTAAACACACACACTAACTCCAGTTTCCACAATGGGACTTGCAGTTAGTTCAGAGACGCTTGCGTTCTGACAGACTCTCGCGGTCTGTCTAGTACTCCATAGAAAGGAGGTGATCCAGCCGCACCTTCCGATACGGCTACCTTGTTACGACTTCACCCCAATCATCAGCCCCACCTTCGGCGGCTAGTCCCCCTAAGGGTTACCCCACCGACTTCGGGTGTTGCCAACTCTCGTGGTGTGACGGGCGGTGTGTACAAGGCCCGGGAACGGATTCACCGCGGCATGCTGATCCGCGATTACTAGCAATTCCGGCTTCATGCAGGCGGGTTGCAGCCTGCAATCCGAACTACGAACGGTTTTCTGGGTTTTGCTCCACCTCGCGGTCTCGCTTCCCTTTGTTCCGCCCATTGTAGCACGTGTGTTGCCCAGGACATAAAGGGCATGATGATTTGACGTCATCCCCACCTTCCTCCGACTTGCGTCGGCTGTCACCTGTGAGTCCCCATCTTTACATGCTGGTAACACAGATTAAGGGTTGCGCTCGTTGCGGGACTTAACCCAACATCTCACGACACGAGCTGACGACAACCATGCACCACCTGTCTCCCCTGCCCCGAAGGGAAGGTGTATCTCTACACCGGTCAGGGGGATGTCAAGCCCTGGTAAGGTTCTTCGCGTTGCTTCGAATTAAACCACATGCTCCACTGCTTGTGCGGGCCCCCGTCAATTCCTTTGAGTTTCAGTCTTGCGACCGTACTCCCCAGGCGGAGTGCTTATTGGGTTTCCTTCGGCACTGAGGGCGGTAACCCCCAACACCTAGCACTCATCGTTTACGGCGTGGACTACCAGGGTATCTAATCCTGTTCGCTCCCCACGCTTTCGTGCCTCAGCGTCAGTCACTGTCCAGCAAGGCGCCTTCGCCACTGGTATTCCTCCACATCTCTACGCATTTCACCGCTACACGTGGAATTCCCCTTGCCTCTCCAGTACTCAAGCCTCACAGTTTCCAAGGCATTCTCAGGGTTGAGCCCTGAGTTTTCACCCCAGACTTACAAGGCCGCCTACGCACGCTTTACGCCCAGTGATTCCGGACAACGCTTGCCCCCTACGTATTACCGCGGCTGCTGGCACGTAGTTAGCCGGGGCTTCCTCTTCCGGTACCGTCTCGACAGGAGCATTCCCTCTCCTGTCCGCTCTTCCCGATTGACTGAGCTTTACAACCCGAAGGCCTTCTTCGCTCACGCGGCGTTGCTCCGTCAGGCTTTCGCCCATTGCGGAAGATTCCCTACTGCTGCCTCCCGTAGGAGTCTGGGCCGTGTCTCAGTCCCAGTGTGGCCGGTCACCCTCTCAGGTCGGCTACGCATCGTTGCCTTGGTAGGCCGTTACCCCACCAACGAGCTAATGCGCCGCGGGCTCCTCTGTCAGTACTGCCGTAGCAGCTTTCAAAGCAGGAAGATGCCTTCCCGCTGTCTATCCGGCATTAGCACCCGTTTCCGGATGTTATTCCAGTCTGACAGGCAGATTGCCCACGTGTTACTCACCCGTCCGCCGCTAACCTCTGGGAGCAAGCTCCCATCAGTCCGCTCGACTTGCATGTATTAGGCACGCCGCCAGCGTTCGTCCTGAGCCAGGATCAAACTCTCAAATTTGGTCTTGCTTATATCCTGTACTGCTCTTCTCTCAAAGAACAGACGAAGCTCATTTCTTACACAAGCGTCTCTTTCGTGTGTTTAGTTTTCAAGGAACCCTTTGCTTCAAATCCCGATGAACCATTCTGCTGTCAATCCACTGGGTTGGCGGTCCATCTTTCTCCGCTCATCCACTTGTCAATCTCGGCTGAATCATCCCGCCTGAAGTCCTTCATGATGTCTCATAAATGCTGTTATGGCGCGGGTTTTAAAGGCTTTGTTGTCCGGCCCGCTCTCGCGGCGACATCGACTAATATACCACGATGTGAGAGGCAGATCAACCCCTAAATTCAAAAGATTTGACCCTGACCGCGGATTTCGATGGTCCTGCCGACACGCACTTCTGATTGCACCATTTTCCACGCAATATCATACCATGATTGTGGGCCTTCCTTAGTGACCAACATGGGATACAGCCTCAAATCGTCACTAAGGGAGGTCACCTTCGTTCGCCCAAACAGGTCAAGCCCCATCCCGGACTTGCGGTACCAAAGGAGCAAGGCAAGCAAAGTTCGCGCACCTATGCTCTGTCTATCCTCTATTTTACAGCCAGTGCAACGGACTTGCGGTTTAGCAGCAAGTCATCTGCTGTGTTTTTCACAAGCATAGGAGAAACTTGCGCATCGCGAGCTAATACTCGCGAGCTAATAGATGAATACAATTCAATCTCTGCGCGCACTCCACGAGAAATCTCTACCTGAGGCATGGGGCAGAGATGAAATCACTCCACGCCTTCTCCCTTTCCGTCGGAGACGTTCCGTTCCCACTTGTCAATTAAACGCCGATCCTCAGCAGACAGGGCAACTGTTTCAAGTAAATCCGGGCGGCGTATCCAAGTTCTGTAGAGGGACTGCTCGTGACGCCACTGTGCAACCTTGGCATGGTTTCCAGACAACAGAACTGCTGGCACAGTGTGACCTCTGTAGTCGGCTGGTCGAGTGTACTGAGGATGTTCAAGCAGGCCTGAAGCAAACGAATCTTCCTCAGCAGATGCTTCATTCCCCAAGGCGCCTGGCAATAATCTCACGACAGCATCCATTACGGCCATAGCGGGGATTTCACCACCTGTCAGCACAAAATCTCCAACGGACAATTCCTTTGTCGCAACAAAAGATCGAATTCGCTCGTCGAAGCCTTCGTAATGTCCGCATATCAATACGAGATCGTCCAACTGCGACAGTTCTTGTGCCATTTTTTGAGTAAACTGCGCCCCCTGCGGCGTCATGAGAACGATTTCTCGCCCCTTTGCAGACTCGGTGTCTCCATTGATTCGAGTATCGACATCCATTCTCGCCGCGTCCTGATGAAGACTGGTAACGTGATTATCTAAAGACGCAATGACCGAATCTACCGCGTCAAAAATCGGAGCCGGCTTCAGAAGCATGCCCGCTCCGCCGCCAAAGGGATAGTCATCCACCGTTCGATGCTTGTCCGTCGCATAATCCCTAAAGTTGACAACCTCTATATCAACCAACTCCTCATCCCGCGCTCGTTTAATGATGCTTTCGTTCAACACACCCGTAAACATTTCAGGAAACAGAGTTAGAACTCGGATTCGCAGCACCTTGTCACCTCGTCTTACTGTGATAGTTTTTGCCTTACCACACTTGGCTTACCATACCTGGCTTACAGTGATACACTCGCTCTGATTGAGTCTCTGTTCTGTCAAGTCGGTATGACGACAGCCACGCTACGCTAATGCGCGCCGCGGGGTCTCCTCGCGTGCGGCGCCGCCAGCGTCCAGATCTGTGGACTGGACTTACTGATTCATTTCCCGCAACCCCGGCAGAAGGTGAACTGTCATTTCCTTCTTATCGCGATCGACTTTCAAGATGCATTCCTTCAGCGCTGGCACGAGCAGGTCTTTCTGCCCCGGCTGCGACACAACATAGACATCGTTGGCACCCGGAGTCAGCACCTCTTTGATAACTCCAAGTGTCTCACCTTCGTCACTCACAACTGAAAGCCCAATTAGTTCGTGGATGTAATAGTTGCCAGGCTCTAGTTCAGGCAGTTCAGATACGTGAATACACAGGTCCATCCCTTTAAGTCGCTCAGCCGCCTGTACAGTTTCCATGCCTACGAAGGTTACCAACCAAAACTGTTTGTGGGGTCGAGAACTAGCAACTTGCAATTTATCAGTGATTCTGCCGTCCTCTCCTTGCAAATACATTTCTGAACCGCGAGCGAAGCGTTCATTAGGAATCTCCGTCTTTGAAATCACTCGTACTTCTCCGCGTAGACCGTGAGTGTTGACGATAGACCCCACAGTTACATAATCCAGTTCCATTCTGCACCTCCAAGTACCGTACCGTCTCAAACGGCCAACAAAACAATTACCAACCGTCCATAGCTCCACGTCCATGAAGCTCCACGTCCATACTGTCCATACTTCCTGTAACATGCGAAATGAGATAGAATACTGACCCTTTCATCCAGAGTCAGCGTTCCATCTCATTTCACACACGTTGCATTAACACGGCAACTCTACCGGTCAGCGATGGCAATGATTAAACCGCCGACACTGCTTTCACGACCGTCACCTCACGCATGACTGTCTAATTAGGCCAGACCGATACCGCCACGCCGAATCTCTTGTACAATCCCGTCTTTCACCACAATCTCAGAACCTTGCAAGATGCTATTCCAATCATCGCCTACATTGACATCGACCGTTGTTTCCACAGTCATATTTTGCACCTCAGTGCCAATTTCAAGCTGCTGAATCTGCTGAATTTGTTCAATCAGTTCGTCACGCTGCTGAATTCGTTCTGCCTGCTCCTGCTCAATCTGTTCCCGCAGTTGCTGAGCCACGTCTCCGCCCTGACTCATGGCCTGCTCGAGGGCCTGTTTGCCCTGCTCCTCGATTTGCTCCAACTCATAGTTGAGACGGTCAATTTGTTCGCGGGATTCCTGAAGAATCTGTTGCTTGGTTTCTTCCGTCAGAATCAGTTTTACTGCTACTGGTTGCCGAATCGTCAGCATGAAGTATCCTCCCTTTAGTTCCTTGCCTCTTAATGTCTGCGCCCAATGTTACAATCTCTTCTGGCAGCTACAAATACTAGGATGCTGATTCCGGGGAATCAATATTGATAACCACTCGTTTGTCAAGGCGATACGCAGCCGCGCCGACGATACTTCGAATAGCTTTTGCAATTCTCCCGTGTCTTCCAATGACCTTGCCGACGTCTGAAGGCTCTACTTTGAGACGATACACAACCGTATCTCCCTTTTCCTCCTCCATGACCATAACATGGTCTGGATGTTCGACCAAAGACTTTGCCAAGTATTCCACAAGTTCTCTCACCAGCACGACCTCCTCCGCCATCAATCGACAGTTCACGAATCTGCCATCTGCCAGTCATCGTGTGAGCAGCTTGCGGCACATCAACTTAAACACCCGCCCGCAAGTCTCGAGATTCTTCAGCCACTCATTCAACGGCTCATTGAGCCGCCCATTCAGCCAATCATGCAGTGTAGGCCTCAACCAAGCCTAGGCCAAGATGAATCCAACCTCAAGCTCGTTTAGCTGCATCCGGCCTAAGCCTGACCTTGCATAATTCTCTGCTAACTTGCACAATTCTCTGCTAAGTTGAAGCGGCATTGCTGCCGCATTCATTTACTTTTGATATTTTAATTCGTGGTGTTTTTTCATAATTCCTTGTTTACTAAACAAATGACGGACTGTGTCAGACGGTTGTGCACCATTTTGCAGCCACTGCAGTGCTTTTTCTTCATTAATGTGAACTTGCTCTGGAGTTGTCAAGGGATTGTACGTCCCAATTTCCTCAATAAAGCGACCGTCGCGCGGTGACCTCGAATCCGCGACCACCAAACGGTAGAAAGGTGCTTTTTTTGCTCCCATACGCTTCAAACGAATCTTTACTGCCATAATGAATTCCCTCCAAATGTGTTGTATGTGTTGTTTTTATTTCTTTTTCTTCTTCTTGCCCTTGTGCCGGCGTTTGCCATCGCCGCCAATGCGAGGTGTTGACAGTTCCCCATCATCACTAGAAAGCTTCTGCAATTCCTGCAGGGCTTCTGTGTCTCCCATGCCGCCAAGATTACCAAGTCCACCGCCGCCCATCGACTTTAAAGCGCTCATCATGCCACGTTTGCTCATCTTCTTGCCGCCCTTGCCGCCTGAAAAACGCTTCATCATCTGACGCATTTGATCGAATTGGTTTAGCACCTGGTTCACTTCACGCACGGTAACACCGCTGCCATTTGCAACCCGGCGTCTGCGACTCGCATTCATGACGGACGGTTCTACCCGTTCTGATTTCGTCATCGATGAGATGATAGCATCTATGCGATTGAACCGCTTGTCGTCCATATTGATGTTCTCCAAGCCCTTCAGCTTGTTGGCACCCGGAAGCATTTTCATAATTTGATCTAAAGGACCCAAATTGCGAACCTGCTGCAACTGAGACCGAAAATCATCCAAGGTGAATTCCGCCTTGCGCAGCTTCTCTTCCATTTCTCTGGCCTGCTCAAGGTCAACAGTCTCTTGGGCCTTCTCAATCAAAGACATGACATCGCCCATGCCTAAAATCCTTGAGGCCAACCTGTCGGGATAGAAGACCTCCAATGCTTCGATCTTTTCGCCGGTACCCACAAACTTAATGGGGCAACCCGTCACCGCTCGCACAGTCAAAGCCGCACCGCCGCGAGTATCACCGTCAAGCTTCGTTAAGATGACGCCGGTAACGGACAGTTGTTCGTGAAACGACTCCGCAACGTGTACTGCATCCTGCCCTGTCATCGCATCCACCACGAGCAGAATTTCCGAAGGTTCGACAGCTTGCTTAATTCCCTCAAGTTCGTGCATGAGCTCATTATCGATGTGCAACCGACCTGCTGTATCGACAATGACAATATCAGCGCCCTGACGAACGGCCTCCTGCTGACCCGCAATCGCAATGTCCACTGGGTTCGCGTCCGTACCTTGTGAGAACACAGGAACATCTATTTGCTTCCCAAGCACTTCTAACTGCTGAATCGCTGCCGGACGGTAGACATCAGCCGCTACCAAAAGCGGCCTGTGATTGTGCTTGCGGAAGGACAGAGCCAGTTTTGCAGCGGCAGTTGTCTTACCTGCGCCTTGCAAACCTGCCAGCATCACCACTGACGGCGGCTTCGAACTCAGGTTAATGCGTGCTTCCTCTCCACCCATCAACTGCGTAAGTTCTTCGTGAACCACCTTGATAACCTGCTGTCCAGGAGTCAAGCTCTTTTGAACTTCCTGACCGACAGCCCTATCGCGAATGCGGCCCACAAAGTCCTTAACAACTTTGACGTTGACGTCTGCCGCCAACAGGGCTAAGCGAACTTCTCGCATTGCTGATTGGACATCTTCTTCAGTGAGCTTTCCTTTTGACTTTAGCTTACCTAACGCCTTTTGCAGGCTGTTCGATAGTCCTTCGAGCACTTTGCCCCTCCTTACTCAAATCGCTGCCGCAATACTTGAAGGGCAGTCTCCACTTCAATTGCAGCCTCTCGCGACACAAACTGCCGCGCGCGATTCCAAGCCGCAAGTAAGTCTTTCACTGCAGCCTTTGTCCCTTCATTCGAGTCATAGAGATGCAGTATGGACTCGTAGTGTTCCAACTGTTCTTCTGAACGTTTCACATTGTCATGCACCGCTTGTCGGCTCACACCAACTGCTTCCGCAACCTCAGACAGGGACCAATCGTCGAAGTAATACATCTCAAGCACCTGTCGCTGATGTGCTGTCAGCAACTCTCCATAAAAATCATAGAGCAGTCCTACACGCGTGACCTTATCTATCATAACTGCCCCTCCGAATGATGTCAAGCTATGACACTTGACACACTTAAATAACCTGATTGAACCAGTCTGCATGGAGTGATTTAAACGGTAGCCGCGTCAATGAATACGTACAGACTGATGAGAAACTGAATCAATGTCATGTGTCAATCTGACAAATCGCCTCGGAATAAATGGATGCGTCGAACGGCTCTAAGTCATCAATGCTTTCGCCGAGGCCAACCCATTTTACAGAAAGCCCAAATTCCCTGACAATCGGAAGTATCACACCGCCTTTGGCAGTACCGTCCAACTTAGTCACAACAATTCCTGTGACGTCTGCCACTTCCTGAAACGATTTCGTCTGACTCAACGCATTTTGACCCGTCGTCCCGTCCAGTACCAGCAGCACTTCATGGGGCGATCCCGGTAGTTCCCGCTTCGCCACCTTCGCCATCTTCGCTAGTTCAGCCATCAGGTTGGCTTTGTTGTGCAGCCGGCCGGCTGTATCACAGAGAATCACATCTACGCCCCGCGATTTTCCGGCTACGATGGCATCGTAGATGACCGCAGCGGGATCGGCGCCCGGTGCGTGACGAATAACATCGCAACCAGCCCGTTCGCCCCACTCGAGCAACTGGTCAATAGCCGCAGCGCGGAAAGTGTCCCCAGCAGCCAAAATGACTTTTTTGCCCTGATCCAAGTAGTGACGTGCTAACTTCCCTATTGAAGTGGTCTTTCCAACTCCATTGACGCCGACAAACATATACAGACTTGGCCCGTCTGGTGCAACTGCCATTTCTGTGTCGCAGTCGCTCAGCGCTTTCTCCATGGCGCTTTGAAGTAACCTCGGCAACTCACCACCGTCTTGTGCGCGTTCAGCCTTTGCCTGTTTACGAACTTCATCGACGAGCCACAGGGAAGTGTCAACGCCTACATCTGCGGAAATCAATACTTCTTCCAGTTCTTCAAACAATGATTCGTCTAGTTTTTTACCCGACAAGGCTTGGCCAATCCGTCCAAAGACTGCATTTCGACTTTTTGTCAGGCCCTTTTTGAACTTGTCAAACAGTCCCACTTCACAACACCCTTCCATTCAACCGACAACTGCTCCTATTTCAAGTTCCTATTTCAAGTTCCTATTTCAAGTTCCTATTTCAAGTTCTCTATTTTTATGTCAAGCCGTTTCCGTATCCGGCTCCAGTTCACTCAGTTTTACGGCAATGAGGGACGAGACTCCAGATTCTTGCATCGCAACGCCATAAAGCACATCTGCCTCTTCCATTGTTCCACGCCTGTGGGTCACGACAATAAACTGAGAGTCGTCTGAGAAACTTCGCAAATACTGTGCAAATCGACCGACATTTGCTTCGTCAAGAGCCGCTTCCACTTCATCCAGGACCACAAAGGGTACAGGCTTAATTTTGAGAATTGCAAACAGCAATGCCATCGCGGTCAGAGCGCGCTCACCGCCAGACATCAGGTTTAAGTTCTGCAGTTTCTTACCTGGAGGTTGAGCAATCACTTCAATTCCTGCATTGAGAAGGTCGTCTGCGTCTGTCAGCTGTAAATCTGCCTTTCCGCCGCTAAACAGTTGTCGAAATGCAACCTGAAACTCTGTGCGAATCTGCTCGAACGTAGCAGCGAAACGCTGCGACATCTCCTCGTCCATCTCACCGATAAGCTGCGTCAACTGCATTCTGGCTGTTTCCAAATCACTGCGCTCAGAGCGCAGGAAGGTCAGCCGTTCTGACAACCTGTCCCATTCTTCGATGGCCCCCAGTTGGACTTCTCCAAGTTGATTGATGTTGCGCCGCAGACCCTCTGCATGACTTCTCACTGTCTCTACATTTTCTAGAGCAGGATAGTTGTCCTTGGCCCATTCGTAAGTCATTTTGAACTGATCGCCCATTCGTTGAAGCGCATGGCCTAACTCAACATCAGCCCGCTCCGCTTGCACCTCGGCACGGTGTACCTGTTCTTCCGTAGTGTGCACCGTCTGCTGTTGCTCGCGCACTCGTTCGTCAGCTGTACGGAGTTTTTCCTCAGCTTCCTTGCGCTGCATTTTTGCCTGCGCAATGGAATCTTCAATGCCGCCCACTCCATAAGACAACTCCGTACTCTGTTCTTCCAATCGTACAATTTCGTTCTCCGTTTCAGTGAGGAGTACTTCCAAACTGCTTTCTTCATTTTTCAGTTCCCCGCTGCGTTCAAGCAGGCGCCTTCTCCTCTGGAAAGCATCCTGAATTCTTTGGTGGACACTGTCCCTCTCCTGCGTTAACGTCGCAACTTCAACACGCATCGCAGTCATGTTTTCTTGGACTGCAGCAAGTCGTTTGTCTCGTGCTTCTAGCTGCGCTCGGCGCTCCGACAAACGCTGTTCAATACTCTCCAGTTCTGTTTCAATACTCTTTAACCGCACGGCAGCCTGCTCGATTTTATCACGCCATACGTTCTGGCCCTCATCCATTTGTTGCTGTTCCAGCACTAAGGCATCGTAAAGTTCCTGAGAATGGTGTTCACGGGTCTTCATTTCCTGCAACCGAATCTGTATGTCGCCCATTGCGTCGCGATAGGTCCCAATCTGCTCTTCCAACTCGCGTTGACGCGCCTTTAACTGTACTAATTCATTCCGAAGCTGTTGTTGCTTTTGTTCTAACTCGGACCGCTCTTTTCCACCTTCCTCAAGCTCATGCTCCACTTGACTGCGCTCCCGGTTGCGTCCAAGCAAACCAGGCCCCTTGCGACTATGCGTCCCGCCTGACATCGTTCCGCCCGGATTCACAACGTCCCCGTCTAATGTAACGATACGTACCCGGTAATTCACCAGTCTGGCAATCTCGTTGGCAGACTGCAGCGTTTGTGCAACAATCACGTTTCCCAAGAGGTGCTCAATGACAGAGCGATAAGCTGAATCGGTCTGAACAAGACCACTGCCCATGTCTAAAAAGCCTTGGTGATGAGACACTTTGTTGTAGTCGCCATTGTTCAAGAAGCGTCCCTTAATGACGGTAAGCGGCATAAAGGTAGCGCGTCCGGCCTGTCGTTGTTTCAGCATTTGGATAGCGACGCGAGCGGACTCTTCATCGTCAACCACAATGTTCTGTAACGCGCCGCCAAGGGCGGTTTCGATAGCCGTCTCATAACGTTTCTCGACGCGAAGCAGTGAAGCAAGAGAACCGTGAATCCCATTAAGCCGTCCCTTGTCTGCTGCCTGCAAGACCGAACGTACTCCAAAAGCATAACCGTCGTAACCAGATTCGAGGTCCTGCAACAATTCTGCGCGAGAGCGCAGAGCCGCCAGTTGTGACTGTAAACGACCCAACTTTGAAGCGGTCTCTGACTCTTCACCCGTGACTTCTTCCGAACGGTCCTTTGCAGCCTGCCACTGCCCGATAAGGGCATTCATTTCGTCTGACTTCTCCTCTTGCTCTCGGATAAGCCCTTCGACTTTGGCGTGCAACGTGTCAGTTTCCTGTGCTCGTTGCTGAAGATCCTCAACAACTCGCCTTCGACGCCTCTCCTCATCCCCCGCGGACTGTTCAGCCTGCTTCATGGTGTTCCTAGCATTGGCGGCCTCCTGATGCATCTCAATCAACTCAGCATTCAGTTGATTAATTTCTTGCTCAAGTGCAGTACGTGCATCCGGATTCACTTCATTTGCAGCAAGCTCGAGCTCAGCGGTTTTGATTTCCAGTGAGGCTGTCAGTTCCTGCAGTCGGCGCTTTTCCGACTTAATCTGGTTTTCAATTTCATTCAGTTCTGAACTCAACTCAGCCCGTTGCCGTCGTCTCTCCTCGAGTGATTGGCGGGAGTTTTTTCGACGCTCTGTCAGCAGTTCCAATTGCCCCTGATTTTTTTGCCGCAGCTCAACTGATGCCATCAGTTGCTGCTGTAAGGATTCCGCTGCTTGCAGATTGAAGTCCAGTTCTTGTCTTGACACAGATGCACTGTGTTCCAGTTCTGCCAAGTGCTTCGCTGCTTCTTCTCGACGTCTTTTCCACTCGGCAATATCCTCAGCGGTTTGTTTCCACCGTATCTTTAACTGTTCAATATCGTGAACCAGCAGCGATATATCCAGACTCGTCAACTCGCCGTGGAGTTTCTTGTAGGTTTTGGCTCTTTCGGCTTGCTGTTCGAGAGGTCCCGCTTGTCGCTCCAGTTCTGATACAATGTCGTCAACACGCAAAATGTTGTTGGCTGTTTCCTCCAGCCTGCGCGTGGCTTCCCGCTTTCGGAACTTAAATTTCACAATCCCGGCGGCATCCTCAAACGGACCGCGGCGGTCTTCAGGACGAGTAGAGAGCATTTCTTCAATGCGTCCTTGTCCAATAATGGAATAGGACTCACGGCCAAGTCCGGAGTCCATAAATAGTTCGGTAATGTCCTTCAGTCTGCACGCTTGCTTGTTCAGCCTGTATTCACTCTCACCGCTGCGGTATACACGACGCGTAATGTTCACTTCGTCATATACGACAGGAAGATACCTGTCCGTGTTATCGAGGGTTAGGGAAACTTCACAGAAATTAATGGAACGCCGGGTTTCACTGCCTGCAAAAATCACATCTTCCATTTTGCTTCCCCGCAAACTGCGAGCGCTTTGTTCGCCAAGGACCCAGCGAATCGCATCAGAAATATTGCTCTTTCCGCTTCCATTGGGGCCGACCACAGCCGTTATACCAGGAGAAAACTCAATGGCGGTTTTGTCTGCAAACGACTTGAACCCAATGATATCCAACCGTTTCAAAAACACCTTGCGTCCCCCTTGAACTCTACGTGCCTTGCAACTGACTCAATGCAACAGACGCAGCTCTCTGTTCCGCTTCCTTCTTGGACCTTCCTGCACCTTCCCCCATGACCTTTCCCCCGATGCTGACCTCTACGGAGAATTCTCTTGCATGAGCAGGCCCTCTCTCTTCCGTGACCGTATAGCGCAACTCTTTTCCCAACTGCTGCTGAACAAACTCCTGCAGTCGAGTCTTAAAGTCCGTCAGAGTGGGATCCTCGTGAAAATGAGGGATGACAGACTCTGAAATAAATACCTCCGCAGCCTCAAAGCCCTGATCGAGATACAGAGCACCGATGAACGCTTCGAACACATCGGCGAGCAGCGCGGGACGGTTTCGCCCACCTGATCGCTCTTCGCCTTTGCCGAGTCGAATGTACCTGCCAAAACCAGTGTTTTGAGCGTAATGTACCAAGGACGGCTCGCAGACCATAGCAGCCCGCAAGCGTGTCATTTCTCCCTCTGGGAGATGCGGATATGTCCTGTACAAATGCTCGCTGACAATCAGTTCGAGCACGGCATCGCCAAGGAACTCCAAACGTTCATTGTCCTGGATATGAGACCTCCTGTGTTCATTCCGATAGGATGCGTGCGTAAAGGCCTGTTTCAGAAGAGCAATACTCTTAAAACGAATATGAAGACGTTCTTGTAATTCCAACCATTGATTGTTATGGGGAGCTTGTTCCTGATGCAACTGTTCATCAACACCAAACCTAGAAATTTGCAAAACGAACTCTGCCGAATTGCATGGATTGGAAGCTGCCCCGCTTCGGGGCAGCCTTAGTCAATACCCAGTACATTACCTGTCGCGTCACGTCCAAGTACTATCGCTGCCACACGACTTTCACGGTCTAAGACGCGTCATAGCGCTTTAGAATGATACTCGCATTATGGCCGCCGAAGCCCAGTGAATTGGACATAGCATACTGTACCTGGGCCTCACGAGCGTTGTTCGGTACATAATCCAGGTCACACTCCGGATCTGCAACTTCATAGTTTATAGTAGGAGGCAAAATTCCATCCTGAATTGAACGGATGGTAGCCACGGCTTCCACACCGCCTGCAGCTCCCAACATATGTCCAATCATCGACTTGTTGGAACTGACTGCAAGTTTATAAGCGTGATCGCCAAACAGCGACTTAATGGCTATTGTTTCAAATTTATCGTTGTACTCTGTGGAAGTACCGTGAGCATTAATATAGTCAATGGACTCCGGTTCCAATCCTGCGTCCGCCACAGCTCGCCGCATTGCTTCCTTGGCTCCTGCTCCCTCTGGTGCCGGTGCAGTGATGTGGTAAGCATCCCCTGACATGCCATAACCTACGATTTCCGCATGAATTCTTGCATTCCTTGCCAACGCGTGATCAAGGCTCTCTACAATCAGGATTCCGGACCCTTCGGACATGACAAAACCGTCTCGATTGGCTTCAAACGGTCGGCTGGCTAACTCTGGCTCATCGTTGCGTGTCGACAAGGCTTTCATCTTTCCGAATCCAGCCAAGGACAAATCGACAATCGCGGATTCAGCACCGCCTGCTATCATGACGTCAGCATCTCCGCGTTGAACAATTTTGAAGGCATCACCAATCGCATTTGTACCAGTGGCACAAGCAGATATCGGAGAACTGTTCGGCCCTTTCGCGCCAAGCATGATGGAGACTTGTCCAGAAGCAATGTTGGCAATCATCATGGGTACAACGAAGGGGCTGACTCTACGCGGTCCCCGTTCCATCAGAATCCTATAATTTCCAAGCAGAGTGGAAATCCCGCCAATCCCTGAGCCAATGTACACACCAATTCTCGTTGCATTCTCCTCGGTTATCTCTAAGCCTGCATCCTGCATAGCTTGCATTGAGGCACCGATGGCGAACTTTGCAAATGGATCGAGTCGGCGTGATTCTTTTTCGTCCATATACTGAGCGATATCAAAATCCCGTACAATTCCAGCAATCCGAGTAGTATACTCAGATACGTCAAAGGTATCAATACGAGAAATACCGGATTTTCCGGCTTTAAGATTATTCCAAAAGCTTTCTACATCACAGCCAATAGGTGTAACTGCTCCCATTCCTGTGATGACTACTCGCCGATTCACAACTTCACCCCACATCCAGCTGCAGCCGTATTGGTCAGCCCCAGCATTTTCAGGATGGTATGTGTGCCGTTTTCACGGCACAAACCAAATTAACAAAACTATATAAGAGAAAGCCCCGGCCTTGGCTCGGGACTTCTCAAAACACGAAGAAAAAGCCTACTTATGCTGGTCAATGTATGTAACTACATCTCCCACACTACTAATCTTCTCCGCATCCTCGTCCGAGATTTCCAAATCGAACTCGTCTTCTAATTCCATAATCAGTTCTACGACGTCGAGGGAATCCGCACCCAAGTCGTCTTTAAAGGTCGCCTCCAGAGTCACTTGATCTTCCTTAACACCCAGGCGGTCGACAATAATGTTTTTTACCCTGTCGAACGTATCAGACATGCTTTCACCTCCCCATGCGAGTATACTATAGCGTTTTGCATTTCACACTATACCGGAGCATTGTACTACATTGCCATGCCACCGTCGACATTCAGAACTTGTCCCGTTATATATGATGCGTCATCCGAGGCCAAAAAAGCAACTGTTTTCGCCACATCTTCAGGTACGCCAACTCTTCCCAACGGAATCTGACTCTTCAACAGGTCAGTATTGTCCTGGCCCAAAGCTGCTGTCATCTCTGTATCGATATACCCTGGAGCGACTGCATTGACAGTAATATTTCTTGCAGCTAGTTCTCTGGCTGTGGATTTGGTAAGTCCAATCAACCCTGCTTTGGCAGATACATAATTTGCCTGGCCAGGGTTGCCGATTAATCCGACTACAGAGGCAATATTGATGATTCTCCCCATTCTCTGTTTCATCATGGGGCGTACCGCTGCCTTGATGAGATGAAATGCGCCTTTCAGGTTGGTATCGAGAACTGTATCCCAGTCTTCGTCTTTCATCCGCATCAGCAGCCCGTCTCTTGTTACGCCGGCATTATTGACAAGCACGTCCACCCGCCCGAAGGATGCCAGAGCTGTTTCCACAAGCCGTTGTGCATCCGCACTTTGTCTCACGTCGGCCTGTTCTACTACAGCGTTTCCACCGGCCTCCCGAATGAGATTGGCTGTCTGCCGCGCCTCATCTTCTCGCCCAACATAGTTGACGACGACTTTACCGCCGTCCCTCCCTAATTCGACGGCGATGGCTCGTCCTATGCCGCGGGAAGCCCCGGTGACTACAGATACTTTCTCCTTCACCAATTCCCCCTCCTTAACCCTTGATTGCTGCCATGGTTTGCTGCAGTGATTCTTCATTTTCTACATGAAATGTCGGAATCCTGCGTTCCACTTTTTTGACTAAACCAGACAAGACTGTCCCCGGTCCAAATTCGATAAAACCCTCTGCACCGAGTTGCATCATAGCCCGCACATCTTCTTCCCAAAGAACAGGCGAATACAGCTGACGTTCCAAAGCAGTGCGAATATCCTGTGCATGTGTTTTGGGTTGTGCATCCACATTGGCAACCACAGGTACAGAGGTGTCTTTGAGGTCGGTCTCAAGCAACATTTCTTTCAGCTTAGACGCTGCAGGTTTCATCAGACTACAGTGGAACGGTCCGCTCACGACCAAGGGGATGGTGCGCCTAGCCCCTTGTTCTTTGGCCAGAGCAGCAGCTCTTTCCACACCTTCGGCAGTTCCCGAGATGACAATTTGACCTGGCGAGTTAATGTTGGCAAGTTCCACTACTCCAGCTTCTTCCGCAGCTTGGCGACAGACTTCCTCCAACTTGTCCCGTTCCATTCCCATCACAGCCGTCATAGCTCCTTGTCCGGCAGGGACGGCTTCGTCCATCCATTTCCCCCGATGATGCACCAACCGAACAGCATCCGTAAAATCTATTGCACCGGCGGCCACCAATGCGGAATACTCACCAAGACTGTGACCGGCGCATACCACCGGAACGACATCACCACATTCAGAGGAAAACACTCTGTAAGCAGCCACACTAACCGTTAACAGTGCCGGCTGCGTGTGGTATGTCAAGCGTAACTGTTCTTCCGGGCCTTCCAATATAATCCGTGACAAAGAGAACCCCAAAGCGTCATCTGCTTGTGCAAACAGTTGCTTTGCCTCTTTGTAAGTCTCTATTAACTCTTTTCCCATACCTATGTATTGAGCCCCTTGTCCAGGGAACAAGTAGCCTAACCTCATCAAATCCCTCCTACGAATCGTTAGCACTAGCCAAGGCGGAACAGGGACCTCCGACTTTCGGCCCCGCACTCCCCAAGTACATACTCACAAACGGACTGCCAGGGCACCCCAAGTAAGCCCTCCACCAAAGCCTACCATCACTATAACATCTCCAGGCTTTGCTCGCCCGGAACGAACTGCTTCGTCAAGTGCGATGGGAATCGAAGACGCTGAAGTGTTTCCGTACTTGTGAATCGTGACAACCACTTTGTCTTCATCGAGCCCAAACCTTGTTCTCGCAGCTTCGATAATTCGGATATTAGCTTGATGAGGTACCAGCACATCGATATCTTGCTTCGTGAGACCCGCTTGCTCAAGCACGCGCTCTGTGGATGAAGCCATGGCTTTGACAGCGAATTTAAAGGTTTCGCGGCCCTCCATTTTCAAATAGTGTTGTCGCTGTTCTACGGATTCAACCGACGCCGGCATTCGCGAGCCGCCTGCGGGTTGCAACAGGTATTTTGCTCCGCTCCCGTCTGAGCCCAAGTCACTTGCCAAAACACCTCTACCTTCCTCAACCCGCGACAACAAGACAGCTCCTGCACCATCTCCGAAGAGAACACACGTTGACCGGTCTTCATAGTCCGTGATCCTCGACAGAAGGTCCCCAGCAACAACCAACACGTTCTTGTACACGCCGCTTTCAATCAATCCAGAGCCAACAGTTACGCCATACATGAAGCCGCTGCACGCTGCTGACAAGTCAAACGCTGCAGCATGTGTCGCGCCGAGACGGTCCTGAATCAAACATGCCGTAGCCGGAAACATCATGTCAGGCGTGACCGTTGCGCAAATCACCAAATCCACATCCTCGGCTGCCACTCCAGCGGCATCCAAAGCATTTTGGCAGGCCGCAGTCGCATAGTCTGAAGTAGCCTCCCCCTCTTCTGCAATCCTTCGTTCTCGTATTCCTGTTCTGGAAACAATCCACTCGTCATTGGTATCTACCATCTTTTCAAAATCAGCATTTGTTAAAATGCGCGTCGGCAATGCCGATCCCGTTCCTACAATGCCTGCATGATAACTCATCAGTCTTCCTCCCGCTACTCGTTTTTTGACTAAAATTCAGAACTCCACCGGTCTAAGCTTCAGATGCAAACCACCTTGGTTATCTCTAGCCTTCATTGTTGTTTGATTGAGACGGGGCAGAAACAGATATTTCCTGCTTCATTTTTGCCAATAGGTCCTGCTCACAGAACTGAATTGCCTGTTTCAAAGCAGTTTGCCAGGCCCTGTGATTGCTGCTTCCATGAGCTTTGATGCAACCGCCGCCAACACCAAGGAAAGGTGCACCTCCATACTCTGCATAGTCAAATCTGTCTCTGAATCGACGAAGCTCGGGTTTGAGCAATGCACCGCCGATTTTACTGACAAAACTAGCCTCAGACAGCGATTCTTTTAGCGTCGAAAACATACCCAAACCAACGCCCTCAACGAGTTTCAGCACGACATTCCCCACAAATCCATCGCAGACAACCACATCGCATTCACCGTTCAAAAGGTCTCTCGCTTCAATGTTTCCCACAAAGTTTGATGTTTCTGCCTGCAACAAAGAAAATGTCTCCTTTGTCAGCTGATTGCCTTTTCCAGGTTCTGTCCCGACGTTAAGGAGTCCCACCCGCGGTTCCTTGACACCGAGCACGTACCGGGAATAGGTCGTCCCCATGTGAGCATATTGAATCAGATTTTTAACGGAAGCGTCCATTGTAGCGCCAGCATCAAGAAGCAGTACTCCCGTTCCGGCGAAGGTAGGTAACACCGGAGCCAAGGCGGGTCTTTCAATACCTGTCAGTCTGCCTAGAACCAGCAGACCTGCGGCTACCAGCGCCCCTGTATTACCTGCTGAAACCATGGCATCGGCACGACCGTCACGAACAGCTGTGGCTGCCAACACGAGTGAGGATAACCGTTTTTTCCGGACCGCTCGCACAGGTTCTTCCCCAGCTTCAATTTCCTCTGAGGAATGGACAATTTCCACATTACTAAGCGGTCGGTTTGCGGTATATTCCCTAATTTGTGCTTCATTACCAAACAATATCCAATCCACATCTTGTCGTGCTCCCGCTAAAGCCAGAGCGGATTCTACTGGCACTTGAGGTGAGTAATCGCCCCCCATTACATCAATCGCCAGCTTCAATGCCATCTCTCCTCTCAGAATTCGGGAGAACGAGTCCCCTCGGTTCCACTGCAACAAAAATTGTACCTTCTAATACGGTGTCATGATTAGACTCGGTCGCCGCATGACACTTCACGACGCCATAATGCTCGGCAATCACATCTACGCGCGCGCGCAATTGCTCGCCAAGATATACGGGTCTATGGAACTTCAAATCAGTCCGTGCCGTGACGGCAATATTTGCGTCCATAAGTGCTATCGCAAGAGAATTCACCTGGGCAAACAGGAAATGACCACGGAGTATTTCGTTTCGAGAAAAGACGTGACCCGACTGAACCGAGAGTACAGAAACAGCATAGCGGTTCAGATGCAGTTCGACGATATCCCCAATTACATCCTGTTGCTCCAACGCGCGAACTTCGTCCCGGCGTGTCGTGGCTACCTGGCGAATACGCTCTCTGACTTCTGGAATGTTCAATGCTTGCCTGTCTAACCGAATCGTCGCAACACTCACCCCGAAGCGCTCAGCTAACTGTTCATCAGTAGCAAAAGGAACCTCCGCTACCGTGCGAACCAAGGCTACTCTGCGCTCTGATTTTTTCAGGAATGGTCGCCTCCTTGTTGCTCTTCAACATCCCAATAGCGTCCCTTGGTGTGCCAAGGCCCAAACAAAGGTCCCAGTAGACTTATGACCAAGTCTTAGCACCAAGTCTTAAGACCTGGTCATAAGTTTACTGTAAAATATGTTCAAACTCAACACTCTGCACCATCGTGCACCGAACACAAATACGGTCAACCAGTAAAACTCATTGCTTCAAGGCACTGTCTGGCGTTGTTGAGTGAAAATTCACAAGGTCGCGCACAGAAATAAAAACACAAGGGAGCCGACCTGTGCCGACCCCCTTGCTCTTCACTCATACATCACTTTGAAACGACAGTTCGTCCTTTATAAGTCCCGCAACTTGGGCAAACGCGATGAGAAAGCTTATATTCTCCACATTCAGAGCAACGTACCATTCCCGGCATTTCAAGCTTAAAATGCGTACGGCGCAGCCTTTTGCGAGTCTTAGAGGCGCGATGTTGTTGTACAGCCATTACGAACACCTCCCTAATACACTACCGTTCAACATCTTACTCCGATTCGTCCCCAGAAAGCAACCCCTTTAGCACTTCCAAACGCGGATCAATGGTTTCTACCGTACAATTGCAGGTGTGTTCATTGAGGTTTGTGCCGCATTCCGGGCAGAGACCTTTACAGTCGCTTGTACACAATGGCTTTAGCTTTAATACAAGATTAATCGCTTGCTCCACATATGGGTCTAATAAAACCTCGCCCTGTTTGACAAAGTGGATCTCCTCTGCTTCATCCGCTGCGGCCTGAGTTCGCGTGAACAGCTCCTGAAAATCTGTGGCCAAAGGCTCTTTAAACTGAGAGAGACACCGAGAACAGATATAACGGACTGTTGTCTGTACATGACTGTTGGTGATACACACGTCTCCATCTGCAAAGGCTCGAAGCTGTACCTCCACTTTATCGATATCCTTTACCTGAACATTTTCGCTTGCAATGGAATCACAGTCCAATTGTGCTGTTTTCTCCACAGCCCCTGTCCTTAACACTTCATCAATATCGAACAACACATAGAACACCCCTTCTATACTCCAGCAGCATCGGACGACTGGTGCTCAGACACTGCGGCCAAGATATCATCCATTGCGTTGACAGCAGCCGTATAACCGGCAGCAACTGCCTCCTTCGCACGGTGGAACTGAGACGAGCCCACGTTTTGCAAGTCCGGGACAATCATGACCGTCGCTTCATCACTGACGCGGACTTGCTCCTGCATGATTTCCAAAGAGTGAAGAATAACCTCCATCATATTTGATGGAGGGATGCCGCGGGCCGGTGCTGAAACATCCACACCAATTACCACCTCAGCCCCGAGGTCCCTCGCTGCCTGCACAGGGACTGGTTCCATCACTCCGCCATCGACATAGATGTTGTCACCCTTGGCAAAAGGAACAAAGACTCCAGGAATTGCCGTACTGGCCCGCACAGCATCTGCCATCAAACCTGTGCGAAACACCGTTAGCTGTTTTCCAACCAATTCTGTAGCTACGGCTGCATAAGGCATCGGAGATTCTTCAATGGTTAGGCTTCGGGTCAACAACTTGACCATAGCATGCAACTTATCGCCTGCAATCAAACCAACTTTCGGAACCGTAAGATCGACCCAGTGTCTCCAACGAAGCGTATACGCCAAGCGCTCCATGAAGTCGACTGTCATGCCGGTGGCGTAAAATGCTCCAATTAAACTCCCCATACTGGCGCCTGCAACCACATCAATGTTCACGTGATATTCCTGAAGCGCCTTTAGCACACCTACGTGTGCGAATCCTTTGGCTCCGCCTGAACCGAGTGCAACTCCAACTCTCCTCTGTGTCACTTTTATCACCCCTGATTAGCCGACAGCCAGTTGTGTTAGTGCCCTCTGAACTTATCTCGTAGTGCAGCCGCCACTTGTACAGGTACGAACTCTGACAAATCTCCTCCATAAGCTGCAATTTGCTTAATTAGCGAAGAACTCACATAAGAATTGCCAGCATCGCTGGGTAAAAACACAGTAATGATTCCTTCGTCGAGTTTGCGGTTCATCTGTGCCATTCTAAACTCACTCTCAAAGTCCGAAATTCCCCTGAGACCGCGAATCACTGCATCCGCACCCTTAGACCGCACATAATCCACAAGCAAACCGTCAAAACTGTCAGCACTGACACCGTCAATTTGCGACACAGCGTCACCTATCAAATCTATGCGCTCATGCGTTGTAAAAACAGGCTTTTTATCAAGATTGTTTAAAACAGCCACAATCACTTTATCAAACAACTTTGCAGCCCGTTTTACAATGTCTAAATGTCCGTATGTAATTGGGTCAAAACTCCCTGGATAAATGGCAATCCTCATTTTGCATCGTCCTTTGACACAGTATCTCTCGTTCCTCGAACGTCTCTAGCGCCCTGATGGTCTCTAGTTCCGCTCACGGTAAAGAGTCAAAACAATGTCGCCGTATGCCCTTTGTTTAAACATCTCATAGACGCCTTTTACCTGTGGCAACTGGTATTGACGTCCGTGCTCACATACGATTCCATTGACCATTTCAAATCCGAGCTCTTGAAGGAACTCCAGCACTGACTCCCACAAATCCATCCGGTACGGCGGGTCGACAAAAACCCACCCAAGTCGCTTGTGTTCCGTTCGCAATTGGGACAGAGCCTCTTTCCAGTCCATCCTTCGGACAGAACTCCTGGACTCTGCGCCACATCGACTAATGTTCTCCTTCAGTACCTTTAAAGAAAGGCCGCTCTTATCGACAAAGACCGCATGCGCCGCCCCTCGGCTTAATGCTTCAAGCCCAAGCCCGCCAGAACCCGCAAACAAGTCTACGACGGGTAAAGTCTCATGAACACTGCCCATCAAGTTAAACATTGCCTCTTTTACGCGGTCAGTTGTGGGGCGAACTTGTGCACCTTTTGGGCCTTGCAATCTAAGCCCTTTCCACTCACCGGATATAATTCTCAACAGTTTACACCTGCTAAATCAGAGTTTGTCTTAGTAATTCCATAAGATTTATGCTCACTGTACCACAATTTCTGATTAGTCTCCAAAATTACTGGGGAAAGGTATAGAGTTTGCTCCAATAGTCCATGATGATACTAACAACGGCAGCAAGCTGTTGTAGGCAACCGTGGAAGAGCTTAGTTCCCCATAAGCGCTTCCTCCGGTTTCTCCTCTCCCAGAAAGCATCGTTGTTGTTGAATAAACATCGACAACAACGGCAGCAAAAACCCACGCGTACCCGGGCGTGGGTTTTTGCGTGAAATCATCTCGCAAAAGCAACAGGGCATAGTATAATCAAATTAGACGCTTGTGGGAGGTAGATAAGGTGTTTATTAAAAACTACATGACGGATAAATCAGAACTAACGGTGGTACGTCCGACAGATTCTGTTCAGTCGGTGCTTCAGAGAATGGAGGGACACTTAAGCGTACCATGTGCAGATGACGACAACAAGTTTGTCGGAATAGTGAGTAAAAGGACTATTTTTGAAGCATTTGAGGAGTCTTTTGACAGTGGCATTACATATGAATCATTTTTGACTCAGGCCATTAAACCAGCCGTTGATACGACGATTCCTGCTCTTAGTGTTTCTAACTACTTTGAACATACCATTGACGTCATTATTCGGTATCCTTTTGTGCCTGTGGTAGACGGCAATCAATTTTTGGGAATTGTAAAACGGGGAGACATCAACAGAGCCCTGGAAATCGCATTCGCTACCAATGTTGAGTCCCAGCGTTTATTGCTCGGAATGGCTGAAATTGAAGGAGCATTGCACCAACTCTTCCGTGTTACGCACCGGCTGGGGATTAATGTCATTACGGCAATCCCGTTTGACGCTGGTCCTAACATGCTGAACCGGCGCCTTATTTTGAGAATTGAGCCAACCCAGAACCTGCACACCTTGATTGCTGACCTGGAAAAGGCGGGTTTTTATGTAGTCGATTCAGGAAATTAAGTCGTTCCACATCAGAATTGGGATTTAGGCACAGCCTTCAAAAAACAGATGGGACTACGCGGGGAACCTGCAAGCAGAACCGCCTAGCAACAGATGGGGCTTGACGCGGCGGTGGTCACCTGACACGGAATATCACCGCTTGCTAGAGCGAAAGACAAACAAGCGCATAAACAGGTAACTGACGGAAGAGGACAAAAACATCGCAAGACCTTTTGCAGCATTGCTGCTGACAAAGACAGGGACAGATTTGCTAAAAATCAGGTAAGTGGACAGCAAAACTACAATGACGTCGTTCAGTCCAATGTTGATGAGGGCCTGAAAGAAGAACAGCAACCGCTCCCTGACACTTCCGTCCGTCGTATCTGCAAAAGTCCAGCGCCGATTCCAAAAGTAGCTGTTTGCAATCGCACACATAACCGCAATCGTGTTGTACACCAAAATCTCAACCGCGGTTGCATTTGGCGTCAACAGCATAAGAACATTCAAGACAAGCAAATCTACAAACGCGTTTGCCGCTCCTACAAGCAAAAACTTCGTATAGCGTTTGATGGAATGCCTAAAAACACCAGTATACTGCACTTCTGAGGTTTGCAACTGCTGTCCCCCTGACTGGACATCCCGAGAATCATCCTTCCCGGAGGTCTGATCTCGCCTCACAGTATTAAACTACCGTGACCCGCGTATTGGCGTGGACTGAAGCTTCACAGATTCGGCGTACAGCCGCTCATAGTGGTGCAGCAATTGTTCGGTCGGTCCACTCCAATCCAAATCCTGGGCAATTTCCTGTGCCCGCTGATTCAAGACAGCTCGGCGTTCCTCATTAAACAGCAACTCGTCCATCGTAGCGACCATGGATTCAATATCATCGGCGTCAAAAATGAGCCCAGCTTTCCCGTGTTCCAAAACTTCCTGCGTCGGCGCACTATTCGCTGCCATAATCGGCAGTCCGCTGGCCATGGCTTCAAACAACACGAGGCCTAAGGTTTCAGTCGTAGACGGAAATACGAATCCATCTGCTGAAGCGTATGCCTGTGCCAGTTCTTCTCCATGCATGTAACCTGTGAACACTGTATGCGTTCCACTGAAGACGCGTTCCAAACCCTGTCTATGCGGTCCGTCACCTACAATCGCCAAATGAACATTCGGCATGCGTTCCAGACCCGGACGCAATCCCTCCAGGTTTTTCTCTGTGGCCAAGCGTCCGACGTATAAAAGAATTTTATCTGTCGGTCCTGCAGACGGTGCGAGACGCTGCCGCATTGCGTCACTCGGGCGGGCACTGGAGTACAATTGTACGTCCACACCGCGTTCCCACAGGCCCAAATTTTCAAATCCGTGTTGCTCCAATTCACGCATGGTTGCTCGCGACGTACATAAATTTATTTGTGACTGCCGGTGCAACGTTCGAAAGTACCACCACAAAGCGGGTTCCAGCCAATTCAGGTGGTAGTGCCTGGCATAGGCTGGAACGTTGGTGTGGTAGGACGCCACCAAGGGCAGTCGAAACCGCTTTGCATAATAGATAGCTGACAATCCCACAAATGCAGGGTTTATCGTGTGGATAAAGTCAGGTTGAAACTCTCGAATTTGCTTCGCAAAGCCACCCCACGGCATTGCAAATTTCTTTTCAGGATAGAGAAAGAAACGGAAAGCCGGTACACCAATCACCTTTGCCGAAGCGTATTCGCTTGGAGCCCCTGCAGGCGCAAATAACAGGACCTCATGTCCTTCTTCCTCCAAGTGTTTTAGCGTAGCACACAAACGAGTTACAATCCCATCGGTTCCCGGTAAAAAGGTTTCTGTAAACATGGCAATCCGCATTCCTATCACTACCTCCAAGTTGTGCTTGGTGCAATCACACTTGTTTTAACTCTGTCTTGGTACCGCTGTGCGGTTTTAATTAAGTCAGCAATTAATTCATCTGATAGGAAATGAGGTTTAAGTCCCAAATCCACCAAATTGGAATTAACCGCCTTATAGTAATGTTGTTCCTTTTCCACGCGTGGATTCTCCAGGTGCGCAATGTTGACAGTCAAGCCCAGTTGTTCTTCGGCAACACGCTTAACGCGCTCGGCCAGCTCCAGCACAGAGAACTGTTCAGTGAACTGGTTGAACACGCGGAACTCACCGCGATCGGCAGGATTCAATGTCGCCAGTTCCACACACTGCAGTGTGTCTCGAATGTCTAAGAAAGCGCGGGTTTGTCCTCCC
Source organism: Alicyclobacillus sp. SO9 (assembly GCF_016406125.1). Classification (NCBI taxonomy): domain Bacteria; kingdom Bacillati; phylum Bacillota; class Bacilli; order Caryophanales; family Alicyclobacillaceae; genus Alicyclobacillus; species Alicyclobacillus sp. SO9. Next base: position 2,279,191 of record NZ_CP066339.1, on the reverse strand, counting down.
TTTCCATAGACAGTCAAGTCGTGGCCCACGGCCGCTTGAATACAGAAGCGGTTCAGGGCAGTTCCAAACACCCCATCGTAGTCTACACGGTTATATAGTTTCTCGTCCAGCTTAGTTTCATCTGTCCACAAACCGTACACAACACCCTGATTTAAATCCGTGGCGCGAATGCCCCAAGATTTGCAGGTAAACATGATGTTGTGGCTGTCGTGAACCTTGGACAAATGGTAGAACGAAAACGGTTGTTTGGGATAAGGAAGTACATCCTCTCTGCCGTTGTGTTCAATTTTGATATAGCCTTCTTCAATATCGATATTCGGTGTCCCATATTCACCCATTGTACCCAACTTAATCAGATGGCAGTCAGGGACAATCTCTTTAATGGCATACAGCACATTCAAGGTGCCTACCACATTGTTCATCTGAGTAAAGACCGCATGTTCGCGATCAATCATGGAGTAAGGCGCTGAACGTTGCTCAGCATAGTGAATAAATGCTTCGGGTTTGAAGTCCTGCATAAAAGAATGGACAAATTCGTATTCGGTAAGGTCCCCTTCATAAAGCTTCATGGCCTTCCCTGATTTGTCTTCCCAAGCATTAATCCTGTCCTCCATAGAATAAATCGGAGTGAGCGAGTTGCTACCCAACTCTTCATCCCACTGACGGCGGATCATGTTATCCACGATAGCCACCTCATGCCCGCGTTCGGAAAAATACAGAGCAGTGGGCCATCCACAGAAACCGTCACCGCCAGCAACCAAAATTCTCATTCGCTTGTCACCTCATAACCTTAGTACGCACCAAAAATAGGGAGCGCAGAATCGGCATTCTCCCCTACAATGTACAAGTTTTCGCCCAATTGGGCAAGCACACAATCTCTGACAAGACAAAAAAGAGAGGCGTCTGTGCGCCTCTCCATGTAGCTCATTCCCACCTATGGTAATTATTCGCTTGCATTTCTTGGGTCTTAACAAACCAAGTCCAATACCATTTGAGCCCTTTTCCACAGGCTTTCCAGACTTTTTTCATAAGCGGTCACCTCGAAATTAGGGTGTCCGCTTCGTACATCTTTATTCTCGAAATCCAGAATAATCCTTTTCACAATTTCCAATTTTACTGCCCATTAAAACGAATTGATTTGTCGACACATTTAGCTCAACCCCCATGTCTTTTGAAAACAAGAGGATAACCGTTGAACCAAATTCAAAGTATCCAAGCTCTGCTCCCGCACTGAGGCTTGAGGCTACAGTACCTTCGGAATACGTCCTTCTCGTACGGACAAAAGCTCCCTTATAGCTTGGTCCATAGGGTGTTCTAATACTGCCCACGATGGTGGCTCCTATTTTGACAACGGCAAACTGGCCCTGACAAGCGTCGGCAAAGGTAACGAGGCGCTCGTTCTTGGTGAACAACCCGTGTATGTGCCGTACGCCAAGGGCATTTACTGGGTACAGCTTTCCGGGGATGTAACGCCAGCGCTTTAAGACTCCGGCTATCGGCATGTGAATCCGATGGTAATCACGAGGACTCAGATACAACGTTACATACTGTCCTCCAATAAATTTTTCCGCATCTTTCTTGTCGCCAAGCAAGGCTTCCACAGTGTAGTGAGAGCCTTTGGCTTGAAGCAACTCCTGCTGACGAATCTCCCCGTGGCCCTGTACCGTACCATCCACGGGAGAAACAATGCCTTGGTGTGACACCGGACGTGCTCCCTGGTGTAACCGACGGCTAAAGAAGGAAGCCAATGACGTGTACTCGGAGACATCCTGTTCCGATTCGTTCGTATTGATGTGATAAAATTTTGCATATAGGGGAATGACATGCCGACTTGCAGGTCTCCTTGAAAAGGCTCCAACTGCAGCGGTCAGGGTCCGCTTGGGCATTGCGTAAAGTAACGTTTTCGATAATCTCAAACTGTTTTCTCTCCTGAGTAGACATTTCTTCCCGTATTTTATCACATTCAAAAAGGGGCCAGCTATAGCTGACCCCTTCCTGTTAACAACAAGCGGATTAGTAACTGCCGCGGTTGGAAAGCTGCTGTTCAGCCAGCGCCACCAATTTCCGAGTCATGTTACCACCAATGGATCCAGTATCTCGCGTGGTCATCGTTCCCCAGTATCCATCCTGTGGAGGATTGATGCCAAGCTCTGAGGCAACTTCATACTTGAATTGCTCCAAGGCTTTCAGGGCGCCTGGATAAATCGGAGTGTTGCTTTTCTGTCCTTCTGCCATCTCTCTCACCCCCTTGTTGTACGCCTATTATGCCTGCAGGGGAAGAAAGATATGAATTCCACATTATTCCCGGTAAAATGGCGAATGCAGCCAAATTTCCGCGATAACCGTCGAAAACAATCTGAAACCCGGGCAAACGAGAGTTTGGGTTCCGGGCGCCGCGCGGTCTCCTCGAGCGCGGCGCCGCCAGCGTTTTGGTTTTTTCTAGTCCTTCACAGAAATGTCCGATACCGCCTCAAAGATGGACCTTCGCAAACCTTCGTACTGCGGCAGAAGCCACAAATCCGAAGAGCCGAGGATTCGCTCGGCTTCTTCGCGGGCGACTTCCATCACCTTAAAGTCACGAACGAGATCGCCGACACTAAATTCCGGCAATCCGCTCTGTCTCGTGCCAAAGAGCTCACCCGGTCCCCGCAGTTCCAAGTCCCGTTCTGCAATTTCAAAACCGTCCGTTGTCTTCTCCATAGTCTGAAGGCGTTCTTTCGCTACATCTGAAGCTGATGCAGACACGAGAAAGCAATAGCTTTGAAATTCTCCTCTTCCGACACGACCTCTCAATTGATGGAGTTGCGCCAATCCAAACCGCTCCGCATGATAGATCATCATAACAGTCGCATTAGGTACGTGAATTCCAACTTCAATCACTGTGGTACTGACAAGAACTTGGATCTTCCCGTTTCCGAAGTCATCCATAATGCCTTCTTTCTCCCGTGCCGGCAAGCGCCCATGAAGCAAGCCCACCGTAAATCCTGCAAAACTCTCTCGCAAGTCGTCGTACAAACGCGCGGCAGAGAGTATATCCGGAAGTTCATCAGAGTCCTCAATCAACGGTGCCACTGCATAGACCTGTCTACCCTGCGACAATTGTTTGCGCACAAAACGCAGTGCTCGTTCAAGCCTGCTCTCCCCAACAATGTAGGTCTTGATTGGTTGTCTTCCCCGCGGAAGTTCATTTAGCACCGACACATCTAAATCTCCGTACACAGCCATGGCCAGTGTCCTTGGAATAGGTGTAGCAGACAGGAACAAGACATCCGGAGTCTGCCCTTTCTGACGCAAGCCCGATCGCTGTGATACACCAAACCGATGCTGTTCATCCGTAATGACTAAGCCTAGGTTGTGGAATGAAACATCTTCTGTGAGAAGCGCGTGTGTGCCCACAACAACATTGATTTCTCCCTGCTCAATCGCCTTCACCAAAGCATTTCGCCGGGATTGAGGCGTGTTTCCTGTCACTAGTCCTACTTGCAGTCCCAGTGGACTCAGACGCCTTTTCGTTTCTACATAGTGCTGCTCGACAAGGATTTCTGTCGGAGCCATAAAGGCCGTCTGTGCCCCCGACCTGGCCACCGCATATGCGGCCCACAGCCCGACCCATGTCTTGCCTGAACCGACATCACCCTGAATCAATCTGGCCATCGCTCTGTCTGACTGGAGGTCAGTCATGATATCGTGACAAGCCTTCTTTTGGGCATTCGTGAGCTCGTGCGGCAAGGAGGACGTAAATTGCCGCCAGTCGTCATCGGACACAGGCCGTACTACTCCACTTGGGCCAGAAGTCCCATTCATGCGGTACCAGTGTAACTGCAATTGAAACAGAAAAAACTCCTCGAACGACAAACGGCGATGCGCTTGGCGCCTCGCCTCTTCCGAATTCGGCTGATGCATGTGCACAACGGCTTCTTGATGAGAAATCAACCGATACTTGGCCGTAAGTTCGTACGGCAGTATTTCTTCAAGCTGATTGGCATATTGACCTAGTGCTTTCTGAATAATAACCTGCAGTTGCTGCGAAGTGAGACCGCGAACAACTCTATAAACCGGAATCCAGTCCCCGGCCAGTGCCGTTGCCTTGCCAAAGCTGAACTCGGTTTTTTCCACGACGATCTGCCTGCGCAATTGGTTGTATTTACCATATACGACCAAGCTTCGACCATCAGTGAGTTTCCCCTTCAAATAAGGCTGATTAAACCAGATGCCGCGGACCCTGTGAACTCCGTCTATACGCAATTCTGCAGACACCATAGCCTTTCGCTGAAACCAGCGAACAGAAGCCGCTCCCTGAATGACAGCTTTGGCAGCTACTTTATCTCCGTCCACGAAGGCCTCATACGGTCTAAGGGACCTGTCTTCATATCGGAACGGAAAGTAGTGAAGCAAGTCTGACACCGTGTGGACTCCCAATTGAGCCAACAATTGCTGCTTCACCTTTCCGACACCGGCAACATGCGAGACTGGCTTTTTATTCAACATGTCGACTACTCCAAGGAAAATATATAATCGTAGACGGGTTGGCCTCCGTAATTTGCTTCAATCTCGATGTCATACTCAGCTTCAAGCCTTAGCCGCAGTTGTTGAATTTCATCCATTGAAACATCCGCTCCGTAAAACAGCGTCAATAACTCGGCGAGGCCGTCCTTGTTCATTTCCTTTACGACGGCTACTGCAGTGTCAACGCGGGATTCCCCCACTTCCATCAACTCCTGGTCTACCAGACCAAGATATTGTCCCTGCCGAATTTCCCTCTCCTGAAATGTACTGTCTCGCACAGCCCGCACAACTTGACCCGACAACACATCGTGAATTGCCGACATCATCTTCAGCACATTATCGTTAACTGAATGATTCGGATGAAATGCCATCATTGCAGCAATTCCCTGAGGAATCGTCTCCGTTTTGACAAGATGGAGTTTTGCTCCCACGACACTCTTGGCTTGTTCAGCTGCCAACAATATGTTTTTGTTGTTTGGTAACAGAATACATTCATCGCAGTTGGCCGAATTCACGGTCGTTACAATGTCTTCCGTACTTGGATTCATCGTCTGTCCGCCTTCAAGCACTACATCGACTCCCAGACTGACGAAAGCTTCCCGCAACCCGTCCCCCGCTGCCACCGCAACGACCGCCAGCGGCTTGCGCTCTGACGCATTAGAGGAGGAGGGAGCAGGCACGGCATCCTGCTGCGCCCTAATTTCGCTATGTTGCTCAGTCATGTTGTCAATTTTAACCTTAAGAAGCGGTCCGATGGCAAGAGCCTCTTCCAGCACTTTACCAGGATGAAGCGTATGTACATGAGCACGAACCAGTTCTTCAGACCCGACCACCAGCAATGAATCCCCATGCCGGGACAGGTCTCTCCTCAATTTCTGTTCAGCCTCTGACGCTGACACAGCCTCTGTTCGCAATAGAAATTCCGTACAGTAGCCGTATTCCCCGTCGTGACTAATATGAGCACCAGCATAGTCGAGTTGCAGTGTCCCGACACCGTTTGCGTCCGAGTTGGTTACTGCCGCCGACGCAACACTAAGCTGACCGCCCTTTAGATAACGAAGAAAGCCTTCGAAAATAAAAACAAGCCCTTGTCCACCTGAATCGACAACCCCCGCTTGTTTTAGAACTTCCAACTGACTTGGGGTCTTCTCCAGAGCCCGTTGCGCGCTTTCATATACGACCTCAAACAGAGCAGCTATGTCCTCGGTCTGTCTGGCTTCTTTCAACGCCGTCTGCGCGGCGGCGCGTGCGACAGACAAAATGGTACCTTCTACGGGTTTCGCAACGGCCCGATAGGCAATCTGCACGCCTTCCTGCAGAGCAGACGCAAAAGCAGCCACATTCAAGGTTTCGGCGTCTTGACCTGCTTTAGAAAAGCCGCGGAACAACTGTGACAAAATGACACCGGAGTTGCCTCGCGCTCCCATCATAAGTCCCGTCGAAAAAGCTTGAACAGCCTTACGCAGCTGAGTTGCATTGCTCGTATGAAGATACTCAACCCCGGCCGCCATGGACATTTCCATATTTGTTCCTGTATCCCCATCGGGAACAGGGAAAATATTCAGCGCGTTGACTTCGCTTACCTTTTCCTTCAGGCGTCCATGACCCGCAGCCATTAATTCCATGAATTCAGTTGTTGACAGCTGATACTTCAACGCCATCCTTTGCCTCCTACATGTCGCTGGTGACACGAACACCCTGCACAAAGATATTGACCCGAGTTACCTCGATACCGATAGAATCGTTCAAAAAGTACCTTACTTTTTCACGTACATTTTGCGCCACTTCGTAAATATTTGTTCCGTAGCTGACTATAATATAGAGATCCACTTCTACACGCTCGTCGGAAACATGAACAACCACTCCACGACCCGGATTATCCCGGCCCAGTAACTCGCTGAGGCTGTCTTTCACTTGTTTTCGGGAAGCCATTCCGACGAGACCATAGCAATCTATCGCTGCCATACCGGCAACGGTTGCAATCACGTCTTCTGCAATCGAAATGGTCCCAAGCGGTGTCTCTATTGTCTTTGGCATGAGGGCACCCCCTGGAAACTCCAACTTAATGCAATTGTACTATATCATGCACAGACTATAAAATCATCTATGTTTACACTGTAATAAAACGAATCACCTACATTTTTTTCTGACATAATTCAGACACGGTTCAGGCATGTTTCAGACATATTTCAGACATTGCACACAGTGTCTCGCGAATACTATAGAGTTTCTTGTGCTGCTTTACTCAATTTCCTTCAATTGAAATCAGCAGCATTCAACTGCATTTAGCTTCATTCAATAAATGTAGTTGCACATATGTTTTGTGCTGTGATAAAATACGAGCGTTGCACAGTCTGGCCCATGATGGTCTTTAGGAGGTGCGGAAGAATGGCGAGACGTTGCGAAATCTGCGGCAAAGGTCCGCAAACCGGCCATAAGGTGAGTCACTCGCACATCCTCAACAAGCGCCGTTGGTTACCGAACATCCAAACAGTTCGGGCCAACGTGAACGGAACTGTTAAACGCGTTCGTGTGTGCACCCGTTGCTTGAAAGCGGGAAAAGTTACCCGTGCGGTATAATTGAGTCACCATACTTTAAACGTAAAGCACTACTGAAGAAGCACCGATGTCGGTGCTTTTTTCATTTCTATAGGGCACATCCGCCGACTACGACTACAACGGGTGCGACTGCGGACTGCGGAAAGGCAAGGCGGCAAGGCGATCCTTAGTGATCGCAAATCTCCCTATTAATCGAAACTCAGCTAGGCTAAGGATCCGAAAGATCCCTAACTCACAAATACATAAAACTTAGTGTCACGAAGAGGCACTAAGTAGATGAAATTGGACTCTAGCCTAGGTGATAGTGATCATGCAGATCACTAAGGGTAGACTCCTCATGGGCCATAGTGCGACAAATGATCACTATGGCTCCGCGCCAGAAGTGATAGTGTCATTAGGGATCACTATTTCATCTCCGCCCTCAGTTCCTCGGCAGTTCCTCGGCAGTTCCTCGGCAGACACCTATATCAGTGTACTGTCGCATAAGTGCGACCTAAAATAAATGAAACACCAAATAATCTCCTACACGTAAGTTAAACGGGCTGTCCTGCAGCCATCAGTAATGACTTTTGGACAGCCCTCGCCTCGATATAAGCCCTCAGTCCTTCGAGAACATTCCGATGCACGCTTTGACAATTCCTCCAAGAAACTTTGGGAGCTTTATCGTGTAGAATTTCATCCCCGGTCCCTCCTTGTCCTGTGTACCACAGGAGTCGACTTTTCTGGACGAATGTCCTCATCGCTACATGTATATTCCCGGGGGCATAAAATGTGCGCGAGAGAGTGTGCTTAGCTGTTAACTCCATTCTCGAAGGCATGTTCTCCGAGTTGCTTCAATTCTTGAATTGCACTCGTTCTGTCTTGTTGACCAAAAACTGCTGATCCCGCAACGAATACAGACGCCCCGGCTGTTGCCGCTTCACCAATTGTCTCCCGCTTGATGCCTCCATCTACTTCAATGGGAACATCTCCTCTGCCTAACCGTTTGAGAGTTGTACGAGCTTCGAGGATTTTCCTCGTTACAGCAGAGATGTAAGACTGTCCACCGAAGCCTGGATTCACGGTCATTAATAGCAACATATCCATCTCTTCCGCGATATATTCCAGACTTCCCAAATCTGTTGCAGGATTCAGTGCAACACCTGCTTGGACACCGGAGTCGTGAATTTGTTGCAGCGTCCTGTGCAAGTGGGGGCATGCCTCCGCGTGTACCGTAATCATGTCGGCACCGGCCGCTGCAAATTGTTCAATGTATTTTTCAGGTTCCACAATCATAAGATGGACATCCAAGAAACAGTCAAAGTGTTTACGCAACGCCGAAACGACATTGGGGCCCATTGTGATATTTGGAACAAAGCGGCCATCCATGACATCTACGTGAATCCAGTCAGCTCCGGCCGAGAGCACAGACCTCACTTCGCCTTGAAGATTGGCGAAATCTGCGGCAAGAATGGATGGAGCAATTTTCACTGTCAATACTTTCGTTCCTCCTTCAACCTGACGTGTTCATACAGTGTCCGGTAGCTCTCGTAGCGTTTGCTTGCAATCCGACCGGATTGGACGGCCTCCTTTACAGCACAGTTTTCCTCATCAATGTGCAGACAACCACGATATTCGCAATCGTTTGAAACCAGCATGAACTCTGGAAAGTAGGTGCGCAGTTCTTCACTTGGAAGTTCAACATTTATCTGACTGAAACCTGGGGCATCAGCCACATAGGTCTCATTCTCCAAACGAAACAACTCGACGTGCGTCGTGGTGTGCTTGCCGCGACGAGACTTATCGCTTATCTTCCCCATTTTCAGTCCCAGTTCAGGTGCGATTCGATTAGCCAAAGATGACTTGCCAGCCCCGGACGGCCCCGCAAAAACTGAAATTTTGCCTTGCAGCAAAGCGCGAACTTTCGCCACACCTGTGCCGTCTTGCGAACCCACAAAGACAACCTTATACCCTGCCTGAACGTAAGGCTCTACCAGCTTCGTCGCTTGCTCATCCGAAATGAGGTCCACCTTTGACAGGACAATGGCCGTCCGCAACCCTTCGGCTTCTGCAGAAATCAGTGTGCAGTCCAATAAGTGGCTGTGAAAATCAGGAGAGAGCGCCGAGAACACGAGAACAGCCTGATTGCAGTTTGCAATAGGAGGACGTATCAAATGAGTCTGACGAGGCTCCACTTTCGTGATCAGCCCCTCTGTCACAACTCCGTCTGTGCTGGAAACAGCGTCCCACTCGACAACATCGCCAACCAGTATGCTCACTTTTTGCTTACGGAACACACCTCTGGCCTTGCACTCTACCGTGCCTTCTTCGCTGTCTACAGCAAAGAAGCCGCCGAATGCTCGTACAACTGTTCCCTTCACGCAAATCCCCCTTTAAGCATATTTCCTGATTTTCCTGGTTTAGTATGACACCGGTATCGTCTTGATTTCCTTTCCGTCTTCCGTCACGTGAATCGTCCCTGTGGTGTTCGGGGCGATATACATCTGTACCGTGAAGGACGACGTCTTATTGATTACTTTGCTGACAACCGTTTGGTCCTGTCCTGTGGCATCTGTTTTCGTAATCAACACTTGATGTGTTTGATTGTTATTGTCATGAATGGTAACATCCACAGTCTTCTGCTTGGTGCCAGGAGGTAAGTTTCCAGTTGAGGTCCCGCCTCCACTTGAAGACCCGCCGCCATTGGACGATCCCGTTGAGTTCGACGACCCTGTTGAATTGTTATTCCCGGAACCAGGTGCCGGCCCGCTTGATACGACCAAATCAATGGATGTATTTTTGTCAACCTTCTGCCCTGCCTTATAAGGGTCGATGCTAAGCACCGTTCCTGAGGGTTGACTGCTTGACTGCTGCGTAATTGTGCCTTCGGTCAATCCGTTTTGCTTCAGCATTTGAGTAGCCTTGTCTATCGATTTTCCGACAATCGCAGGAACCGTTGTCTGCGGTGCACCCTTGCTGACTTTGATGGTGATTGTCTGATTGGTCGTCACCTTCGATCCCGCTGCAGGATTGGTAGATATGATTTGTCCCTGTTGAAAGTTGCTGCTGAGAGCCTTTTGTACCTTGATGTTCTTTTTCGGAAAACCGTAATTGGGTCCTGTTAACCAAGACTCACCCTGACTGAGTTCCATGCCCGACAAGTCTGGCATATTGATGGGTTGTGCCCCAGTGCTTACATAGATGGTCACAGTCCGGCCTTTCTTAATCTCCTGATTCCCGCTGGGGTCCTGTTGATACACAATTCCCTTGGGTTTTGAACTATGACCTTGTTGTTCTGTAATTTGGGACTTCGTCAAACCTGCCCCGACTAGCTTAGTAACAGCTTGTGATTGTTTGTCTCCCACCACATTCGGGAGATTGATGTTGGGAACTTTTAGCAGACTCATCAAGATGTAGTACGCCGCCAGTACAGCGACCACGACCATGACGACGGCTACCGTGATCCACATGAGAGTTTTCCAGATGGACCGTTTTTTCGCCGGAGCGTTTTCCTCTTGTTGCCCATCCTGCTGGCGCCGATACTGTTCATCCTGAACCGCGGGAACAGCAATCGTCTGCTCCGTGACACTGGATGGAGGTTGAAACTTTGGTACATCAGGATTCTGCAAGGCGCCGTTCAGGTCCTGCAGAACTTCATTCATGTCCCGGTACCTGTATTCCGGCGCTTTAACCAAACAACGCAGCACGATATTCTCCAAACTCTGCGGAATGTCAGGATTGATGTGCCGCGGATCCGTAAAATTATCGCGCAAGTGTTTTAACGCCACACTTACCGCAGAGTCTCCGGAAAAGGGCAACCGCCCTGTCAGGACTTCGTACATCACTACACCGAGAGAATAAATATCGCTCTTAATATCGGTTGTACCGCCCCGTGCCTGTTCCGGTGAAAAATAGTGTACCGAACCCATGACTGACTTCTCGTTGTGATAAGTCACAGTATTTCCGGTAATCGCACGAGCAATGCCAAAATCCGTGACCTTCACTTGATTGGATTTTGTCAGCAGAATGTTATGTGGTTTCACGTCGCGATGAATAATGTGATGGCTGTGGGCGTGCTCCAAAGCCTTACAGATTTGCTGAGTAATGTTAACGGTTTCCGAGGGAGACAGCGGACCGCGCTCGCGAATCAAATCCTTCAGAGTCGGCCCATCCACATATTCCATCACGATGTAGTATTCACCATCCGTAATACCGACATCGTAGATGTTAACAATATTAGGATGAGCTAACTTCGCAACAGATTGTGCTTCTTGCCGAAACCTTTCAATCAGTTCTTCGTCTCCCTCAAACTGAGGCCGCAACATTTTTACAGCAACAATCCGATCCAGAAGTGTATCTACAGCTCGATACACAACCGCCATTCCGCCGCCGCCAATCTGCTCTTGTAATTCATAACGATTTCCCAGACGGCGGGTCATGCGTCTTCACTCCTCATGCTGCCATTATGTACTGCAATCGCAATTGTGACATTGTCCGGTGCACCCCGATGGAGTGCCATCTGCAGCAGCTTTTGCACCACGTTTTCGACCTCAACATTCGTTGTTGCAATCTGCAGTGGAAACAAGGTGTGTTCAAGTTCCTCTTTTCCAACCAAATTGGTCAATCCGTCTGAACACAACAGGACTACGTCTCCTTCTTTCCACTTCAAAACATCAATGTCGACAATGGACTGACTATCAGTACCCAAGGACCGAGTAACAATGTTCCGCTGAGGATGATGCACAGCTTCGTCCGGGGTCAACTGACCTCTGCGGACCAGTTCAGCCACAAGGGAGTGGTCACTGGTCACTTGCTGCAAACTGCCTGCCATTAAAATGTATCCCCTGCTGTCTCCAACGTGGGCAAAAACGACCTCGTTGCCATCAAACATCGCTGCGACCATAGTTGTCCCCATGCCAAAGTACTCTTCATGAGTTTGTGACGACTCCCAGACTTTTCGATTCGCCTCCAGAACGGCTTCTCGCAACACCTCAGGAATGTCCTCTGTACGATGGTCTTGCAAGGCTTGTTTCAAGCCTGTTGCAACCGTGTCGACGGCCATTCGACTTGCCACATCACCAGCAGAGGCGCCTCCCATACCATCTGCGACAATCATATATTGATGTGTTGCCGGGATGTCACTGAGCTCGAATACGTCTTGATTCGTCTGTCTAACAAGTCCCACGTGGGATTGTGCCGCATACAGCATAAAGCCACCTCCACTACCTTTGCGGGCCGTTGTGTGCCCGACTGCTTCGTGTTCAACGTTCCAATTTCCAATATACGATACTTTGTGAGACAATGGCCGTATATTGTTCAGTTTGGCTTCTTTTGGCCAGTTTAGTTTTCAACTCCTTGTTTTTCATGTTCCGCTCTCAACTGCCCGCAGGCCGCAGAGATATCGTGCCCTTTTTCTCTTCGCACCGTAGCATTCATCCCGAGACGCTGCAGTTCCTTGACGAACGCCTCAACTTGCTCTTCAGGAGTTCTTGTATAATCCCGTTCCGGAACATAGTTAACTGGAATGAGATTGATATGGTTTGGAATCTCCTTAAGGAGATTCGCTAGATTGCGAGCATCTTGCAAACTGTCGTTTTCTCCGCCAATCAGGGCATACTCAAAGCTGATTCGCTTTCCTGTGTGTTCTACGTAATAATGACAGGCATCCAACAGTTTCGCAATAGGGTACGCTTTGTTGACTGGCATCATGGATGACCGCTTCTCATCCGTCACTGCATGCAATGAAACAGCAAGTGTAACAGGACGCCCGTCGTCAGCCAACCGCTTTATGCCGGGAACGATACCGACGGTGGAAATCGTGATATGCCGAAAGCCAATGTTTAATCCCTTTTCATCGTGCACAATGTCCATGAACCGGAAGACTTCGTCTAGATTGTCCATGGGCTCGCCAGAGCCCATCATGACGATTGAGGAGACTCTTCCCCCTTCCCGGTCCAGCAGTTTTTGACTGTGCAGCAACTGCTCAACCATTTCTCCTGCAGATACCTGGCGAATCATACCGCCAAGAGTTGAAGCACAAAAGTTGCACCCCATCTTGCAGCCAATCTGAGACGACACACATACGCTGTTCCCGTAATCGTGACGCATCAGCACCGTTTCAGCAGTCACTGCATCTGACCAGCCCAAAAGAAACTTCACGGTACCATCTTTCGACGTCTGGCGCAGTCGTTCAGCAGATGTATCGAGAACAGCGGATTCTTCCAACTTGGTGCGAAGATGCTTTGGCAAGTTCGTCATGTCCTTAAACTTCGTTACTCTTTTTTGATACATCCATTCAAACAGTTGTGTCGCTCGGTAAGACGGCTCATTCAGTTCTGTCTTGAGCCAATCAGCCAATTCCTCGCGTCGCAAACCATATAAGTGTTTCACTTTTAATTTCTCCTTAAATTGCCCTAGTTTCTCTTCTTCAAAAAATCTGTTACACAAGCGGATTGCATCCATGTATTATGCACGATCATCCCGATTTTTCCGAATCCGACACATAAAAAAACCATCAGTACCGTATACATCCGGGGTCAAAATGAAACCGGGGCCATTTTGTACTTCGGCAAACGCATCACGCAGTTCCTTCGGAAGATCCGGGATGACCGAGTCCTCAGTTACTTCACTGTGTCTTGCCAGTACATCCGCAACGACTTGCTGGTTTTCCTCAGGCAGTAAAGTGCAAGTAGCGTAGACAATGACGCCGCCAGGCTTGACAACTTCCACTGCGGCCTCCAGCAATTGCACCTGGAGTTTTGCCAGTTCAGCGATATCCGACTCCTTGCGGCGCCAGCGAATGTCCGGTCGGTGTCGGAGGACACCCAGACCACTGCAGGGAGCATCAAGCAACACACTGTCGAACATGGCCTGGTAATGAGGAAACTGAGGTAACAGTCTAGCATCCATTGCCATTGTCTGAATACTTTCGAGGTGCAGCCTCGTTGCCGTGCCAGCAATGAGTTTCACTTTATGAGGATGGATGTCCGCGGCTGTAACAGCACCGTCGTCGTCCATCAGTTCCGCAATATGTGCCGTCTTGCTTCCAGGCGCAGCGCACATATCGAGCACTCTTTGACCAGGAGAGGGTTGTAGCAACGGTGCAATTAACATGGCTGCTTCGTCTTGCACAGACACCTTTCCTTCCTGGTACAGCGACCACCGTTCCACATCCAAACCCCGCATCAATCTGAGCCCAACGGGAGACACCTCTGACGCGACCGCTTCTGCTAAACCATCCCTGTTGTTTATGTCGTCGAGCACTTTCTCAACCGTAGTCACTCGTGTATTAACACGCACAGATAAATGAGACTTTTGGTTCGAATGCTGTAATATACTGAGTGCGCGCTTTTTTCCGTATGCTGCGAATAAACGCTTGACCAACCACGTGGGGTAGGACAGCTCGACTCCAATTCTCGTTGCTTCATCCCTGATTGCAGCCGTATCAACACGTTCACGCCATGATCGTTTATCCCGAACATAAGAACGAAGTACACCATTCACGAAGCCTGCGGCACGGCGTTGTTCTTGTTTCGCTAATTCCACCGCTTCATTTAACACTGCATATACAGGCACCTTGTCCAAAAATGCCAATTGGTACACTGACATTCTCAATATAGTCAAAACACTTGCTTCCAAGTCAGTGACAGCCCGATTACAGACCTGCCCAATGAGAACATCCAGGGTACGCTGACGTTTTACAGTGCCGTAGACAATTTCAGAACACAAAGCCTTATCTCGTTCATCAAGAGCCGATGTGCGCAAAGCTTGTTGCAAGGCCAGATTGACATAGGCGTCTTTCACTGCAACTTCGTACAAAACACTGTAGGCACACCGCCGTGTTGTTATCTTCATCCGTTTTCACCCAGCATGGTCCTATCCGTCTGAATCCCTCTGAACCAGTCCTCAGCAGCCATTGCCTTCTTACCTGCAGGCTGCACTTGAACCAGTTGCACAGGTTTGTCTCGGCATTGTACAAGCACGCTGCCTTGAGCACTGGCAAAGACTGTACCCGGGGTAAGAGATTCTGGAACAATACCCTCGCCGATGTGATTTGTACCGGTAAACGAATCTGCGGACATCTGTCTTGTTTGCCATAGTTTCAGCCGCACTCCGTTCCAGCTCGTACGTGCCCCAGGCCATGGCGACAATGCTCTCACGTGGTTGTGGACTGCTTCGGATGAGTTCGTGAAGTCGACTTCCTCGTCGTCTGACAAAATCCGGTTCGCATACGTAATGCCGTCTGTGGGCTGAGGCTGCGGTGTAATATGGCCAGCCACATACTCAGGCAAGGTAGCAATGAGCAGTTCTGCGCCTAAATGGGCAAGTTTGTCATGTAGTGTCCCCACATTGTCTTCTGCGGTAATAGACAGCTCACGCGTGCTAAGAATCGGGCCGGCATCCAATTCAAGTACCATTTCCATGAGTGTAATCCCGGTTTTCCTGTCTCCGTTTTGCAGGGCCCGGTGAATCGGTGCAGCCCCCCGCCACCTCGGTAACAGAGAAGCGTGCACATTGATACAGCCTGCTTTCGGAATCTCCAGGAGCTTTTGCGGAAGTATCTGTCCATAGGCGGCGGTCACAATCACATCCGGATCCAACTTTGCAATCGCGTCTAAGGACGCCTCATCTCGTACCTTTTTTGGCTGCAGCACAGTCAAGCCAAGGCGCTGCGCTTCAGACTTGACCGGCGGCGGTGTCAAAGTCCGTTTGCGTCCCACCGGCTTGTCAGGTTGTGTAATAACAGCTCTGATGTCATAGGAATGCTCAGCCAAGGAGCGCAAAATTGGTACCGAAAAATCCGGTGTTCCCATAAACACTACGCGTGGAGCTTGCTTCATCGTCCTTGAGACTCCTTCTCTTGAACGCGTTCCACTTCATTTGGTTTCAGATAGTCTGTGAAGAGAATCCCATGAAGGTGATCAATCTCGTGTTGGATGCAGCGAGCAAACAACTCTCCAGCTTCCAGTTCTTTCTCGTTTCCGTTGCGGTCTGTATAACGGAAACGAATTCTGCTTGGCCGAGTAACAACTCCCCGCAACCCCGGAAGAGACAGGCAAGCCTCATGGGCTGCGTCGGTCTCCTCAGAGCGTTCTATAATTTCAGGGTTAATGAGTTCGAACAACCCATCTCCCACATCTGCTACGACAATCTGTTTCGCAATTCCAATTTGGTTTGCAGCCAGACCAATTCCGTCAGCATCATACATGGTCTGTGCCATATCGTCCAACAGCTTTTCAATTGCTTTGTTAATTTTCGGGACAGGTTTTGCTTTGTCCCTTAACACTGGATCATTGCCCGTACGGATAATTCGAATTGCCATTTGGATAACTCCTTTTCTATATACCTCTCCAAATAAGTGTATGGATTAAATTCTACCCGCGTTGACATCAAGGACACAAATGCCCTTGAGTTTTCTCATTTTCTCGTCCACAACGCGATAAGCCGCTGTGATACCCTGCGCAACGCGGTGCCACTGTGAATACTTTACCACAACTTGAAACCGGAATTTATCTTCAATGCGCGCAATTCGCTCCGGAGCAGCCGGCAGCACAGTTACAGTCTCGTCCTGCAGACGTCTTTTCAGTTCACGCTCGAACCGCCTCGCCGCACCTTTCGCTATGTTCTCTTCATTGTGAACAGCTTTGAACACCGTCATTTCGCAAAAAGGAGGATACCAGAAATTCTCTCGCAGTTGACGTTCCAGCTCATAAAACTCGCGGTAGTCATGACGTGCAGCTGCCGTGATGGCGTAGTGAGAGGGTCGATAGGTTTGAACCACAATGCGTCCCGGCAAGTCTGCTCTTCCGGCCCGGCCGGCCACTTGTGTCAACAAGCTGAACGTGCGCTCTGAAGCCCTGTAGTCCGGGATTGCTAGGAGAGTGTCCGCAGCAATGACACCGACGAAGGTCACGTTCGGAAAGTCAAGACCCTTCGCAATCATCTGCGTTCCGAGCAGGATATCCGCCCCTCCTTCATAAAACTGCTCGACAGCCCGCTTATGGGCACCCTTCTTGCGAGTCGTATCCACATCCATGCGGAGCACACGAAAATCCGGCCATAAATCGTTCAAATGCTGTTCGACTTGCTGTGTTCCAATTCCAAACGGACGTAAAGCAGATTCACCGCAGTGAGGACACACCGACGACATCGGTGTGTGAAACTGGCAGTAATGGCACTCTAGATAATGTTGTCCCGGTCGTCCGTGTAAGGTCAGTGATATATCGCAGCGCGGGCACTGCATGACTTCGCCG
This sequence comes from Alicyclobacillus sp. SO9, assembly GCF_016406125.1. NCBI lineage: Bacteria > Bacillati > Bacillota > Bacilli > Caryophanales > Alicyclobacillaceae > Alicyclobacillus > Alicyclobacillus sp. SO9. The sequence continues at coordinate 2,261,894 of NZ_CP066339.1, read as the reverse complement.
CATTCCCGGCATAAAACAAACGAAGCAAACCCGCGCCGGTTCAGAAACAGAACCGCTTGCTGACCGTGACGTACAGCTTGTTCGACACCTTCCTGCAACGAGTTGCTGAAAATCGAACGATTGCCGCTGCGAAGTTCTTCGCGCATATCCACAACCTCCACCGGCGGCAGCGGCTGATCATTAATTCTCGAGGGGAGTGTCAGGATTCTGGCCTGACCCTGTTCTGCCTTGTACATCGTCTCAAGTGACGGTGTTGCTGAGCCAAACACAACCACAGCCTGCTCCCTCTTTGCCCGCATCGAAGCGATTTCCCGAGCATCATAATAAGGTGTTTCCTCCTGCTTGTAGGATGCCTCATGCTCCTCGTCAACAATAATCAGCTTCAAATTCTCCACAGGCGCAAACACAGCCGATCTCGCTCCGATGACAACCCTTGCCTGACCCCGACGAATTCTGAGCCATTCGTCCCGGCGCTCTCCTTGCGACAACCCCGAGTGCAATACAGCCACTAAACTCCCAAAATGACCGGTAAACCGTCCCACCATCTGAGGGGTCAAGACAATCTCAGGCACCAAAACAGCGGCGGCGCCGCCCTGATTTACGGCACTGGCAATGGTTCGGATATAAACCTCCGTCTTCCCGCTCCCTGTCACTCCGTGCAGAACAAATTCATGGTAGACAGAAGAACTGACTGCCTCTTCGATTGCCTTCACAGCGGCAGTCTGTAATCTTGTCAGTTCGCGCTGGGAATCTACCGTCTCATTGAGCCCAGTATCAAGCGGTCGTCTGTACACCTCTTCTTCTGAGACACGGACTAATCCGGCACGAAGTAAAGCCCTCACAGCACCATCTGAAGGGACAACGCCCAGCGAATGCACAGACTGAGGTGATTGATGCAGCAACTGCTCGAGTAAGCGAGCCTGTTTTGGGGCCTGCTTTTGCTTTTCCTCGATAAACCCTCGCGCCTGATTCACATCGGATGTCAGATGCAGCGAGGCTTGTTTTTTGGCTGCTACCCTGTCACGGAGGTCTGCCGCTTCATGCACAGAACCACAAGCAATCAGCGATTCCAGCCAAATGTTTGCATTCTCCTGAAAACGCCGCAGAATTTCCGAAAATGACAGGGGACGTCGGCACAGCGTCTCCCATAAGGGAACCTCTTCAAGGCGCTCTGGCTTCACATCCGGATTACCTTTGTATACTTGCTTTGCCTGAACTCTGTAGGCCCCTGGTATTGCTGTTTGAATGGCTTCCAACAGCGTACACGCGTACCTGTGTGCCATGTCCTGAAGCAAGGAGAGCAGTTCCGGTCGCAGCAGCGGTTCACTGTCAAGTACGGCTAACACGGGTTTGAACGGGCTCGGGTTTTCGTCGCTCGCACGCAGTATCGTAGTTCTATCATATGTATCTGCTCGGGGTCCTATATCAGTACCTTCGGTTCGATCAATGTCTTCCTCAACTGACTCTACGCTCACAACAAATCCCTGCAAATGCTGTCTGCCAAACGAAACGTAGACTCTATGACCCGGCCGTATGGTGTTTTTTAGCCTCTCGGGGACGAGGTAGGTATAACTCCCGCTCACTTGTCGTGTTTTTGCATCGACAACGACCTCTGCCGTCAATCTAGTCACAATCCATTCCGCCTGTCTGTTCGTGACGAACTACCTGGATTTGGTCCAAAATCCTGTTTGCTACCTCAAACTTGTTGAGAACAGGCAGTGCGATTGGCTCCCGTCCTCGCATGAGAATAGTAACCACATTGGTGTCTCCGGCAAAGCCTGCACCGGGTGCCAGAATGTCGTTCACGACCACCATGTCCAGGTTCTTACGTTCGAGTTTGGCCATGCCGTACTGCAGGACATCGCTTGTTTCCGCTGCAAAGCCGACAAATGTTTGACTCGGTTGCTTACGACCCGCAACAGACAGAAGAATATCTGTGGTCTGTTCCAACTCCAAGTGCGTGACACCGGCACCTTTCTTCAACTTTTGATGATGTCTTACCACAGGGCGAAAATCTACTGGTGCGGCAGCACTGATATAAATGTCGGCTGTATCCACCACCTTGTCTACTGCATCATACATATCCTGTGTGGACCGCACGCGTATCATCTCGATGCCGCTAACGTCTGGTAAATTTGTAGGTCCTGATATCAACGTCACTCGTGCACCCCGTTGTTTTCCAGCCTCGGCCAGTGCATAACCCATTTTTCCGGAGGAATTGTTGCTGAGGTAACGAACGGGATCGATGTCTTCAATCGTCGGTCCAGCGGTAACCACAAGGTGTACCCCAGCCATGTCAGTCTTTTGGTTCAGGACAGCGGTAATCACTTGCAGGATATCCTCAGGCTCTGCCAGTCTGCCTTTGCCGGTATATCCGCATGCTAAGGGACCGGAACCCGGATTGATAATCAGAGCTCCGTTGTGCCGAAGGGTAGCCAAATTCTGTTGAACCGCAGGGTGCTCAAACATGTGAACGTTCATAGCCGGAGCAATGAGCAGTGGAGACGTGACGGCCAGAGCAGTAGTACTCACCATGTCATCAGCAATGCCAGCCGCAAGCTTCCCAATGAGATTGGCTGTCGCAGGAGCAATCACATACAAATCAGCCTTGTCCGCCAGGGCAATATGTGCAATTTCAGTGGGATTCGGTTCGTTGAATGTATCCACTACGACGGGTTTGCGCGTGAGCGACTGCAGTGTTAGCGGCGTGATAAATTTCGTTGCGTTTTCTGTCATCAGCACTTGTACTTCGTGCTGAGCCTTCATCAGCAAGCTGCAAAGTGAGGCAGCTTTGTAGGCGGCGATGCCGCCCCCGACTCCAACCAAAATTCGAGCCATGGGGATTCCTCCGCAATCTCTAGAATCAGGTATTTACAAAAACAGAACAACCATGTGGTTGCTCTGCTGCAAAACTTTGGTCTTATTTAATGCCTTCGTGCGTTCGCACATAAGTGATGCTTCCACTGTAGATTTCCCACAGGGCACGACTGACGTTTTTCGTAGCCGATGCACCTGGTTGGTCCATGGTCTCTTCTTGCAGCTGTCGAGCTCTTTTGGACGCTGTTACAACAAGCGTGTACTTGCTGTCAACCAGCTTCACCAGCTCATCAATTGACGGGTATAACACAGACTTGGTTCATCTCCTTCACTTGCTTCAAGGCTTCTATCTTAAGGCACCTCTTAGCATACCACAAAACCGGACTTTCCAAATCCTCTATCCTATTTTACGAAGTTCCTGTGAATCAAGCAAGACATCACCAGTCCAGCAATAGATCCAGGTTTCGTTTGACGCTCAGGTGTTCCGCCTCGATGACGGCTTCGATACGCTGGCACGCTGCCTCCACGACATCGTTAACCACAACGTAGTTGTACTCGCGCATCATCTGCAGTTCCTGTCTGGCAGCTCCAAAGCGTTTGCGAAAAGATTCTTCAGACTCGGTTCCTCGCCCCAAGATGCGAGCTTTCAGTTCAGTGGCTGATGGAGGGACGAGAAACAGAAACACTCCCGTTGGATAGTGGTGTTTTACTTGCATGGCTCCCTGAATATCGATTTCCAGGAGCACGTCCTGTCCTTGAGCAAGCTTCTGTTCCACAAAATCCCTGGGCGTCCCGTAGTAGTTCCCGTATACCTCTGCCCACTCAAGCAATTGATTGTTCGCTATCTTCTCTTCAAACTCACTCCGCGATGTAAAGAAATAATTTTCACCGTGCTCTTCTCCGGGTCGCGGAGCTCTGGTTGTCGCTGAAATGGAGAGAGAGAGTTCCGGTGTTCTTTGCATCAATGCGCCGCATACCGTACCTTTCCCGGCTCCGGAGGGCCCACTGAGAACAAATAATATCCCGGATCGCGAACGTGTCAAAACCATCATTCCTCTTCGTCAATAAGTTGGTCTTTCGTATTTAGACGGTGAGCCACTGTTTCTGGCTGTACCGCGGACAGAATTACGTGATCGGAATCGGTAACAATAACCGCTCTTGTTCGGCGTCCATAGGTTGCGTCAATCAACATGCTTCTGTCCCTTGCTTCCTGAATGATTCGTTTGATTGGTGCAGATTCAGGACTCACTATGGAAATTATCCGATTTGCCGAAACGATATTGCCAAAGCCGATGTTAATGAGCTTGATAGGCATCAGGTTCTCCCCTCCCGCGAAGAAACTTTAGTATTCTTCGCTACTCAATATTTTGCACCTGCTCCCGCAATTGTTCAATGATTGCCTTCAGATTCACCGTGGTCTGAGCAATTTCTACGTCCTGGGACTTTGAGGCAATGGTATTTACTTCTCTATTCATTTCCTGAATGATAAAATCCAATCTTCGTCCGATGGCTGAGCTAGACTGCAATGACGCATGAAACTCCGTAATATGGCTGCGAAGTCGCGTCAACTCTTCATCAATTGTCATTCTGTCTGCCATTAGGACGACTTCTGTCATCACTCGACTCTCATCCGTTCGAGCTACGACTTCCTCTAACTTGGCACGCAAACGTTGTTCCCACGCCTTTAGAACAATTGGAGCACGCTTTTCAATAGAGTTCGTTAGCTCCTGTGCGTTTCTGACTTTTTCCTTCATATCCTCTGCTAATCTCTGTCCCTCGCGGATCCTCATCGCAAGTAATTGGCCGACCGCGTCTGCCACAGCACGCAGGGTTACGGCGGACAATGTCTCACTCTGAACGGAACTGACAACTGGTGTAATGACGCCAGGGTACTGCAGCCAGTCTACCACAGTGGCTGGCCCAATATCTGAAATCTGAGCCTGTATTTCTTCTGCTGCCGCCTTCAGTTGGTCCAGCAGTCCTGAGTTGACCGACAGTGTCCCTGCTGCCGACGTTTCGTCTAAAGAGATATACACATCCATACGACCTCTGGCAAAACTGGCTTTCACCTGCTGTCGAACCGCCTCTTCGACCATCATCAAATCTCTTGGTGCACGAACAACGCATTCAAAAAAACGGTGATTGACAGCACGAATCTCGACGGAAACCGCAACATTGCCTTCCTTAACAGAAGCTTGTCCATACCCAGTCATACTTTTTACAGCCATGTGAACGCCTCCAGAGTGCTTCTATTCTACTCTACATTTTTTTGAAAATACAAGTAAGGGGCTGTGAACAATTCACAGCCCCTGCAATTCACTGCCTTTATCGGATGATATCAAATCCGCAACGCTAGAAGCGCTCATGTCTGCTCGCGAGTCGCTGCTGCGGTCTTACGCCTCACGTGATGACAATTTGCTCCCGAGCGCCTTTCGGCCCGCTCTGCGCAGTGACAACGCGAAGGTCGGAATGGCTGCAGCAATCAGGACGAACAGCCAATCCTTTGGCCCAAGCTGCACCGTGCTAAACACTTTTGCCAACCCCGGTAAATAGATGGTAACGAGAAACAGTGCCACCGACGACAGTACGGCCAACCACAACCACAGGTTCTCAAAAATATTCCTGTTGAAAATGCCGCCGTTTACACTGCGACAGTCAAACACCAGAATCAATTGCGACATGGTTAAGGTTGCATAAGCCATCGTCTGTGCTTTTGCCAAGTTGCCTGGAGCAAGACGCAGCGTCAAGATGAAGATACCGAGTGTCACCGCTCCAATGAGAACCCCTCTGCTCAGAATTTTAAGCCCCAGTCCCCCCGCGAAGATACCTTCCTTCACATTGCGCGGACGTCGGGCCATGATATCTTTCTCTGCCGGGTCTACCCCCAGCGCGATGGCAGGAAGGCCGTCAGTAACAAGGTTAACCCACAGAATTTGTATGGGGAGCAGGGGTAAGGCCAAGCCAACCAGCATCGCTACAAACATCGTGATAATCTCGCCAACGTTACTTGCGAGAAGATAACGAATAAACTTTCGAATGTTGTCGTAGATTCCCCGCCCTTCCTCAACCGCAGCTACAATGGTGGCGAAGTTGTCATCAGACAAGACTAGTGCGGAAGCTTCTTTCGCCACGTCTGTTCCTGTGTTTCCCATGGAGATACCAATGTCTGCCTGTTTAATGGCAGGCGCGTCGTTTACACCGTCTCCAGTCATGGCTACCACTTCATCGTTCTGTTGCAGCGCCCTCACGATGCGGAGCTTGTGTTCGGGCGAAACACGGGCATACACGTACGTTTCTTCCACAAGGTGAACCAAGTCTTCATCAGACACATTGTCCAACTCACTGCCGTTCATCACACGTCCATCGCTGGGAAGGATGTTCAATTGCCGAGCAATCGCAGTCGCCGTCTCCTGGTGATCACCTGTAATCATCACTGTCCGAATCCCAGCTCTGTGACTGACCCCAATGGCATCAAACACCTCTTCACGAGGCGGATCCATCATCCCAACCAAACCGACAAAGACTAAGTCCTGTTCCGGGTCTGCCTGAGATTTCGCAGCTTCCAGTGACGGAAACACCCGATAGGCAAAGGCTAGATTTCGAAGGGCCTGAGAGGCCATCTGGTTGTTCGCGTCGTAGACTTTCTTTTTCAAGTTTTTGGACAGTGTTTCTTCGCGCCCGCTGGAATAGATTTTTGTCGAGCGATTGACAAGGACATCCGGAGCACCTTTGACAAACAAATAGACTTCTTTGTTGTGCTCCACCAGCACAGACATCAGCTTTCGTTCAGAATCAAAGGGAATTTCATCCACTCGCTTAAACTCTTCATCCAAATCAGCGGCCCCGGCCTTCTTTGCCAAAACCAGCAGGGCTCCCTCAGTCGGATCCCCGTCCACTTCCCAGTTCTCCTCCTCCGACCTTTGGGACACATGCATGACAGCGTTGTTGCAAACTGCGGAGACTTCTATTAACCGCCTTAGTCCAGGACGTTTGAGGGGCGTGACAGGATTGTCATGAGACAGAAACTCTCCCGCGGGATTGTAACCGGAACCTGTCACTTTGACCCACTCTCCGTCGGACCAAACGCGCTGCACTGTCATTCGATTCTGCGTCAAGGTGCCTGTCTTGTCTGAACAAATCACTGTGGCGCATCCCAGCGTCTCAACGGAGGGCAGCTTTCGGACAATGGCGTTGCGCTTAATCATCCGCTGGACACCGAGAGCCAGAGCAATCGTGACAATGGCGGGCAGACCTTCTGGTATCGCTGCAACAGCCAAACTCACACCTGCAAGAAACATCTGATAGATATTTTGACCGTGCAAAACGCCTGCAATGACGACCAAAACTGTAATGGCCAGTGCCAGCCATACCAAAATTTTACCCAGTTGGTCGAGCCTCTGTTGCAACGGAGTCAAGCTCTCCTCCGACTGCTCCATCAAGTCTGCAATCTTTCCCATCTCGGTTGTCATACCTGTACCCGTTACAATCATTTCACCCTTGCCTCGCGTCACCATTGTCCCCATATAAACCATATTGGTTCTGTCACCGAGATTGGACAGCTCTTCAACCATCGAGTGGGCTTGCTTGTTGACAGGAACTGATTCACCTGTAAGGGACGATTCTTCTACATCCATACCCCAAGCGTCTATCAGACGCCCGTCCGCTGGCACCCTGTCGCCGCCTTCCAACAATACAATGTCGCCTGGAACAAGTTCCTTGGCCGGCACAGACACCATCTCGCCCTTTCGTCGCACACGGGCCAGAGGGGCTGTCAGCTCTTTTAAGGCTGACAGAGATTTCTCAGCTTTGACCTCCTGCACGAATCCCAAAATGCCATTGAGAATAATAATGGCAATAATCGTGATGGCATCCGTATACTCACCCAAGAGGCCTGAGATGAGCGTGGCAACAATCAGGACGATAATCATAAAATCCCGAAACTGGTTAAAAAATACCGTCAACAACGAAACTTTCTTGCCCTCCACCAGCTGGTTTGCACCATATTGCCGTCGGCGCTCTTCAACCTCTCCTGGGTCTAAACCCGCTGGTGTGGTTTCAAGCAGAGTCAAACAATCTTTGGGAGTTAGAGAATGCCAGTTCTTCTCCACTGGAGCCACCCCTTTAAGCAATGTCTGATAATCCATATGCTTGTACGAGGACAAACATGTCGACAAGGCTGACAAGCACACCAAATTGTTAGACACGTAATACGCACCCAGTTATACTCGTAGTGCAGAAGGGAGAAGTTAACTTGGACGGACTTATGTTAAGTGCTCTCATTCAGGAATGGCAGTGTTTCGTTGGGGCGCGGGTGGAAAAGATCCATCAGCCCGCTGAGAGGGATTTAGTCATAACACTGCGAAGCTCATCCATCGGTACGACAAGACTAATGCTTAGTGCACACCGAAACTTTTACCGAGCCCATCAGATACGGGGCCAGCGACCCGCAAACCCCGAAGCACCGCCGATGTTTTGTATGTTGACAAGGAAACATATGGAAGGCGGGCGCATAGCACGGATTCAACAGCAAGGCACAGACCGAGTGTTGGAGATTTACGTGGACGGCTACGATGATTTAGGCGATCCCGTTCAAACCGCAATCATCCTCGAACTAATGGGCCGCCACAGCAACTTAATGATATGCGCTGTTGAAAACGGTCAGCCCGGACGTATTATTGACAGCATTGTGCGGGTCACACCGGACATGAGCCGTGTTCGGCCGATTCTTCCAGGAACTACATATACAAGAGCTCCTGCACAGGCCAAGCAAACAGTGGCTGAACTGTCTGCGTCAAAACCGGAAGAAACCTTAACTCATCTAGACTGGGGTCAAACCGCAGACAAGCTTGCTAAACAACTGCCAAAGTTGATTTCAGGAGTGGGCCCGGTAACGGCAAAAGAAGCCCTAGTGCGGGCTCGGGCTCAGGGTAGTGATGGAGACCGCGACTTGACTTCAGTTGTCAATGCCCTCTCTTCCCTCTTTTCAATTGTCAAGAACAGACGGGAAGTCCCGTGTCTTGGAATGGACGCTTTTGGACGACTGTCAAGTTATGCACCGTTCCAATTGACTTCATGCGAACAGACGGAAACATGTGCATCGCTGGATGAGGCCATAGAGGAATACTATCGGGACATTTCTATTCGAAAGCGAACAGGAGCACTGCATTCTGAACTCACTGCAAAACTGAATGAGGCCATTGACCGCCTGCACGCCAAGCGGACAAGACTAAGCCGGGAACTAAGCCGCGGTGAAGAACACGAATCGGATAGAATTTTTGGAGAGCTCCTGACAGCCTATGCGCACGAGCTGGGGAAAGGGAAAACCGAAGTATCCCTGCCAAATTTCTATAAAAATAATGAAATGGAGACTATCGAGCTTAACCCTGCCAAAGATGCCATCGAAAACGCACAAGCATACTTTAAACGTGCTCGAAAGAAAAAACGTGCCCTGTCTTTGCTCGTCTCGGAAGAAGAATCTGTAGAGCAGGACATCGCGTATTTGGAAAGCTGCCTCCTGATTGCGCAAGACGCTTCTGCGGAAGACGTAGAGCAACTGCGAGCAGAGTTGACAGACCAAGGTTTTCTTAAGCCGTCGCGAAAGCGAAAGAAAGCTAATGATAAGCGGACCGAAAAAAAGAAGTCAGCAGAACAATACCGGAGTCAAGACGGGTTTGCTGTCTTTGTGGGAAGAAACAACACACAAAACGATGAAATCACGTTTCGTCGCAGCCAACAAAGCGACCTTTGGTTTCACGTCAAGGACCAGCCCGGGTCACATGTGGTTGTCCGTACATCCGGTAAGGATGTCCCCGAAACAACGGTTCACCAGGCTGCCACCTTGGCCGCATATTTCTCAAAAGGACGGGAGTCATCCAACGTTGCTGTCGATTTCACGGAAATCAGACACGTTTGGAAGCCAAACGGAGCGCGCCCTGGATTTGCTTTATATAAGGATCAGTCAACACTCTATGTAACCCCCGACAGAAGCGTCGTCAAAAGCATGGAACAAACGACTGAAGAAGAGGCATCTGACTGAAGTAGAGACCGCATTTGGATAAAGAAGAGACAACACCTGACTGACGACGCTGAAACAGAAAGCTGCAAGCGGACAGTTGTATTGCATCCGCAAGACATGATTGCACCAGAGAAGAATTCACTGTGTGGAGCATACCGCTTTATCCCTTGGCGAATGTATCCTTTGGCCAACCGTCAAATAACGCAAGCCGGAATTTATTAAATTCCGGCAGCGGCTGAAGTTCAATCTCTTCGAGTTCCCAGACATGACAAAGCGTTTTTTCAATCTCCTCGCGTCCCAGGTGCCTGCAGAGCTGCAGGGCCAGTTGTTGTCCTTGATGGAACACGCGCCTTCCGTGAAACTGTTCTTTCCACCAAGTTGCAAAGCGTGCAGCTTCACGCATTTGCGCGCTGACTGCGAAAGCCTTCCACAATTGAAAATAAAGGGACAGCCCTTCAATCCGCAAGTCTTCTGGAAGTTCGTTCAAAGTGGTAAAAACGTGTCTCGACAGCAAAAACCCTTGAAGAAACGTCACCTCGGTTTCAGGAGAACTTGCAAAAATATGCTCACCAATAGCACAAATCACCTTCCAAGTCCGAAGCGTAAACAGTTGCCCCCGCTCTCCGTATGCCGTCGCTTCATCTGCTAGAGCATACAACCTCACGGCGACAGTCTCCACATAGTAGTACTGCCCCTCCTCCAACAAGTGACTGAATACAATGTGGCGGTAGGCACGAATGACCACCACTGCAGCCGTCCAGAACTCTTTTTGAATGTAGTACTGTCCCTGCTCATACAAGCCGTCCAAAACAGTTTTCATGAGTCCAGTTTCTTTTTCCTTGGCGCAAACACCCACCATTTCAATCCATTGATCAATCAGGTTTTGATGCACTCTCAGCAGTTTGTCCTGCTCATTTTCCGGCAGCGGCAAGTCTTTCCCAATATCCAGCATGACTCTCATGCACAGTGTACCTGTTACGGAGTCGCTGACAGAAGCGGCTCGTTTGGCAATGTCGCACAGTTGCTCCACATTTGCTTGTGCTTTTTGCCAGTGTTTTCGTCGGGATGCAATGTGGTAATCCCGATAAATCAAGTGGATGATTCTGTCAGGTTTCAACAGCGTCACTACCGCGTACATGTATAGCAAAAGGCTGATGAAGCAAATCATGACAAGGACCAGGTCTGCACTCATTTCTTGACGAAGAGCGACTTGAAGCGGTTCTCGAACGGGATCGCGAATCTTAGCCATTAAATAGAAACTATGTAAGATGGTCACTAAGTACAGCAAAAACAATGACGCATTGTAGGGGAGTCGAATGTAAAAATCCAGCACCCGATGAGTATAGTTACTTGCGGCCAATTGAATAGCCACAAGAATCACGGAAATACACAGGGCCAGGATAGTGGACAGCGAGGAAACAATAGTATTGAGGTAGTTTCTCGCCGTGTCGGTATCCCCGTAAAATAACATGGGCGGATGAGAAAATGCCAAAATGATGATGAGGACTGCCAAAATTGCGTGAAAGCTCCAGGAAGCGTTCAAGCGGCGAAGGCCACCCTCATTTTTCGTTACATTCCCCTGATTTTCCCCCATACTTTTCTCCCTTTCGTGCTCACTGCTACTTTCCATCCTTCCCCGAGTGATTTATTATGAAACGGAGCAAATCAATTATGTAGTGGTTAACTGCGAGAGGAGCGCATTTCATGACGAGTCAAGTCAGTAAACGGCTAGCCGCGGGCGCAAGGATGCCGGCCCATGGCGAAAACGTCCTGATTAATACTCAAAACGCTGTTGAAGCAGCGCTGGAGCGGCTGGGATATTCAGACGAAATGTTCGAATTGCTGGCCGAGCCAATTCGCACCATGACCGTCCGCATCCCTGTTCGAATGGACGATGGCCATACAGAAGTGTTTACAGGGTTTCGTGCTCAGCACAACGACGCCGTTGGTCCAACCAAGGGTGGAATCCGTTTTCATCCCAATGTAAGCCTTGATGAGGTCAAAGCGCTGTCCATTTGGATGAGCATTAAATGCGGCATTTTTGACCTTCCGTACGGCGGTGCGAAAGGCGGAATCATCTGTGACCCAAGAACCATGTCAACGACTGAGCAAGAACGTCTGGCGAGGGGCTATGTGCGAGCTATCAGTCAGATTGTAGGTCCCACAAAGGACATTCCGGCACCCGATGTGTATACAAACCCTCAAATCATGGCATGGATGTACGATGAGTACAGCCTCATGCGTGAGAACGATTCCCCCAACTTCATTACAGGTAAACCAATCGTTCTCGGCGGGTCAAAGGGTCGAGAGAAAGCTACAGCATTGGGCGTATGCATTGCGATTAGAGAATCTGCCAAAAGCCTGGGCAAAAACCTTAACGAACTCACAGCTCTTGTCCAAGGGTTTGGTAACGTAGGCAGTCACGTGGCCTCAATCCTTCACGAGATGGGAGTCAAGGTCGTAGGTGTCAGCGATGCCGGCGGCGGATTGTACGAGCCCGAAGGATTAGACATTCCAAGCCTGATGGAGAAACGGGACTCCTTCGGGATGGTCAGCACACACTACAGCAACGTGCTGTCGAATGAGGAATTTTTGGTCAAACCCTGCGATATTCTGGTTCCCGCTGCTTTGGAAAACCAAATTACAGAAGAAAATGCATCGGACATTCACGCGTCCATTGTTGTCGAAGCCGCAAACGGTCCTACCACACCCGCTGCAGACGAAATTCTTCACAGCAAAGGCGTTTTGCTAGTACCTGACGTCCTTGCAAATGCAGGCGGTGTCACGGTCTCATACTTTGAATGGGTACAGAACAATCAAGGTTGGTATTGGGACGAGGATAAGGTCAACCAACAGATGGAAGAATTGATGGTCAAATCGGTTCACAATATCCTCAATACCTCCAAACGCTATCAAGTATCCACACGTCTTGCAGCGTACATGGTTGGCATTCGTCCTTTTGCAGAAGCAATGAAGTGGAGAGGCTGGGTGTAACCACCCCGCCTCTTTCAACTTCATCTAGACATTTCGCTAATTGTCCTCATTTACTAGAAGAATAGGCCTCCAATTGCCCTGGAGAATCGTGATAGTATAAAACCATTGAAAAATGATTTTATACTATTGTTTTGTCTGAAGCTTACTCTGCAACAAGGTTGGCGACAAAGGGTAAGCTGTTAAGGAGGAATCTCGCTATGGATCAAGAGGAAAAGCGCAGGAAATTTGCTGAAGAAGTGGGAACTGAGCAAAAGGGTCTCACTCGGCGCCAGTTTCTTACATATGTCCTGGGCGGAACCGGAGCGTTTATGGCGGCAACGGTTGTTTCACCAAATCTGGTCATGGCATTCGATCCGCTAAGCCGCAGCGGCGGAGGCAGCTTCTCCAAGACGACTTGGAAAGTCACAGACTTCGACGACAAGCTTCCCAAGCACGTAACGTTCATGCAACATCAAGACGACGCCTGGAACTCTCAGGATAAGCCTAACGACGTGTATGTCATTAAGTATCAAAAGAAGCTTATGATTATGTCCCACGTATGCACCCATTTAGGATGCCATGTGAAAGGTTCCATCCAGAATGGGAAATCTGTGGCCCCAAGCTTTAACGACGGCCGTTCCAAAGCCGGCACCGTCAGCTACGACAAGAACATTGGCACGAAAACGTGGTTCTTTTGTCCATGCCACGGAAGCCACTATGACAAGTACGGCGTGAACACGCCCAGTGCACCAGCCCCCCGTCCGCTAGACCTGTACACATACAAAGTGGATTCTGAGGGTTATGTCCATGTTGGGCAGGCATTTAAACGTCAAGACAGCAACTGGGAGCACAATCCAAACCCGACTGTGGAATAGTGTCCGTTTACAGGATTCAGGGGTCAACGGATCAATGGATCAACGGATGACGGCGGAGGTTAACCGCTACACCCTATCGACACTGGCATTTTACATTCCGTTTATTTACTTCGTTTCTGTAACTGTTTATTGCAGACAAATTGTAATTGTAGTGGAGGACAAGTAACACCTGCATACGCAATCCTCTCCCTAAAGAAAAGGCTGTCCCGGGCAACTTACACACGCTTAGGAGCAGCCTTTTGATTTGTCCATGGGCGCGGCTGCGTCAAACAGAGTTGACGTTATGACTTTGGCGCTGATGAGGCCGGGGCTTGGGTCAACGAGGCAGTTAGCGCGGGCAGTTTGTGCCGGGAGTTTGTGAAGCAACTGGTGCGGCCAATTAGTGACTGCAAAGATCCCTATTGCTCGGAGCGACGATGCGATAGGGATCGCAATGATCATTAATGCCAATCGGCCAAGATTTTAGTGTCATGAATGATCCCTAATGTGGAGAGCGTCAGGGTGGAACCTGGGTGATTAGGTGCAAAGGGATCCCTATTTGAAGTGGCCTGTTGGGATAGTGAGCGAATCGATCCCTATGGTTTGGCGTGTATCGTAATAGGGTGCAAAAGGATCCCTAACAAACGTGATGGAGAGCAAACTCGGTTGGACTTGACCGACTCACCCACCCAATTTAAGAAAACAGGCCGGCATATCCCGTTTAGGCTGGACTTTACATCCACTAATTCATTAAAATGGTTTTTGGAACAGGGTAAACACGCTTTTTTCATGTGGTCAGCCCGAACTGCGGTCGAGTCAGAGCCGGTGTGAATTTCTCTCTCGGGAAAGGCTGCTCGGCAAGGTAGAGTGTTACAAGCATGGTACTACGTTGCGTTTCCTTTGTTCATCTCTCTCTTTTTGCGCCATTGCACAGGCTTCGATTGGCGCTGATGAGGCCGGGGCTTGGGTCAACGAGGCAGTTAGCGCGGGTAATTGGTAAAGCAACTGGTGCCGGGAGTTTGTGAAGCAACTGGTGCGGCCAATTAGTGACTGCAAAGATCCCTATTGCTCGGAGCGACGATGCGATAGGGATCGCAATGATCATTAATGCCAATCGGCCAAGATTTTAGTGTCATGAATGATCCCTAATGTGGAGAGCGTCAGGGTGGAACCTGGGTGATTAGGTGCAACGGGATCCCTATTTGAAGTGGCCTGTTGGAATAGTGATCGAATCGATCCCTATGGTTTGGCGTGTATCGTAATAGGGTGCAAAAGGATCCCTAACAAACGTGATGGAGAGCAAACTCGGTTGGACTTGACCGACTCACCCACCCAATTTAAGAAAACAGGCCGGAAACCCGGCCTGCATTTTATATAATTATCCACCACTAGGAAATAAGCGGACATTTCTGCTAAAACCTAATTTATCCCGAGCTCTGCGTGCTCTAAACCCCAAAGGTTTCCGGCGAGTTTCGCCAACTAAGGAGTCTTTGTTCATCCGCTTGAGAAATGTAACCCATCTCAATTGCACTCTGAATTAACTGCGGATACCCGAGCAACCGGAGAACCGGAATGTCCAGTTCCCGGGCCCGCGAAACAGCAGTGTCAAAGTCATAGGAAAAGATGGCTGCCACACCGACAACCTTGGCACCGTGATCGCGTAATGCTTGAGCCGCGTCAAAGGCTGAGCTTCCCGTAGAAATTGTGTCTTCTATCACCAAAACCTGACTACCAGCACGGATCAAGCCCTCAATCCGCTTGCCTTTGCCGTGGCTTTTCGCACTGGACCTGACATACGCCATTGGCAGAGACAGTTCCTGAGCCACAAAGGCAGCATGCGGAATTCCGGCAGTCGCCGTTCCTGCCAGAACTTCTGCCTGCGGAAAATTATTTTGAATCGCCTCTTTCAGTCCGCCGCTGATAAGTGATCGCAGCACCGGATAAGACAGCGTTAATCGATTGTCACAGTAAATAGGAGACTTCCATCCGGACGACCACGTAAACGGATTGTTTGGACGCAGCTCCACCGCTCCAATTTTCAGGAGTCCTTGTGCCAATTGGTTTGACACCGTATCTTCTACAGACAGGAAACTCATATATATCCCCCATTCGCTAGGAACTGACTTCTATCATTTCGTCCCATATCGCTTGCAAGGCCGTTATGGGGTGCTCTGCTTGCGTTACTGAGCGACCCAAAACCAGTCTGGTCGCGCCGCGGGCAGCGGCTTCTCCTGGAGTTAAAGTCCGCGCCTGATCGTGCTGCGATACCCCTTTGGGCCGCGTCCCCGGCACAACAATCTCGAACCCAGAACGAGTCATATGGCGGATTACGTTAATTTCCAGAGCCGACGCAACTACACCATCTAGTCCGCATTCATCCGTCAACTGAACTAATTTTTGGACTTCATTCTCGGGTGAGGTGTCCAGCCCGATTTCCTTCAGATCCGTTTGCTCTAAGCTCGTCAGGACCGTCACCGCCACGAGAAGCGGTTGATGGGGCGCTTGCGCTACTGTTTCCCGGGCCCGTTCCATCATCTTTCTGCCGCCGAATGCATGCACGTTTACCATTTCAATCGGCAGTTCGCAGACAGCTCGCAACGCTCCGGCCACTGTATTCGGGATATCGTGAAGCTTAATATCCAAAAACACACGCTTGCCTTGACGGCACAACTCCTCCACAGCCCCGTAACCTGCTCGGTGAAACAACTCAAGTCCCACCTTATAACCATCGACGGCTGAACCGAACTCATCGACAAGGCGTCGAGCCTGCTTCCAGTCCGGAAAATCCAGCGCGACGTAAGACATGCTTCGAACCTTGTCGTACTTTTCGTGAGAGAGGTCCTGAATGCCGGCTATCCCTGGCTGGACTGCCACAGGTTTCGAACTTTGCTTTACACTGTGCTTTGAATTTTGATTCGAGTCTTGCTTTGAATTTCCGGTTGCATTCCAGTTCGAATTTGGGCTTTCCTTTGTCATGCCGTATTACCTCCCGGCCGAAGCCTCCAAAGGTATCGTACTAAAGCGAATTGTCGACAGGACCTCGAGCAACGACTTGACCGTATCGAGAGAGGTCAGGCAGGGGACGCCGTGCTCCACTGCAGTGCGTCGTATACGAAAGCCGTCGCGCTCGGGCTTACGACCTTTTGTCAATGTGTTGATGACAAGGTGAATGCGGCCGTCGCGAATATCGTCGGACAAGTTCGGTGTACCTTGAGCCAACTTATTGACGACTGTTACACGCAGACCCTGCTCTTCAAGGTATTTGGCTGTACCTTCGGTAGCTGCAATCTGATATCCCAAATTCGCAAATCCCTCAAGGAGAGGCAACGCTTCTGCCTTGTCTTTGTCAGCCACAGTCGCAAGCACTGTTCCGTATTGAGGGATGTCAGTCCCGGCACCGAGAAGTCCCTTGTACAACGCTTTCGCCAGCGTCTTCTCACGTCCCATGACCTCACCCGTTGATTTCATTTCCGGGCCTAAGTCAATGTCAACACGGCGCAGCTTTGCAAACGAGAACACGGGCACTTTGACTGACACCATATCTGACTCTGGAATAAGACCTGTTTCATATCCAAGAGACTGCAGACTCTTCCCAAGGACACCCTGCATAGCCAACTGGACCATGGGCACACCAGTGACTTTGGACAAGAACGGCACTGTGCGGGAGGAGCGCGGGTTGACCTCGAGCACAAAGGCATCTTCACCTGTCACAACGTACTGAATGTTAACCATGCCCTTGACCGACAAGTCGCGTGCGATGCGGACAGTGTAGTCAGTCAGCAGCGCCTTCATGTTGTCCGACAGCGACTGCGGCGGATACACCGCAATGGAGTCACCGGAGTGGACACCGGCCCGTTCAATGTGCTCCATAATGCCAGGGATAACCACTGTTTCTCCGTCCGAAATGGCATCCACTTCCACTTCCACACCTTGTATATAACGGTCCACGAGAATGGGATGTTTCGGTGATACTTCGACAGCCTCGAGAATATAGTGTTCCAGTTCTTCGTCGGAATAGATGATTTGCATCGCGCGGCCGCCCAGTACATAAGAGGGACGAACGACAACCGGGTAGCCTAAGTGCTCGGCAGCAGTTTTCGCTTCGTCCAATGAAATGACTGTAGCTCCGGCCGGACGCGGGATATCCAGGTCGTTTAGGAGTGCGTCAAATTTCTCGCGGTTCTCCGCTCTGTCGATATTCTCCAGGTCTGTACCGATAATACGGACACCGGCCTGTGCCAGCGGTTCCGCAAGATTAATCGCTGTCTGTCCGCCAAACTGCACAATGACGCCTTCCGGTTGTTCTCGTGCAATGACGTTCAGAACATCTTCCAGATGAAGCGGTTCAAAATACAGCCGATCCGATGTGTTAAAGTCAGTCGAGACAGTCTCCGGGTTATTGTTGATTATAATGGACTCATAGCCAGCCTCCCGAATGGCCCATACTGCATGAACCGAACAGTAGTCAAACTCGATTCCTTGACCGATGCGGATAGGTCCAGACCCAAGGACAAGCAGTTTCTTTTTGTCTCCTGTCTCCACTTCATCTTCAGCCTCGTACGTACTGTAGTAATACGGTGTCCTTGCCTCAAACTCCCCTGCACAGGTATCGACCATCTTGTACACAGGTGTCACGCGCTGCTCCAGTCGCCACGACGAAACTTCACTTTGTTCCCATCCTGTAACCCGTGCAATCTCTACGTCTGGGAACCCTTTTCGTTTTGCCTCAACAATTAAGTCAAAGTTCTGTTCTGCAAACTCCGGCCACTGATTGTAGCCCTTGGCTTTTTCAGCGAATTGCTGCTCGAGTTTGACCAAACCGTAAATCTTCTCCAGGAACCAGCGGTCAATACCGGTCCATGTGTGAAGTGTCTTCAACTTCACGTTGCGGCGCATTGCCTCAGCCAATACGAACAGTTGTTCGTCATCCGGATGTCTGAGACGACGCTCAATTTCATCCCCGTCCCAACTTCGACTCCGTTTCACAAACAAGCTCTCGACGCCCACTTCCAGGCTTCGGATTGCTTTCATCAAAGACTCTTCGAAGGTACGCCCAATCGCCATGACTTCTCCCGTTGCTTTCATCTGGGTCCCAAGTTTGCGATTGGCACTATTGAACTTGTCAAAGGGCCAACGTGGAATTTTTGTGACCACGTAGTCCAACGCAGGTTCAAAACTTGCATAGGTTTCCTGTGTCACCGGGTTCTTGATTTCGTCCAATCGATAGCCGACAGCAATTTTTGCGGATACTTTTGCAATGGGGTACCCAGTCGCTTTTGAGGCCAAGGCACTGGACCGACTCACGCGCGGATTTACCTCAATGACATAGTACTCGTCGCTGTTGGGGTCGAGAGCCAACTGCACATTACAGCCGCCTTCTATGCCCAGTGCCCGGATGATTTTCAGACTGGCCGACCGAAGCCGCTGGTAGTCCGCGTCCGACAACGTCTGACTGGGTGCAGTGACAATGCTGTCGCCTGTGTGGACCCCGACGGGATCGACATTTTCCATGTTACATACGACAATACACGTATCATTTTTATCGCGCATGACTTCATATTCAATCTCTTTGTAGCCTGAGATACCCCGTTCCACAAGCACCTGGTGAATGGGAGACATGGTCAGTCCGAGACTCACAATCTCTTCATATTGCTCCCAGTTCTCGGCAATTCCCCCGCCTGTGCCGCCCAGCGTGTAAGCAGGGCGAATGATGATGGGGAACCCAATCCTGCGGGCAAAAGTACGGGCGGCGTCAAGAGAAGTAACAATCTCGCTTTCAGCAACAGGCTCCTTAATTCGATGCATCAAGGAGCGAAATTCCTCCCTGTCTTCAGCTTCCCGGATGGCATTCAAGGACGTGCCCAGAATTTCAACGCCTTCTTCTTCAAGAACACCCATTTCTGAGAGCTGCACGGTCAAATTGAGTCCCGTTTGCCCGCCCAGAGTTCCTAAAATCCCATCGGGTCGCTCCCGGCGAATAATCTGCGCAACAAACTCAGGTGTGAGCGGTTCGATGAAGACTTTGTCTGCAATGTCGGGATCGGTCATGATGGTTGCGGGGTTGGAATTCACCAGCAACACTTCGTACCCCTCTTCTTTAAGGGCTTGACAGGCTTGGGTTCCTGCGTAGTCAAACTCTGCCGCCTGACCAATAATAATGGGTCCGCTTCCGATAACTAAAATCTTGTTCAAGTCTGTACGCTTAGGCATTTGGAACCCATCTCCCTTCTTTTACCTCATCCATCATCTGCATGAATTCGTCGAACAAGTCGTCCGAATCATCCGGGCCGGGGCGCGCCTCCGGATGATACTGCACAGAGAACACTGGGTGCTTCTTGTGTGCCATGCCTTCCACAGTGTCATCATTTTGATTTACATGGGTTAGTCTCAAATCCGTTGACTCTAAAGACCCAGGCTGCACCACGTAACCGTGATTCTGTGAGGTGATGGCAACTTTGCCTGTGCGAATGTTGCGGACAGGATGGTTGACACCGCGGTGGCCAAAGCGCAGTTTTTCGGTTTTTGCACCGCAGGCAAGACCAATCAACTGGTGTCCGAGGCAAATCCCAAAGACCGGGACCTTGCCGATGAGTTTCTGCAAGGCTTCTACAGCATAGGGCGCATCTTCAGGGTCACCCGGGCCATTGCTGAGCATCACGCCATGGGGCTGCCACGCCAGGATTTCTTCGGCAGTGGTGGTGGCCGGTACCACAATGACGTCACAGTTGCGTGCCAGCAGTGAACGAACCACACCTGATTTCATGCCGAAGTCCATGGCCACAACGCGCCGTCCTTCGCCAGGGCAGCGATAGGCAGTGGGGGTCGTTACCTCTTCAATCTGATTCCTTGGCAACGGTGTTTTCAACTTTTCAAGTACTGTGCTGACATCATCGTCTAAGGTAGTTAAAACAGCTTTCATCGTACCTTCGCTTCGAATTTCCTTTGTCAATTTCCTCGTGTCAATCTCTGAAATGCCAATGATGTTGTTGTCCTTGAGGTATTTCTCCAGGTTATTCATGCTTTTATAATGGCTGTCCACGGCGCTAAACTCTCGCACGACAAAACCTCTCACATAAGGCTTTCTCGACTCTACGTCTTCCACATTCACCCCGTAATTGCCGATGAGCGGATAGGTCATCGTTACAATTTGTCCACAGTAGGAGGGATCCGTTAAAATCTCCTGATATCCAGTCATTCCGGTATTAAATACCACTTCACCAATGGATTCTCCGTCGGCGCCAAATCCTATACCGGTGAAGACCATGCCGTTTTCCAGTATTAATCTCGCCTGTTTTCTCTCCTTGCTCTTGCCTGCCACTCGCTTCACTCCCCTACTGTCGCTTTTGCCATGGAATCACGAAAAACTACACGTCCGCCTTGAATCGTCAATTTCGTCCAGCCGCTTGCTCGCCAATTTGCAAAAGGTGTGTTTCGGCCTTTTGACAGGAAGTTTTCGGGAAGAATGTCCCGCTCTGTTTCCAAATCCACCACGGCAATATCAGCTGGGCCTCCTGCCCGAATGACACCGCCCGGCAGACCAAAGGCCTGGCTCGGAAGCGTGGACATTCTCTTCACTAGTTCGGAGAGACTCATCAAGCCCGGGACAACCAGGTATGTGTACAACAGCGGAAACACCGTCTCAATCCCGACCAAACCAAAGGGTGCCTTTTTGATGCCCTGGGCCTTTTCTGACTCTGTATGAGGAGCGTGATCGGTCGCGACCACATCCAAAGTGCCGTCCAGAAAGCCCCGTAAACAGGCCTCCTTATCGCGCTGACTGCGCAGCGGCGGGTTGACCTTGAAGTTCCCGTCGTCAGCTGTAATCAGGTCATCGGATAAAAGCAAGTGATGGGGTGTCACTTCAGCTGTGATGGACACGCCCCGCTCTTTGGCAAACCGGACTAAAGCCACCGCTGACTCCACACTGACGTGGCAAATGTGAATGTGAGCTCCAGTCTCTTCCGCCAGCAGAATGTCACGGGCAATCATCGCAGACTCTGCGGCACCCGGGATTGCCGGCAAACCGAGTCGTTTTGCCGCACCTTCATTTAGTACCCCTGGGCCTGAAATGGATTCATCCTCTGCATGGATTGCCACAGGCAGGCCTGCTTTTTTCGCTTGGATCAAGGCCTCTCGCATCAAGCCGCCGTCTTGAACACCCTTGCCGTCATCCGAAAGAGCGACCGCGCCAGAGCACTTTAAACGTTCAAAGTCTGTCAGCGTGTTCCCTTCCTGGCGTTCAGTGATGCAAGCAATAGGCAGCACCCTGGCCGCCCCGGCTTCACGCGAGCGCTGTGTTACGTAGTCAAGCTGTGCCGGCGAGTCCAAGGGTGGATTGGTGTTCGGCATACAGGCAATCTGCGTGAAACCTCCGGCCGCAGCGGCCGCCGCACCAGTGGCGATGGTCTCTTTGTCTGTAAAACCGGGATCGCGAAGATGTACATGCAGATCCACAAACCCAGGCAGCAGCACTTCTCCATTCAGTTGAATCACTTCGTCAACATGACCGAGGTTCTCTCCAATGGCGGCGACTTTCCCAGTCACGTCATCCACAATGACGTCAACCGTTGTCAAGCTCCCGTCAACAAGATTGAGCAAATTTCCGCCCTGCAGTTTCGTCTGCAAGTACATCTCCTCCAATCAGCTCTTTGAGCAGCGCCATGCGTATATACAGTCCATTTTCCACCTGTCGAAAATAAGCCGCCCGGGGGTCGTCATCGACTTCGAGAGCCAATTCATTGACTCTTGGCAGCGGGTGAAGTATTCTCGCGTGCTCCGGAACCAAGTTCATGTGGTCTTTCGTCAACAGATATTCTCCCGCCTCGGCTGCTTCGTCGGCGTCCTGGAGTCTCTCAATCTGGACCCTTGTCTGGTAAATGACATCCGCATTGTGCACAGCTTCAGCAAACGTCCCGGCCCGCCGAACGACGGTCCCGTTGGCTTGTGCATGCTTCGTTAACGCTTCTGGAAGCGCCAGCGACTCGGGATGAAACAACACCACTTCAATGTCATCGAAGAGCGTCAGTACCTGAACCAGAGAGTGAACGGTACGACCGTATTTTAAATCACCCATAATACAGATTTTTCGCCCGTCCAAACCACCGAGTTCGCGCCATATCGTGTAGGCGTCGAGGAGTGCCTGGGTGGGGTGTTCTCCCGAACCTGAGCCCGCATTAATGATGGGAACAGGGCTTTTATCAGCCGCTCCTTCAATCGCTCCAGTCTCATGGTGACGAACGACAAGGGCATCGGCATAGGCCCCGACTACGCGAAAGACATCTGAAAGCCGCTCACCTTTTTTGGCAGAAGAGGTTTCCTTTGCGTTCTCGCTGCTGACCACCTGACCGCCAAGCCGAACAACCGCCGCTTCAAAGGACAACCTGGTACGTGTGCTGGGCTCGTAGAACAGCGTTGCTACAACCTTCCCGGCAAGAACACTCAGCAAATCTCGGCGCGGCAATCCCCGCAGCTGTTCAGCAGATGCAATCAGTTTTTCGACGCGCCGCCTGTCCAAACTTTTTGACGAGAGCATGTGTTCCACGCTATTTCCCCCTCAGTTTTGCTGTCCTGTAATCCAGACGCTGTCCTCTTCGTCCAGTTCGTTTAACATGACTTCAATCGCTTCATCGCGAGCTGTCGGCACATTCTTCCCCACATAGTCTGGTCGAATCGGCAACTCCCTGTGACCTCGGTCTGCCAGCACTGCCAGTTGAATCATCTTCGCACGTCCGGTGGTCATAATTGCGTCCATGGCCGCCCGAACCGTGCGTCCTGTGTACAGTACGTCATCCACAAGCACAACCACTTTGTCCTCCACTGGAAAGCCTTCAAGAGGGATTCTGTTGTTCTCCGAGGAAGGAACGTCATCCCGGTAAGGACGCGGGTCAAGGGCAAAAACCTCAGGCTGCACACCTTCGATGTCAAGCAGCCTGTCCGCAATTCGATTGGCAAGGTGAACTCCCCTTCGCTCAATCCCCACCAGAATTACCTGACTGAGTCCCTTGTTCCGCTCCAAAATCTCGTGCGCCATTCTCGTGATAGATCGGCGCATTCCAGTCGCATCCATTAACTGTGCTTTCTTCTGCATCTGAGAACCTCCCGTGTCGGATTCGCGAGAAGAGGCGGCACACAAAAAACGACTGCCTAGTGGAAAGGCAGTCGCATATCTTGAAACGCAGCCAAAATGGTAATCCAAGAGCCGCGCAACCGATATTCGTGTCCGACACCTTTCCAATCTCGCGGGATTGGTTTAAAGGTACTGTTCGTTGGTCTCACTTTAGCAACTTCATAGGCTCGCGTCAACTGAAATCTACCACATCCCCTGACGCAACCCTTCAAGCAGTACTGTCATGTCCTGTGGCACAGCGGCTTCAAACACCAGTTCCTCTTTGGTCACGGGATGAACAAAGCCCAGCGTATGGGCGTGCAGCGCCTGCCCTGCAATTGGCAGCGTATGTCGCGGACCATAGATTGGATCGCCAGCTAAAGGATGACCTATGTACGCTAGATGTACCCGAATTTGATGGGTTCGTCCTGTCTCGAGTCGTAAGGAAAGAAAGGTATGTCGCGTGAATCGCTGTTCCACCCGGAAATGTGTGACAGCCTCTTTCCCGAGTTCCGTCACGGCCATCCGTTGCCGATTTTTTGCGTCACGGCCAACAGGTGCATCAATCGTCCCATTGTCGTGCGTCACGAGTCCATGGCAAATGGCCTCATACTGCCTCGTCATGGAATGCTCTCGAAGCTGCTCTGACAGCCCATGATAAGCTCTGTCAGTCTTGGCAAAGACCAGCAAACCAGATGTGTCTTTATCGATGCGATGCACTACACCCGGGCGCATCTCTCCTCCCAGATTCGACAACTGTGTCCCCCGGCCAACAAGGGCGTTTACCATTGTCCCTGTAGTATGACCTGCACCTGGATGGACAACCATCCCTCGTGGTTTATTGATAACGATGACTTCCGCGTCCTCATACACCACGTCCAAAGGAATGCTTTCTCCTGTTATCTCCGCGCTCTGTGCGGCGGGGACCGCAACAGAGAACTCATAGCCTGGCTCAATCAAATCGCTGCTGCGCAGTCTCCGGGTGTATTCCCGGCGTTGAATGAAACCTTGCTTCAGCCAGTCCTGCACCTGGTTTCGAGACACGTCGTAGTCTCGCTCCTGAAGTACATCCGTCAGCCACTTGTCGAGCCGTATTCCTTCGTCTTGTGCTTCTGCAGTAAAGGATTCTACAATAGCCCATTTTTCATTCATGAAGCTTTAGTCGTCCTTCCTTGATGACCGGTCTGACTGGAGACTCCTAATCAGCAGCATAATTACGCCAACATCAATCATCACATCCGCTAGATTAAAAATTGGGAAGTGTATTATCTGAAGGTACATATAATCCGTAACATTACCAAACACGATGCGGTCCCACATGTTTCCAAGGGCGCCTCCCAATAGTAAGCCAAGGCCAATACGCGTCCATAACACAGGCTTATACCTGACATCAACATAAATTACAGCTGCGATAACCACCATTGCCACAAGTACGAAGAGAATCCGGAAATGTGGTAAGATACCAAATGCACCGCCTGAGTTGCGAATGTAGTCGAGGTACAAAACCGGCGGAAATACAGGAATGCTTTGCGTAATCGCCATGTGGCTCCGTACTTCCCATTTAATGACTTGATCGGCGGCAAAAACCAGTGCGGCTAGTAGGTAGATCACTCTTATTGTCACCTTTTCCACTCAAGATATGTTCTGAAACAGTCTACCATAATGCTGTACACTTGGCACAGACAGCCCGGCAGAATTTCTGCCGGGCTGTGCCTTCAAAGACATCCTTCCAAGAGCTGGAACGTTCCCGATTTTCGTCCACCAACCTCCGCCGGAACCGGTGGACTACACTCTGACTCAGCTCTGGCTGCAGGCTAACTCAGCCCTTCCGTTTGTACATTTCATTGCTGATAGCGTCGGTTTCCTCGACAATCCCTTCGTTATCATCCAATTCACCCAAGTCGGGGTCAAAGGGATAGTCGGGACGCTCATTGTAACGTGCTACAGCCTGCCAAGAATCTTCTCCGTCAAATTCCACATTTGTGGTGTTATCGAGGTTTGTCCTGGCATACCCCGGGTACAGAAATTCCTCTTCAACGGGCCAGTCACGATTCGGATGTTGTGCTTCATCCTGCTCCTGGCATACTTTGCACAACACAGCAATTGGCAGGGCTTCCAACCGTTCCTGCGGGATTTGCGTGCCGCATGATTGACAAACACCATAGGTGCCCTGATAGATTGCAGACAAAGCTCGTTCAATTGCCTGAAGCTGCAGTTTATCGCGGTCGCGAAGGCCGACATCCTTTTCTCTTTCCCAGACTTCACTCGCAATGTCTGCTGGATGATTGTCATATGCCGACAATTCGCCCAACTCATCTCTTTCGACGTTAGTAAGTCCGTATTCTCCTGAATTCAACAACTTCCGACGAATATGGTCATAGTCCTTCTTGAGACGTTCTTGCACAAGCTTTAGTTCCACAGCCGTTCCCCCCTTTTCATACTCCCCTCCACTCTTATTGTGGTGTGGTATGTCAGGACTCATTCGACACATTCCTGCCAGGATTGGCTGCGGTTTCAGTGTTATTTATGAAGTTGTTCGGACCTCTTTTGTACATAAAAAAGCCCACCTAAGGGTGGGACCAAAGTGCAGAGTAAAAAAGATAAATCCGTCGTACTAACCGGCATTGTCAGAGTGCGTTTCGTACGCATATGATTCCTTGGCGGGGAGTTCCTGCCCTATTTTGTCCCAATCATCTGATTCGAGCATTTCCAACTGAGCTTGGAGCAAAGAACGAAAACGAGCCCGAAACATGGATGACTGTTTCTGAATTTCCTCCCCATCCATTGCAATTTTCCTCGACTTATTCAAGGCCTCGGCAACGATTCTATCCGCGTTCTTTTCTGCTTCTTTCACAATGAGTTGAGCCTCTTTACGCGCATTGGTCTTGACTTCCTCCGCCGTTTCCTGAGCCACCACAATGGACTTACTCAGGCTCTCCTCAATGTTTGTGAAATGCTTCAGTTGCTCCTTAAGGTCGCCCATACGCTCATCAAGTTCTTTGTTTTGACGAATGAGTCCCTCGTAATCCTGAATCACACGCTCCAGAAAATCGTCAACCTCATCTTCATCGTAACCGCGAAAAGACCGTCCAAACTCTTTATTGTGAATATCTAACGGGGACAGCGGCATCCCGCGCACCTCCTCCAAATTCGACACATCATGTCAGTAATGGAATTCCTTCGACATGTGGTTCTTGAAATCTATTCGACGAAGCCATAGAAAGTCCTGCAATTTTACGACTTCAATACACCTATTTGCAGGCGTTGTTTCCCTCGCTTGGACTCACCTTCGAGACTCATCAGCTTTAATCTGCCAAAGCCTCGAATGGAGATGACATCCCCTTGTTCGAGTGACTCCGCCGGGTTGGTGACTTCAGCAAAGTTAAGAGTGACATGCCCTCGTTTGACCGCCTCTTGAGCTTTACTGCGGGAATACTTACAGAATTGCGCAATGACTGCATCCAGCCTCAGCGAAGACACACTTCCATTCGTAAGCTCATATTGGCTAACTGGAAAAGCATCAACATGGTCCAGACGTTGAATCACTCCGTCGAACATACCCGGCAGACGCCAGTTCGCCTGCACAAAATCCGCTAAGTCCGTGTCCATCACTACATAGGCTTTCTCAGAATTCAGACCTATATCCCCGACTTTCTTGCGTTTTACACCGGTGCCTAAAAGCGAGCCCATGATATGACGGTGTGAAGCTGAGCGCTGTTGATTGAGTGTCGCCGACAGAATGCAAATCCTGTAGTCGGCTTGTCTTTCCACCCAGTATGAAGGAGCAATCAAAGCCCGTTGCCGTTCGGCTCCATCATACCCGCCAAAGAAGGTGATGTTCAGATTGTGGTGGCGCGCCATCGACTCGGCGAGTATCTGCTCTCGTGGCGTTAGAAAATCCGTGAGTTCCGCAGTATAGCGCGATTCAACTTGTAGGGCAATGTCATCCAGCCGACGCAGAAACGGTCGCTCGGCGGCTCTCGCCCATCCGTCAATATGAAGCTCTTCTGCCAATCATTTTCCCTCTTCACTCAATCTTTTTTGTCCATTATCAAAAATCCATGCCTTCAAAATCCATGGATTTGTCTCATCACTTGCTGAACCCATCACTCGCTAGACCTCAACATGGTATTATCCAAAGCTGTTCAGCAAACGGATAACCTCGTTAATGGCCAAGTAATACACGAAAAATGCAATGAAGAAAGCAATGTCCAGCATCATCCCTCCGAGGTTCAGCGGCGGAATAAACCTGCGGAACAAATTCAAGTAGGGGTCCGTAATACGCCGCAGAATCCGCCCAAGTTGTGTTTCTGCCACATCCGGGATCCACGACATGATGGCCACTGCAATTAACAGATACAAGTAAATATAAAGAATGTTACCTATGATGTTTACCAATTGAAACCACATGTTTTCTGCTCACTCCTGCTTTAGCTCTGTCCATTCATTCATTAATCGACGGCCGATTCGAACCATGGTGGCACCTTCCTCGACGGCAACTTGGAAGTCATGTGACATGCCCATGGACAATTCTGTCAGGTCTGGCCAAGACAGCCTTTCCCGCGTGTCCGTCAACGCTTCCCTAAGTGCTGCAAAGGTAGGTCGCGTCAACAACGGATCCTCATAAAACGGAGCCATTGTCATGAGCCCGCGAATGCGAACCCCCGGCAATTCCCGTATCTCCTGAAGAATTGGCACAATCTCATCTGACGCAATGCCGTCCTTTGTTTCTTCACCAGACACGTTCACTTGAAGCATGCACTGCATTGTTACGCCAATCTGCTCTGCACGCTTGCTAACTTCTTTGGCAAGCGGAACAGAAGTCAATGAATGTATCCACTGAAAGTGCCGGACAATGTACTTCACCTTGTTGGACTGTAAGCGTCCGATGAAATGCCACACGGCGGAGTCTGTGTTCGGCAAAGTTACTTTGTCTTTCGCCTGTTGCCAACGATTCTCACCGAAGTGACAGATTCCGGCCTCCAGCAGCGGGGTGATCGCGTTTTTGTCCACGGTTTTTGTCACACCGATGACTTCAACTCGGTGGGCATCTCGTCCGGCTCTTTCACAGGCCGACCGAATTTCCTCCAACAGTGCCGCTGCGGGTGCTTGAAACGGGTTGTGCTCTTCCAAGTAACCGTCACTCCCCCAATTTTGTATGCACCTATTTAAGTTCCGCATGTCGACCGTAAATCCTGCTAAATCGGTGTAAGGCGTACGATGCCCGCACTGCGACCTGTGCTCCCGTGCTCCTTGCGGTGCGAATACAAGTGTTCAACGCGGCAAGATGTGCAGACACCTGCATCCACAATACTTTTTGCATTGACACCGTGTTGTTCCAGGTCCGAGCGAATACAGTCCTGTATTCCCAAGAGGTATTTACCAGGAATCAGCGGTCTTCTGACGAGATACCGCTCGCCAAACGCGGCTCTAATCTTGCCTGCGACGCGTTCGTCCACTTCGTAGCAACAGCGTCTTATAGAAGGTCCGAGGGCAACGTGCACATTCTCCGGCTTGGTACCATACATGCGACTCATTTCTTCCAAAACGCGTACGCTGATGTGAGCAACAGTACCCTGCCAGCCGGAATGAGCAGCTCCAATAACCTGCCGTTCTGAATCGTAGAACAGAACGGGAACACAGTCCGCAGCCAATACCGCCAAAGTAATGCCGGGAACGTTGGTAATTAAGCCGTCTGTTTCGGGCAATGGCGGATGAACATGATGAATTCCTTTGCCTTTGTCTGCAAGGCTCACAGCCGCAACGTGCGAACCGTGTACTTGTTGACCCAAAACCCAGTCTTCAAGGTCACCGCCGACTTGTTGTGCCGCAATTCTTCGGTTTTGCTCCACCGCATGGGGATTGTCATGTACCGACAATCCAAGGTTTAGGCTCGCGTACGGCCCTTCACTGACGCCGCCATGGCGAAATGAAAAGAGGCCGCGAGCAGTATCTCCCGGCCAATTCGTGCGGATCCATGTTGTACCGCCCGTTGCATTTCCTGTCCAAGCCGTTAACAACCACGCCACCTCCCGCGACAAATTCCTGCGGTAAGTATCCCTTTCTTCGCGAGCGGCGTCAAGAACAATCAGGCTTTTCCCCAATACTTTGTCCGGACAGAGCGTAAACATACACCTAATAGCCGCCTGTTCCCCGTTTTCCGGTCTCAGGGGGCAAGTAGTAACCCGGTTCCCTGGATGCACGTAAATCAACGAGAATGACATCCGACCCGATGCGGATTATCTGGTTCCAGGGGACCACATAATCCTGCCCGCCCCCAACCATTCCAAAGAATCGGGATTCTGCAGGAATGACAATCGCCTTAATCAGACCGCTGTTCACATCGACGTCAAGGTCACCGATTGTTCCCAGCCGTTTTCCGTCTGCAACATTTACGACGTCTTTAGACTGCAGGTCCGAAATTCGTACCATGAACTATCACGCCCCTTCCTAAAACCGGCCATTGCAACTCAACGAAAATGCCGTTTCGAACGAGATTATGTTCATGTATATGAAATGGGCCCGCTCATTTAGACGTCAGTATCGCGCTAGAACCATCTCTTTAGAAATTAAGCCTCAACGTGCTTTTGCATGCGGGATATGGCAGCTTTCTCCAAACGCGAAACTTGTGCTTGCGATATGCCTATTTCCTCAGCCACTTCCATTTGCGTTTTTCCTTCGTAAAAACGCATGGACAGGATTTTTTTCTCCCGGTCGTTCAACTTGTGCATGGCTTCCCGCACTGCAATGCCTTCCACCCACGTATGGTCAAGATTCTTATCATCGTGTAATTGATCCATTACGTAGATTGGGTCACCGCCGTCATTGTAAATTGGTTCGAACATCGAAACAGGGTCTTGGATGGCGTCCAGAGCAAAAACGACTTCTTCTTTGGGCACGTCCATTTCCTTGGCAATTTCGACGACTGTCGGCTCACGCAAGTTCTTATTAGTCAGCCTGTCTCTGACTTGGAGCGCCTTGTAGGCAATGTCCCGCAAAGACCGGCTGACGCGGATTGGATTATTGTCACGCAAATAACGCCGAATCTCCCCAATAATCATGGGCACAGCATAGGTCGAAAAGCGAACGTTCTGGCTTAAATCAAAATTATCGATTGCCTTCATGAGTCCTATACAGCCAACCTGGAACAGGTCGTCTACATACTCTCCGCGATTGTTGAATCGCTGAATGACGGAAAGTACCAGACGAAGATTGCCGTTAACAAGTTTTTCCCTGGCCCAGTCCTGTCCACTCTGAAGTTTCGTAAACAATTCCCGCATCTCTGTGTTGCTCAGAACAGGCAACTGTGACGTATTCACTCCACAGATTTCCACTTTATTGTGCTTCAAGCCCTGTTCCCCCTATGATGACTGACCTGTAACAAAACCTAACTTTCGGAACCTAGACGAATATTTCGGAGTCCGTCCACAGTATTTCCGAAGGGGGTAAACTTATGCACAATAAATTGGGTAAAATTGCAGTCTCCAAGGTGAAGCCTTACATCATCTTATCGAATTCCTTTTGTAGCCGCCGGATAATTCTTTTTTCAAGTCGCGATATGTACGACTGCGATATGCCCAGAAGGTCTGCAACGTCCTTTTGTGTCATCTCTTCTTGGGTGCCTAATCCAAACCGAAGTTTCATAATCGTCTGCTCTCTGTCTGACAATTGCTGCAAAGCGTCATACAGCAGTTCTCTGTCTACTTCTTCCTCAAGATTGCGATAAATTGTGTCAGGCTCTGTTCCCAGAACGTCTGACAACAGTAACTCATTTCCATCCCAATCTACATTGAGCGGCTCATCAAAGGAAACCTCTGACCTGATTTTGTTGTTTCTCCGTAGAAACATCAAAATTTCATTCTCAATACACCGAGAAGCATAGGTCGCCAGTTTAATCTTCTTACTGGGGTCGAACGTATTTACCGCTTTAATCAGACCAATGGCTCCGATAGAGACCAGGTCCTCAATGTTCAGGCCCGTATTTTCGAATTTTCTGGCAATATAGACTACCAACCGTAAATTTCGCTCAATCAACATAGACCTGACTGCCTCGTCGCCAGACGGCAGTTTTTCCAGTAAATACGCCTCTTCATCACGAGTAAGCGGCGGCGGCAGAGCTTCACTGCCACCCACGTAATAGACTTCTTCATACCCGCCAGCCAGACTCTTTCGAATCCTAATCCAGAAAAGTTGAAGTTGAATCCGCATTTTGAGACTGAGTCGCGGAGGTAATAGAGTCATTTTCAAAGTTGTCATCCCCCGTTATTACTTCAATGTGAAGAATTCCCTGAAACCTTCCGTCCACCGAAAATTTTCCTTGATGCGCTGCAAACAGACATTCAGATATTCCTGAGACTTCGACTCCGTTTCGTTCCAACTCAACCTTATCAGGACGTATGCCAACCGTGATTTGGGACGCACCTCCAGCTCCACGAAACGGAATCATTGCAATTCTTTGTTGATACCCATCCATTGATTGTCTCGATACTGCCGTTACCACGTCAGTTCCCTTGTTGACCATGTTTTGAAAGTCATCTGGAAACAGCTTTAGCCAAATGTCCTGGTCAAGCAGGCAAACAGGTCTTCGCGACAGCGGATCACGAAGTTGATTCCCTGTATCCGCTAAACCTGTGAAACAAATTTTTCGTTGAAACAGAGTCA
Organism: Alicyclobacillus sp. SO9; assembly: GCF_016406125.1. Taxonomy (NCBI): domain Bacteria; kingdom Bacillati; phylum Bacillota; class Bacilli; order Caryophanales; family Alicyclobacillaceae; genus Alicyclobacillus; species Alicyclobacillus sp. SO9. The sequence goes on along the minus strand of NZ_CP066339.1, from coordinate 2,229,469 downwards.
CCTGCACCTCATAGAGACTGTTTGCCTGCGTCTTTACTGCTTTGACCCTGTTCAAAGTAAATCGAAGGGTGCCATAACCCACTGGAATGGCCACAATTAAGGCTAGACCCTGAAGGCTTGAACTGAAGGCCAGTTGACTACCGTTCACAACGGTGCCTGAACCAAGCGATGTTCCGGGAATCGCAAAGTTCAAGGCAATTGCAGCCCCGGCAAAAACAAAGGACACAAGATAAAACAGGACTGACATACGAAGCAGTTCGAGCCAGTTGCGACAGGGTATTGCAAGTCCGACCATGAGCAGAGAAACAATCGCTTTGCCGGGCCATGTGGTCAGCAATGAGAGTGGTGGGAAAAACAAGAGCAAAGCGTAGAGTGACCCAAGCAGACCTCCAGCAGAGACTCTCCACATCCGAAGCGGCCGTTTCGCAACCCAACTTGTTGTCATTAGCAGTACTGTGTCCATGACGAGATTGACAATCCAGACGACGTCAATGTACACCACTGGCACTGTCATCACCCCGCAACCGGCGGATGGTCACAGTATAGTTTATCTATATTACAAAGCCTGTCGGAACTTGACTAAAACCTAGTATTCTTTTTGTTGAAAAAGAGGAGATTAAGACAGAAAAAGCGCGTCCATATCTGACGCGCTGCACTGGTGTATGTTATGGGGCAGCTTACGAAGAGCAAAGCCTTTATTTGTCGCGACCAAAGCGCCCTTCTTTTCTGCGAAGAAAGGCTGGAACATCCCACTGGTTGTTACTTTGAACTGAAGCTGTATTGTCAAACACGCTTGACCGCTGTCGAGGCTGAGTAGCAGCAACTTCACTGTTCGCCTGCATCTCAAAACCGGTCGCAATCACGGTCACTACAATCTCATCTTCAAGTTCCGGATTAATGTTGGCACCAAAAATCATGTTTACTTCTTGATCGGCGGCGGAAGATACGATATCGGCAGACTCGTTGACTTCCCACAGACTCAGATTGTTTCCGCCTGAGATATGCATGAGCACACCGTGCGCTCCATCTATCGAAGTCTCCAACAGCGGACTGCTAATGGCCTTTTGCGCCGCTTCCGTGGCCCGGTTTTCGCCGCTGGCCACACCGATTCCCATCAACGCAGAGCCTCGCTCTGTCATAATTGCCTTCACATCCGCAAAGTCTACGTTAATCAGACCTGGAACTGCAATGAGATCGGAGATACCCGACACGCCTTGGCGCAGTACATTGTCTGCTTCCTTAAAAGCTTCCACCACTGGTGTATTTCGGTCCACAATCTCAAGCAATCTGTCATTGGGAATGACAATCAGGGTATCCACTTTTTCCTTCAGGTTGGCGACACCGGCTTCTGCCTGCATCATTCGGCGTCGCTGTTCAAAGCGAAATGGCTTTGTTACAACCCCCACCGTAAGGGCACCCAGTTCCCTTGCAATTTCAGCAATAATGGGGGCTGCACCCGTTCCTGTTCCACCGCCCATGCCGGCCGTCACAAAAACCATGTCGGCACCTTTAAGAGAATTCATTAAGAGCTCCCGGCTCTCCTCAGCTGCCTTCTTTCCGATTTCCGGATTGGCACCTGCCCCTAAGCCCCTTGTGACTTTCTCTCCAATCTGGAGATGAGTCTGTGCTTTAGAGAGTTGCAACGCCTGAGCATCCGTATTTACTACAATGAAGTCGACACCTTCGATGCCGGATTCAATCATTCTGTTCACAGCGTTGCATCCGCCGCCGCCAACGCCAACGACTTTAATTTTTGCCAATGAATCGACTTCCATGTCAAATTCCAACATTGCTGCTCCTCCTCATGCCTCATGGTTCCAAACGAAGCAGGTTTTCAGGCGTGAATTTTTGCAGCGAATACAGCCTGACACCATCAATGTCTATCTTTGCAAGAGGTTGTCCCGACAGCGGATCCTACTCTGTTGGACACTCACCTTAAATAAAATCCTTAAACCAATCCTTGATGCGGGTCAGCCAACTTCCACCCGTCTGCGTTGGGCGCATATGAGGCGCCGCTTCGGTCTGAGCACTGCGCGAATGTGAGCGCAGGGTATACGCCAAGACCCCTACCCCATTTACATATGAAGCGTCCCTAACTCCGAGAAAATCAGGAATTGCAACCCGTGTAGCCGACTGCAGTTCTTCACTTGCCAACTCCCCTGCACCGGGCATTGACATGACTCCTCCGTGGAATACATACCCGCTGGGGAGTTCGTGACTAAACCCCATCTTTTCAACCTCTCTCATGACGAGGCTAAAAATCTCTTGCATGCGAGGTTCAATAATTGTGGCCAAGTCGTACTGGGAAAACTCCGTATCCTGGTTGCTTCCTATTCGCGGAATCTGGAATGTCTCAGAGTCTGACGCTTGAGACAGAAGGGCATGCCCGTACTGCAGCTTTATCTGTTCCGCGACTTCCGTCTGTGTGCGCAACCCAATGGCAATATCATGTGTTACGTAGTCTCCACCCATCTCAATGATGGATGAACCAGCTAACACCCCATTATTAAAAACAGATATAGAGGTTTGTCCAGCCCCTACATCCACTAATGCAACACCCAAATTTCGCTCATCTTGAGATAGGGCGACGTGCGCAGCTGCTAATGGCTGCAGGACTAAATTTGCAACTTCAATGCCTGCCTTTTCTACACATCGCACGACATTATGTATCGCCGTACGGCTTCCGGTAATCAGATAGGCTTCCACTTCAAGGCGTACACCGAGCATACCCCTCGGATCCATAATTCCTCTAAGACCATCAACAACAAATTCTTTCGGCACAACGTCAATAATTTCCCGCTCTGGAGGCAAAGCTACCACACGCGCCTGCTGTAAGACCCGTTCAATGTCCTCTTCACCGATTTCCCTGTCTGAGGAAGACACTGCAACGACGCCATGGCTGTCCAGCAGTTGTATATGGTTGCCAGTAATGCCGACATAGGCTGAGGTAATGTGAACCCCGACCATACGCTCGGCGTGATCGACCGCCTCACGGATTGATTCAACTGTCAAATCTATGTCCACTATAGACCCGTGACGGATTCCTTCACCGGAAGCCGATCCGACGCCAATGACGTTCATTGTGCTGCCATTTTGCTCTCCGATTATGGCTCGAACCTTCGAAGTGCCGATGTCTAAACTTACGATGTATTCTCCTTTGGCCAAGCGCGTGGCACCTCCCTAGTGCGCCAAGTACACAAACATTTCCTAGGTGTAATTCCACAGCAGTTTGCTCATTCCTCTTTTTCGACAAAACTTTTTCCGCAAAAATGAGAATTTCAGAGACTGTAAAATTTGGTATCTCACGACGTCGGCTTGTCCGCTGCAGACTGATCGCTGTGGCGGTGGTTGACCTTGTTAAACATGATGCGACGAATGATTGCGATGTTCTGAAACATTCTTACACCAAACGCGACGACTGCAGCCAAATACAAGTCAACGCTAAGTTGATTCCCGATATAAGCCAACAGCGCAGCCACAATGGCATTGAAGAAAAATCCCGTAATAAATACAAACCCATCGAAATTCTTTTCAAGACTCGCTTTTATGCCACCAAAAACCGTATCAAGGGATGCAAGAATGGCAATTGAAAGATAGCTTGACAAAGCGGGAGGAATATTCACATTGCTGACCAAGCCGATACCAACGCCAATAACCAGTCCCAAAACGGGCAGCCATATCACTGTCCCGTCACCTCCTTTGCATATTTTCCAGGCATTTCACCGTGGTAGGCCGGTACAGTCAAGTGCTTTGAACTGTCAATCACGCAGGATTCAGCGTAAGAGGTCTTTAACAACTGAACTACATTCTCCGCGACCAAAATGGCTTTCATTCTGCTTGTATTCCCAATCGCTGTAATCGTAAACGGAGCTATCATCGGGCTGTAGTTGACATCCACTGTGTTGTATCCGCCATTCTGTGTCTGAACGATGTCGCGGATGGCAGATGTGGTAACCAGCCGTTGCGTATTCCCATTGTATCCGCTGATGCTGATTGCATTTGCCCCCTGTGAATACAGCAAATTCACAATATAGGATAAAACAAATTGCGGGTCAAAGGTCGGGTGATCTTGTGAAAAGTTTGACAAACCAGGGTTTGACTGTAAGGTGATTGTGATTCCTGCACCTGATTGTGACGTGAGGCCGGCAGCTGCCTTGACTTGCTTCGCATCCTTCAACAAAGCCTGCCGCTTACTTTTCCAGTTCGATCCCGTTGCCTGATACTGCGCCACTTGCGCCTTTGCCTTGGAAATTTGCTGACTTAGCAATTCATTTGTCTTCTGTTGCTGTGATATCTGTGTCATCAAATGCAAGTAGTCAGACGCGCTGCCCTTGGATTTTTTCACTGACAACGTGGATATTTGAACGGTTGTCATAAATCCGAGCAACAAGCACACTACCGTCATCGTCAACGCAAATGTCCGCTTTTGCGACTTCGTCACGACCTCTTCATCTCCTAATTTCCGTTTGCTGTAGGAAGCGGTGTAATCGTCGTACCTGTGTAAGCTGGAAGTTTCAAAGACTGTGACGTTTGAATTGGCGAGACGTTCAAGTTGTCTTTATTGCGCAGTGCATCGATTTCACCGTTCGGCATATTCAAGGCTCTCTCCAGGGTTCGGGGGTCGCCTATGGCTTCTACTTTAAACGGGGCCGTAATCTGGTTGTTATTGACCGTTACAACCGGACCGCCGCAAAAGATACCAGACGTTGAGACAAACCTCACACCATTGATAGCGACTGCTTCGGAGCCCGCCGCAAACAGTTCATTGACCAGTTGCCGCATATACCAGTCATGGGCAATGTAGTTTTCCGGGTTCTTACCGGGAGGAGGGTTTCCGTCTGTAACAGTCAAGACGATACCTGCCCCCTTGACTGCCGTTGTGCCCGCAAGAATTCGAGCCGCGTCCAATTGACGTGACAGTTGTTGCAACTGCTGGTTATTACCAGCCGCCTGTTTTTCAAAATGTGTCAATTGCGTTGTGGTTACTGCCAACTGCTTTTGTTCCTGCTGACCGACCTTTTGCAATAAATTGTACTTTTGCGCCAGCGCCTTAATCCGCTTCTGACTTGGGTTTACAGCACTCGTCAACTGCCGTGATTGAGACGATTGCTCATACTGAACGGAAATCATGAAACCGAGGACAATGGAGACTAGGGTCAGGGAGACAGCTAGTTTTGATTTGGTCGTCAATCTTATCCGTGCCCCTTTCTACCTTTTGCAAACGGAGTGTAACTATAAGGCGGTTGCCCTGTCATATCCACCAGGCCTGGAGGATAGTGTTTGGACAAAAAGTAATGAACGGCAGTTTGAACATTTGGTAACTGTTGTTTGAGATTCTGCACCGTGAGATTCACTTCGTAGCCATTGTCCATGTACAAGGAAACTGTTCCAAGACTATCCACTTTGATTTGCGAGATATGCTGAATTTGTGCCCCCTGTAATGTAGACAACACTCGGCACAGTTTTGTTACATTAGGATTCGCAACAGGTTGTCCCAATTTCACCTTTGTTTTCATATTTGAAGGAATCACGACAGGACGCGAAAAGCCTTCACCGTTCTTGTGGATGCTATATACGGTTCCGTCAGCTAACAGGTTGTAAAAAGTCCCTTTTTCCTGCAAAATCGCAACCAGTTGCTTCTGAGAAATTTGCAAGTGTACGGTTCCTTGCAGGAATTTAGTCGTCACAGCGACCTTTTTCACCAACGGCTCATTCTTCTTAATCGATGCCGCAATCGCTTTAGGGTTCACTTGCCACAAGCTCATACCCTTTTTCACAACGGCAGCCTTTAGCAGCTTACTTGACGCAATTGAAGTATTCCCGGAGACCGTGATTTCACGTACACGTGTCAGAGGGGATTCCAGAAAAACAACTACGCCCAAGATAAGAAAAAACAAAACAACCAACACACGGTTCCGATGCTTTCGACGGAGACGCTGTTGTTCTCTTAGATCCCGTGGTGAACCGAGGTTCTGTGAATTCAAGATTGTCCCTCCAAAGGCCTCTTCGTCGAAATGATAGATTGTCATTTGTATCAACACTTAGTCTATCTCAAGTATAGTATTTTACTCCATAACACAGATTGGCGAAAGTCTATTCATTCACTTTTTGCAAAGAAAAAGTCAGACGGCCTCAGGCAAAGAGGCAATCTGACTTTTTCGGTATATAGACACCGTCGTCCGCCTTAGGGCATGCTCATTCCGGCTTCTTCAGACTCGACCCGGCGAATATCTGCCTGCAAGTCTCGCAAATACGTGTCGAGCTGTTGGTAACCACGGTCGAGATGATGGAGACCGTGAATTTTTGTTGTCCCCTCTGCTAACAGACCTGCCACAACCAAGGCTGCACCGCCCCTCAAGTCGGTTGCTTCCACCTCCGCGCCGGAGAGCTGCTCGACTCCTCGAATCAAGGAAGTTCGGCCGTCTACCCGAATGTCTGCACCCATCCGAATGAGTTCTCCAACATGCTTGAAACGCGCCTCAAACACATCTTCACGAATGAATGTGCTGCCATGCGCTGCAGCCATCAGCGCCATCATTGGAGCCTGCAGGTCTGTGGGGAAGCCCGGATACGGCGCCGTTCGAATTTCAGCCGCCTTGAGCTGTTTCGGACCTCGCACCCACATTTGGTCTCCGTCAATATCTATCTTCGTTCCAGCGTCTCGCAGTTTGCTGATAAGAGCGCCCAAATGCAGAGGTTCGCAGCCCTCGATATGAATACTCCCCTGCGTAGCCGCGGCGGCAATCATCCATGTGCCTGTGACAATTCGGTCGGGAATCACCCGGTACGTGGAGCCCTTTAAATGGTGCACACCTCGAATCCGAATGGTATCTTCCCCTGCTCCTTCAATCTGTGCTCCGCAGGTTTTGAGAAAGTTGGCCAGATCTACCACTTCCGGCTCTCTTGCGACGTTTTCGAGCACAGTTTCACCGTCAGCGAGAACTGCCGCCATTATCAGATTTTCCGTAGCACCAACGCTTGGGAAATCCAACGTAATACTGGTGCCTTTCAGTCTGTTTGAGACACAGTTTACTGTACCATGCTGTTCTTGAATAACCGCACCGAGCAGCCTCATCCCGCGCAGATGATAATCAATCGGCCTCTGCCCAATCACGCAACCGCCTGGTTTGGAAACTGTTACTTCCCCAAAACGCGCCAGCAACGGGCCCATTAAGAAAATCGACGACCTCATTTTGCGCATCAAATGCAGCGGAACGTCGGTCTTTGTAATGTGGCTTGCATCGATATACAGCGTCTGGCCCAACCGTTTCACTCCCGCACCCAAGTGACGCAGAATGTCGAGCATAACGTGTATATCTTCGAGATTTGGCACTTCGAACAATTCGCAGGTGCCTTCCGTCATCACCGTTGCCGCCAAAATCGGCAGTGCTGCGTTTTTTGCACCGTAAACTCTTGTGGTCCCCTCAAGCGGCCGACCTCCGCGGATCTCCAATACGTCCACACCCGTCACCTCCCGGAGGCGGGTTCACCTATAATCCGAACCTCGGTCTCCAAGTGAATGTTGAACTGGTTTGCAACGGTTTCCTGGACATGATTCATAAGCCAGAGCACATCACGGGCCGTGGCATGACCAAGGTTGACAATAAAGTTTGCATGCTTCTCGCTAATTTGTGCATCCCCGCGCCGCAGCCCCTTTAGTCCCGCCGTTTCAATCAAACGTGCGGAATAGTTTCCCGGCGGATTTCGAAAGACGGAGCCGCAATTCGGTTGAGACAAGGGTTGCGTAGCGGCTCTTCTGACGGACCACCTCTTAACTTCCTGCAAAAGCGGCTGGCCGTTCCCCGGCTCAAGATTAAAGCAGGCTGTTACCACCACCATGGGATTATCTTTCAAAATGCTGTAGCGGTAATCGAACTGAAGATCAGCATTTGTGAAATGATGAACCCTGCCCTCGGAGTCCATCGCATCAGCCCATTCCAACACCTCTCTCACTTCACCGCCGTGGGCTCCTGCGTTCATCATAACGGCACCGCCAACTGAACCGGGTATACCAGTGGCAAACTCTAGTCCCTGAAGGTCATTTCGAAGTGAAATGTTGGCAGCTGATACAAACGAACGTCCAGCTTGTGCAATCACTTTCGTTCCCTGTACACTGATATCGGCAAACGCTCCGCCCATGTGAAGCACCAAACCACGGACACCGCCATCCTGCACAAGGACGTTCGATCCCTTTCCAATGACCGTCCAAGGCAGCCCAAGGTCCGAGGCAGCCTGAAGCGCCCCGCGAAGTTCCTGCACACTTGCAGGAGCCACAAGGACGTCCGCTAAGCCCCCGATTCTCCACGTCGTGTAGCGGGCCAGGGGTTCGTGAAACTTCACGTGTTCAACGTTGCGTTTGCTAAATGCCTCTGTAACATGTGTCTTCATTGTAACCTCCACGACCTACGTATCCTGCCCAGGTCCGTGTAGCATCCTATGGCTAAAAGCCCGAGTGTGTGTCAAAGTCCCGGACACGATTTACCGTGTCACAGCCGCCATGACCACTTCGTAAAGTTTCTCTACAGCGTCCGGTGCAGCTTTACTAAGTGCGGCCCGGCGCAGACTGTCCCCTTCAGGACTGTCTAGCACTTTTGTCAGCTCGGACCACAACTTGTCAGGCGTTAGTTCATTTTCAACAATCATTTTGGCAGCGCCTGCCTGAGCCAGACGTCTCGCATTCTCTTCTTGGTGATTTGCAGTCACGTACGGAGAGGGAATTAAAATGGCCGCTAAGCCGAGCGAACAGACCTCCGCCAACGTAGCGCCCCCAGCTCGCGTAACCACAACAGCAGCTTGCGGCAACAAATGGGGCATATCGTAGGCAAAGGGTACGACAGCCACATTGGCAGGCAGGGGAGCGGACAATTGCCGCTGAACGGATTCGTAGTGGGCTTCACCGGTAATGTAAAGTAGTTGCCAATCTTGCTTGCTGTGAAAGCGGGGAATTAAGTCCACCAACACCTGATTTACTGTTTCTGCGCCGCGGCTTCCTCCATAACACAAAATCAGTTTCTTAGACGCATCCAGTCCATAAGCTTCTTGCGCAGACAACAAGTCCTTGCGGTCGTAGTGCAACACTTCACTGCCTCTCGGATTACCGGTCAAAACCACTTTTTTTGCTTTCGGAAAGTATCGACCACTGTCTTCAAAACAGACAGCCACCGCACTCGATTTACGTGAGCACAAAACATTTGTCAATCCTGGTCTCGCATTGGCTTCCCAGACCACCGATGGAATGCCAAGTCTGGCTGCTGCGTAGACGACTGGAAGTGTCACATAGCCCCCGGTTCCCACAACAACATCCGGCTTAAATTTCTTGAGAAGCCGTTTCGCTTGTCTGTATCCCCGATATGTAGTCCACACCGTTTTGACGGCTTGCAAGCTTACCTGGCGCCGCAAACCCGCCGCAAAAATAGTCTGAAAAGGGAGACCTGCTCGAGGAACAATGCCATGCTCCAATCCCCTTTCAGTCCCAACGTACAGCACCTCTGCATCAGGCATCCGCGTCTCTATCGTATGCCAGAGCGTTAAAGCAGGATAGATGTGGCCGCCCGTACCGCCGCCTGTCAACAAAAACCTCATGCCTATACTTCAGCTCCTTCATCAGCTGCTCGCACAGGTTCACGGGGCAGCAGTCAGAGCTTCTAAAACTAGCTCATGACATAGGAAGATTGCCGAGAGATGTTAAGGAGGATTCCGACTCCGGTTAGCATCAATGTCAGAGAAGACCCTCCATAACTAATAAACGGCAACGTAATACCTGTTGCTGGAATGGAACCAGTTACAACGCCGATGTTGATTAGCACTTGCACTGCAATCATGCCAGAGATACCGCTCGCAAGCAATGACCCAAATCTGTCCGGAGCAAACAGGGCTGCACGAAAGCCCCGCCATACCAGCACCGCAAACAACAGAAGCAGGCACGCGGCTCCCAATAACCCAAGTTCTTCACCAATGATGGAGAAAATAAAATCGGTTTGAGGCTCTGGCAAATAGAGAAACTTCTGCCGGCTCTGGCCAAGTCCCAGCCCAAGCAGTCCGCCAGAGCCAAGCGCATAGAGGGACTGAATGATTTGATAACCGTTCTTGAGCGGGTCTTTCCACGGATTCAAAAAGGCTGTAATTCGCGCAACTCTGTAACTAGCTGTAGCCACAAGCACACTGAACCCGACTAGTCCTGTTCCAAACAGCACCCCTAGGTGTGTATAGCGCGCTCCCGCCGCAAACAGCAGGATGACAGCGGTCCCCATAATCACCACGCTCTGACCCAAGTCAGGTTCCAGCATAATGAGCGCAACAGCCAACAGCGCCATGCCCAAAGGGGGAACAAAACCTTTCCAGAACGAGTGCATTTTGTCGCCGGCATCTGCCAGATAGTGTGCCAGGAACAGTATTAAACCAAGTTTTGCGAATTCCGACGGCTGTATCCCGAACGATCCAATTCCGAGCCACGCCTGTGAGCCACCGCGGTTTTGGCCGATGCCTGGAATCAGCACAACGGCAAGAAAGACGAAGCTGATTACTGCAATTTTCGGTGCCCATTGACGCAGTTTGTGGTAGTCGTAATTGGACATGAGAAACATCAAAACAAGCCCCAGACCTCCGAACAGCAGTTGCCGCTTCGCATAGAAGAACGAATCGTTAAACTTATGCAGCGACAACACAGAACTTGCACTGTGAACCATAACAATCCCAAAGACGAGCAGAACCAGTGTGACTCCGACAATGACAAAATCAAACTTCTGTCGTGTTCGCACCAACCGGAGACGCCTCCATTCAACTCTGCAAGCAGAATACTGACACGCACAGGCACCCGATTCGCCAGATCGCCTGCCGCACAGGCGCCCGAATCGGGACAACCCCCGTCGTTACAGTCTATGCACCGCTTGCTTGAACATGCTTCCACGCTCTTCAAAGGAGTTGAACATGTCCCAACTCGCACAGGCTGGCGACAGCAGTACGACATCTCCGGGAGCGGCTGCGAGAGCCGCGGCAGCAACAGCCTCCTCAATGGACGAAACAAGCTTCACTTGCGCAATACCTGATTGGCTGCACACCTGCTCCAGTCGAGCAGCAGATTGTCCCAGCAGCACAGCTGCCTTAACTCGTCCCTGTATTGCATCTTGGAGGACGGCGTAATCATCCCCCCGGTCTAGTCCGCCGCCAATCCAAATCACATTCTGGTCAAACGACTGAAGTGCCCGTAGTGCAGCCTGTGGATTCGTCGCCTTGGAATCGTTATAAAAGGTTACGTCATGAACCCGCGCAACCAACTCCATCCGGTGTTCCACACCCGAAAACGAGGACAAGACATCCGCTATCACTGACGGCGCCGTTCCGGCAAGCAAAGCCACCGCTACAGCAGCCAACGTATTTTCAAGGTTGTGCGGCAGTCCCAGGTCAGAGACAGAAATAATCTCCATTCTTCCCATTCCTACGTCTGCCACAATTTGACTGTTCTCCACCCAGACACCCTTGGTCAATACCGTGCTTTGGCTGAACCAGACAATTGAAGCCATGACCCGCTCAGCTCGCGTCCGAATCTGCGGCTGGTCGTAGTTCAGCACTGCCGTATCCTCCGCTGTCATGTTTTGAAAAAGACGCATCTTCGCTGCAGCGTAGTTGTCAAATGTCTTGTGATAGTCAAGATGTGCCGGATACAAGTTCAAAAGTACGGCAATCTTGGGATGAAGACTTTCCGTGCCCATTAATTGAAAACTGGACACCTCGAGGACAACGGGCTGATGTGGTGCCACATCCTCAATCACTCCAGATAGCACCCGTCCGATATTCCCCGCGACAACTGGATTTTGTCCAGCGTGATCTAAAATTTGACCAATCAAGGTTGTCGTGGTGGTCTTCCCGTTCGATCCCGTTATAGCGAACAGAGGTGACTTCATCAGCCACGATGACACCTCTATCTCTGTATATATGGGAACCGCCAGTCGTTTTGCCTCTTGCAGCAATGGCACCGAATATGGAATCCCCGGATTCTTGACAATGAAATCGGGGTGAAAATCAAGCAGTGATAAGGGGTGTCCGCCAAAGACGAATTCCGCCCCCAGGTCCCTCAACTCTCTCACCGCAGTGTTCTTTGCGTCAGGGTCTTTTTGGTCGTTGACAATCACGTTTACACCTTGACGCAGCAGCAACCTAGCCACAGCTTCACCGCTCTTTGCTAGTCCCATTACTATGACACGCTGCCCCGCTTGTAGTCTCACACAAGTTACCTCCATTCACCCGTTTGCTTTACGATTTGAGCAAAGCAAGGGTTCCAAACGCGGACAAAAATGAAAACAACCAGAACGCCAGCACCACACCCCATTCACTCCATCCCGACAATTCGAAATGGTGATGCAGCGGACTCATCCGGAATACACGCTTACCAAACAACTGAAAAGACGTCACCTGAATAATCACTGACAGCGTTTCGATAACAAAAACCAAACCAAACAAAATTAGAATGAGTTCGCTGTGCGTCAGGACCGCCACTGTGGCAAGTCCGCCGCCTATGGCTAGCGAACCGGTGTCCCCCATGAACACCTTCGCCGGGTGGCGATTAAACAGGAGAAAGCCCGCCAGGGTTCCAACCATGGCCGCACAAAACATGGCAACGTCGTAGTTGGTATGCCAAAATGCATAAAATCCGTAAGCTGCAAATACGACTCCTGCAGACCCGGACAGTAAGCCGTCAAGGCCGTCGGTCAAATTGACGGCGTTCGTTGACGCTGTCAGAAGCAGCAGCAGAAACAACAGATAAAAGATGCCGAGGTAGACTGATAAATTCGTAAATGGAATGTCAACTCGGAATGCATAGGGAGTATTTCCCCAGTACAACCACAGTATTCCAAACAAGACAACAGTAACCGCAATCTGAAGCGCAAACTTGTGTTTCGCGCGCAAACCTAAATTTCGTTTTTTTACCACTTTGATGAAATCATCAATAAACCCGATGATGCCAAATCCAACTGTTGCAAACAACAAAATCAGCATAGGCGGTCTCGTCATGGCAAATTTAGCGGTAGTCAGAATTAATGCCAGAATCATAATGATTCCGCCCATGGTTGGGGTTCCGGCTTTCGTTTGGTGATGAGACGGCCCTTCTTCCCTAATTCGCTGTCCGAATTTTAAGCGATGCAAAATAGGTATACAAATGGGGCCGAGCAGGGCCGTAATGGCAAAGGCTGCGCCCGCGGTCAGCAGTAACGCTTGATAATCCACGCCCTTTCCTCCTTTGTTCTTCTGTTCACAATGAGCGCTGAGCCTTTGAAACAGCCTCGCGAGCAACCTCTCTGTCGTCAAAGTGGTGCTTGGTTCGCCCAATGATTTGATAGGTTTCATGTCCCTTACCGGCAATCAATACAACATCGTTTGGACGAGCGGCCTCAATTGCATATTCAATGGCCTTTCTTCTATCAGTAATCCGTATGTACGCGTCTGACTTTTGGACTCCCTGCTCCATGTCGTCCAGAATCGCATCGGGATCTTCCGTTCTCGGATTGTCACTAGTTAGCACTGTCATGTGGCTAAAATCTGCAGCGACACGCGCCATTTTCGGCCGTTTTCCCTTATCTCTGTCTCCTCCGCACCCAACAACCGTGACAATCCGTCCTCGAGCAAACTCGCGGACCGTCGCAAGCGCATTTGCCAGACTGTCCGGCGTATGAGAATAGTCGACCAACACAGTGAAGTCTGCTCCTCGAACGGGCTCCAACCGCCCCGGGATGCCCTCTATGGCTTCGAGCGCAGAAACAACCTTGTCCAAAGGGATTCCTTCAATCAATGCCGCAGCCATTGCAGCCAGCGCATTATACACATTGAATCGGCCCGTCAGCCTTAGCTGCACCTCAGTATCTCCGGCAAAGCTGTTTACGTGAAACTTCACACCGCTGGCTGCAACTTTCACATTTGAAGCCCGTACGTCTGCATCTTGTTCGATGCCATAAGAAATGTACTCTCCTACGGTCTGTTGTGTGAGGTAGGCGAAGGTGCTGTCATCCGCGTTCAAGACGGCGTAGGACATCTGGTCTGACCTGTCAGCGAAGGAATTCCCTAAGCGGGAGAACAGTTTACCTTTTGCCGCGCGATAATTGTCCATCGTTTCGTGGAAATCAAGGTGATCCTGACTAAGATTGGTGAAAACCGCAGTTCGATATTTCGTACCGCTGACGCGCCCCAATTCGAGAGCGTGGGAGGACACTTCCATGATGCCGTAGTCACATGCGTTATCAGCCATCTCTGCGAGAATGGATTGAACCTCAACTGCTTCAGGCGTAGTGTTGGCGACAGCTGTAGTGACTCCGCCAATGCGTTTCCCAATTGTGCCCAGAAGACCTGTTTTGTAGCCGTTCCACTGAAGAACCTGTTCGATGAGATGTGTCACGGTGGTTTTTCCGTTTGTTCCGGTAACGCCAATCATTTTCAACCGCATTGAAGGATGTCGAAAGTAGACATCCGCAAGAATAGCAGAAGCCCTGCGCGAGTCTGGTACAATCAGCTGCGGAATTCGCACCTCCTGATTGGGCACCTCAACAAGAGCCGCAGCTGCTCCGGATTGAGCCGCTTGATTCATATAATCGTGTCCGTCCACTGTATAGCCCTTTAAGGCCACAAACAGACTTCCTTCTCTGACCTGTCGGGAGTCAGAGGTAATGCCTGTCACTTCAATCTCTTTATCATAAAGCGAATCGCACTTCAACAGTGCAGCTTTCAATTGAGACAATAACACAATACGTTCCCCCTTGCCGAAGTCCTTGAAGACCGATTCCGGCAATCAGGAGACGACATAAGCCACCATATCGTCTCCATTCTATCATGCCCAATCTAGTGCTTTTGAACTCCCTTGTCAATCAAGACCCTGTCCCGGTTGACTGTCCGGTTGACTGCCCGGTTGCGGGCATGTTCCCCAAGAACAATCGAATTTTCGATCCGTTTTGGACCTTTGTGCCACCCTTGGGTGCCTGTGCAATCACATACTTTCCCTTTCCCACAACTTCAGTTCGCAGTTGAGCTCCGCTTTGAATGGCCGTTTGAGCCGCTTTCTGTACGGTCATTCCCGTGAGATCCGGAACAGACACAAGCATGGGGTCTGTAACTCTTTTCTTATGCGCAATTCCGGCGCTGCTTTTGGGAACACCCAGTGCAGACAGACTGTCCGCCAGGATGCGTCCGACAATCGGTGCAGCAATAATACCTCCGAATACAGGCTGATTCTTCGGACGAGGATGGTCGATGGCAATGTAGGCCACAAGTTTCGGGTCGTTCGCCGGAGCCATACCGATAAACGACACAATATAGTGCCCGCTGCTGTAGTGCCCATTTTCTGCAACCTGGGCCGTTCCGGTTTTGCCGGCTATACGGTATCCGTCTACATATGCACCCCGACCTGTTCCTTGCGCCACCACACTCTCTAGAGCAGAGCGAACCTGGTTTGCTGTACTCTTGCTAATAACACGGCGAACCACCTGAGGCTTAATCTCCTTAACGACCTTCCCTGTATCGTGATTTAGAAACGCCTTCGCAACATGAGGCTTCATCAACAAACCCCCATTGGCAATGGCACTCATCGCCATGACCTGTTGGATTGGCGTCACAGAGACGCCCTGCCCAAACGCGGTAGTCGCCAGTTCCAGCGGTCCTACTTTATTTAGCTTGAACAAAATTCCGTTTCCTTCTCCCGGCAAATCAATCCCCGTCTTTTTGCCAAAACCAAACTTGTGGATGAAGGAAAACAAACTCTGTTTTCCAAGTTTTTCTCCCATAGCAATAAAACCTGGATTGCAGGAGTTCTCTACAACATTCAAAAAAGATTCAGAGCCATGGCCGCCGGCTTTCCAACACTTGATTTTATGGCCTGCTACCTCGTAGTAACCGGGATCGTAAAATTTGTCCTTCAGATTCACCTTATTCTCCTGCAACGCAGCAGAAAGTGTGACTACTTTAAAAGTTGACCCGGGTTCGAACGTTTTCCAAATCGCTAGATTGCGATTATACGTCGAGGCAGGGTAATCCTTCCAGCGAGCAGGATTAAACGTCGGATAATTTGCCATTGCGACGATGGCACCTGTCGTAGGGTTCGCGACAATGGCTGTCACTTCGTCAGGATTATACTCCGCCACCGCTTGCTCAATCTCTCTTTGCACGAATTTCTGAATCTGGGTATTAATATTCAGTTCTACATCCTCACCGTTTGTCGGCGGAATGTAGTCTTCGCCTTGACCGGGCATTCTCTCTCCACGTGCATTCGTCAGGATATTAATATATCCCTTTTGCCCGGCCAACTGGGCGTCATATTGCTTCTCAATGCCAGTCAGGCCCTGATTGTCGGCCCCTGTAATACCGAGGACTTGTGCGGCCAAGTTGCCGTCCGGGTATGCACGTTTGCCTTCCTCGGTGATATACACCCCGGGCAGATGCAGCGCGCGCACTGCCTTCGCCTGATTCTCCGTAATGCGGCGACCCCCAGGAGCAATATATACAATGGCGGTCTTTTTCGTCAGCAGCTTCAAGACCTTCGCCGACTCCATACCGAGGACACCCGCCAGCTTGGACGCAGTCTGCCCTTTGTCCTTCACTTGGATGGGGATAGCCATCACAGTCGGTGCACTGGCAGTATACACAAGTGGTTTTCCGTTTGCACTGAGAATTGAACCGCGGAGCCCCTGAACAGGGATGCTTCGACTCCACAACTGGTGCGCTTTTTGAGTCAACCACGGAGATTGAATCACTTGAATGTAAGCAAGGCGCCCAATGAGTGCACCTATCCCTGCCAAAAGCGTAAACAGCAACAGAACAAATCGCCGCCGAATAGTTCTCTGGGTTACCCGCACTCCTAGTCGCCCCCATAGCTTGTTCTCAAAACATAACTATGCGGACAATCCCCCAGCTAGAATCAGCCTGTCCTTCAATTTAGCTTGGGTGAGGACAGGACAATGTGCAGTGCAGCGCCTTGCTTGACCTGCGTCCCCGGCTGAATTGACTGCGACGTGACATAGCCTTGACCGGTCACGGACACCTTCAAGCCCAGGACAGTGGCAATGTTGCCGGCTTCACGGAGTGAAGCGCCCGTGAGATTTGGCACTGTGATTTTGGTGGAACCTGTATTCTGCGCGCTGTAGAGGTACATCTTTGTGCCCTTGGCCACTTCGATGCCAGCCTCTGGCCACTGCTTCGAGACGGTTGTGCCGCTGTTGAGCCATTCTGCAGTGAGTCCCTCCTGCTTCAATTTTGTGGAAGCTTGTGTTTTCGACAACCGTGTCAGATTCGGCGTTTGCACGTACTGAACCGCAGACTTGGGCTTTGTCGCAGAAGCCGCGTTCGTATGTGCTCCACTCGAAGGCGGCACGTGATAGTACGCTAGACATTCTTTCATGATGTTGCGTGCTGCAGGGGCTGCCACCGTGCTTCCCCATGTTTCACCAGGCTTCGTGTGCGGATTGTAAACAGTGACATACACTTCTACCTTTGGATTCTTGGCAGGGGCGTAACCGATGAAAGACACAATGTAACGATTCGCATAGTATCCTCCCGTCGGTTTTTCAATTTGAGCCGTCCCCGTCTTTCCAGCGACGCTGTATCCCTTGATTGCAGCAACGCTGTCAATACCTTTGCTCACATCAAGTGCCATCACATGGCTCACTGTTGCTGCTATGTTTTGCGGTACAACATGGGCATTCACAACCGTTGGACGGACCTTTTTTACAACCTTTCCGGAATCAGTTGTAACCTGCTGTACAATGTAGGGTTTCATCAGCTTGCCGCCGTTCGCAATTGCTGCAACTCCTGCAATCTGTTGCAGCGGCGTGACGGCAATTCCCTGCCCAAAACCCGAGGTCGCCAATTCGATTTTGTGCTGGTTTTGCTTTGAGAAGACGATGGAAGTCGCTTCATTGGGTAATCCGATTCCCGTTTTAGATAAATAACCGAAATTCTTCATGTAATGCAACAAATTGCTCCAACCCAATTTTAAGGCAATCGTAGCAAATCCCACGTTACTCGAGTATTCCAGAGCCTGACGAAATGTAATTTTGCCCCATCCAGACCTCTTCCAGTCATTGATTCGCTTACCGTCAACGTACATATGCCCGGACATGAAGGTCTGGTTTAAATTAATAGTATGGGTAGCAAGCGCAGCGGCCAGCGTTAATACTTTGAATGTCGATCCCGGTTCGAACGTACTGTTAACAGCCCAGTTCGTATTTAGTGCTTCCGAACTGGAGTTCCAGTACTGGTTCGGATTAAAATTTGGCCGGCTGGACATACCGAGGATTGCACCGGTATCCGGATTTTCGACAATAATCGCCGCGTGTTTGGGATGATACTTGCTAACAATGTTGTTCATGGAAGTTTCCACATAGCTTTGAATCGTGCTGTCAATGGTTGTATGGATATCTTCTCCAGGCTTCGGCTGTACAGTCGTCTTAACAGTCGACTGAATAGGAAATCCATCTCCATCGCGAACGAAAGTCATCTTCCCGTTGCTGCCGGAAAGAATCTTGTTGTACTGCATCTCCAGACCTGACTGTCCTCCACCTTTGTGGTCCACATAACCAAGTACATTGGATGCAAAGTCGCCAAACGGATAGACTCTTTTCTCTGTCGGACTAAAGGTTACAAACTGAGTGAAGCGAGGCACTGAACTAACGGGTTGGTGGGTTTGTTGAGCCTTCTGAACAGCCTCTGCCCGCATTTTGTTCAATGCCTTGTTGATAGCTTCCTTTTGAATTTCACTCACTGAACGCGGCCACCGAACCCATGTGTACTTGTTTGATGCAACCAAAGGCTGCGCTTGACTGACAGGGATCTTCAAAGCCGAAGCTAGCATTTGCGCCAATGCCTGTTTATCAGGAAAGGATTTCACCTTAACGTCCATCATAAATGCGGGAACATCATAGGCAAGGGCTTGACCCTGTGCATCAAGAATCTTCCCCCGCTGTGCCAACAACGTCTTGGCACCGTCTTGATTAACTTGCGCTTTTGTCAGAAGCAATGGCCCAAAAACGTGCTGCAGTACCTGCATTCGGATAACCACAGCTCCCAACGCCAGCAAAAACGCACCTTGAATCAGCAGCACTCGTCTGCGATGACGGCTCTTCTTAGCTTGTTTCATGCTGTCACCCGCCGTTACTTTCCGGTCTTAACGTTCGTTGAAATGTGAACTGCGTTTGCATGTTTCATGTGGTACTTGTTTAATGCCAGACTTAATATACGAGACGGACGCTCCAGTTCATCCACTTGCGTGTTCAGTGCTGCATCTTGTGCAGAGACTGTCGACACTTGTGATTGAAGCTGTGCTACGGAATGATTCATCACATTCACTTTCGCTGCATTTCCAGCGAGCATCCAAAACACACCTAGAACCAGGACGATTGCAGCACCAATGGAGAGCTTGTCAAGCAACCCCGCTGGACTGCGCCTTACTGAGGTATCCCTGTTTTGCTGTCTCTGGGGCTGTGAAACCCGCTGACGTTCTGCGGAGTAGTTCGATTTAACAGCTAACATCAGATGTTGCCTCCCTCATTTTTTGCCTTCGGTGACTCATGGTCCCCTTGCTCGCCCTTTTCCATTTTTCTTTTCTCTTTAATCTAGCCTGTCTTTTTAGCGTTTCTGTACAACTCGTAATTTCGCCGACTTTGACCTCGGATTTGACTGCTGTTCTTCATCCGACGGCATGATTGGTTTTCTGGTTACAATGTCTGCTTTCGGTGTGCGCCCACACTGACAAATAGGAAAATCGGACGGACAGATACAACCCTCGGCAAACTTCAAGAATGTTTGTTTCACGATTCTATCCTCCAAGGAGTGGAAGCTGATGGCAGCAATCCTTCCTCCCGGTGTCAATAGTTCAAACGCTTGTTCGAGCGCTTCTCTTAAGGCATTCAATTCGTCATTCACCTCAATTCGAAGCGCTTGAAACACCTTTTTGGCGGGATGACCGCCAGAACGCCGGGCAGCTGCAGGGATTGCTCCCTTAACAATTTCGGCTAGTTCACTCGTCGTTCGTATCTCTTCGTCTGCCCTTTTCTTCACAATGGCTCGGGCAATTTTACGATGAAATTTTTCTTCTCCATATTCAGAAAACACCCGACTCAGCTGGTGCTCAGTCCATTCATTGACCAATTGCAGCGCAGTCTTATCGTTGCTTGTATCCATGCGCATGTCTAGCACCGCATCGTAACGATAGCTAAACCCGCGGTCGGCTTCGTCGAATTGCGGTGAGGAGACCCCGAGGTCGAACACAACACCATCAACGGAATAAAAACCTTGGTCCCTCGCAACCTGGCCGACTTCCCGGAAGTTCGCATGGACCAGATTGACTCGTGTTTGAAGAAAATCAGCCAGTACGACTCTCGCGTTGTTCAAGGCTGTTAGGTCTTGATCGAAGCACAACAACTGGCCGTCCGGTGCGCTCTGCTGTAAAAGTTCAAGGGTATGTCCAGCTCCGCCCAAAGTACAATCGATATACCGGCCAGTCGACCGCGGACGAAGGAAAGCAACCGTTTCTTTAAGTAAAACTGTCTGGTGAGAAAACGACGACACATTGATTCACTCCTGATTCGGTCAGAAAGACAGGTCGACCAAGTTTTCAGCAATATCTGCAAAAGACTCTTCAGCCTTCTCTGAATAGCTGTCCCACAGGGCTTGTGACCATATCTCGACTCGATTCGACACCCCCAGGACATAACAGTCGCGTTCCAGTTGCGCATAATCCCGCAAGGTAGTCGGAATTAATATCCGACCTTGTTTATCCAATTCACACTCTGTTGCGCCGGAGAAGAAAAATCGGACAAAAGACCTTGCATCTGCACGTGTCATGGGCAGTGCTTTTAGCTTTGCTTCAAGTGTTTCCCATTCGGGTTGTGGATAGACGAATAAGCATTTGTCCAAGCCTCGTGTCATGATGAAAGTTGTTCCCAGTTCTTCCCGGAACTTGACCGGAACAATCATGCGTCCCTTGTTATCAAGGGTGTGCTGATACTCCCCCATTAACACTCGACTCACCACCTATTCTCCACTTGGCACCACTTTCACCCACTTCTCACCACTCTCATTACCATTCGTCTCATTTTTATATTCTCCTGCAACAGACTTAAAAAATGTTTAGGATTTCTTTAAATAGAAAAAGCCTTGCAACAGACCACGCTGTTTACAAGGCATTCGTCCCGTATGTGGTTTTGAAACCCTATGTGATTCTTAGAAAGCAAATAACAACTATAACTCCACCTGATAGACAACGCCTTGACATTGATAATCCGCCCATCGAGGCAGTTCTTTAATCCAGTCAACTCCAAATCGCGACCAGAATGCAATCAGAGAGAGACGGCGTTCCTGCAAATGTCCATCGGTCCACAGCCAACGTTCGATTCCCCGAAGCTTGCGGACCTTGTCCTGTTGTTGCCGTTCAAGCAGCAGTTCCGTCTTTTTTCTCACGCGTTCTGCCCCTGCTTGCTCCTTTTGTGCCTGATTTTTCGCAATTTCCTCAATCTGCGGGCCCAAATAAGCCAACCGGTCTGCAAAGCGTTCCCACTTTGACTCAATGTCCTGCTTCAAAGCAGAGATTTGGAAAGCAATCTCATCTCCGCCTTCATTGGCCAAGGCCTTATCAACAAGGTTAACAGGGTGCTCATAGATGTCATGGTTGACATGAAATTGGTTCATACTTCTCTGCACGGCTGGCGGAACAAGCGTCATCCGTTGACGCAGCAACAGCGGAGGTAAAGTCAACTGATGTGTATGAAAGACTCCCGCAGACAGCGGGTGGTAGGAAATTTCGGCGCCGCCTCCAACGTAACAAAGTGTGGGTAGTAAGTTATCCTGGACCACAGGCCGCAAAAGTACATTGGAACTAAATGCAGACGGGTTTTCCTCAGCCAGTTTCAGCCAGTCACCCAGAGGCTGGGTCAAATCCAACTGACGGGCAGTCAGCATTTCACCGCGATCGTCAGCTTGCAGTACATACCTTTTTCCATCCTCAACATAGAACATTGTTGTATTGGACCGGTCTCTGATGACTGCAGGCTCCACACCTAGACTCTTTACATTTTGATACACTTCGTCCAGGTTCTTTCGCAACGGCAAGACATTCTCCAGTGTGGTTCTCCAAACGGGCGCTACAAGTTCTCGTAATTGTGGCAAACACGGATCAACCAAAACCAGACCGTAGTCTCCCAGAACCTGATTTAGCACGACAGCAAACCACGTTGACAGGGACATCCCGGGTTGAAAGGCCTCTCGTATGGATGCAATGCATTCGCTTTTAAAGGAAGCGTCCGGCAGCACTGCGTTAGCTTGTGCAATCACTTGATTTACTGCTTCAGCAGTCAGACCCTGGTGGTACACCATTTGGTGTGGATGGGGTTCGATGGATAACCGAAGGCGCTGAATGTCATTCTCGGAATCAACAAGATACGCATGGTCGACTTCCCCAAAATCGTGGTCTTCTGATGCAATCCAGAAAACAGGAACGACCGGCCTTTTCAAATCTTCCTCCAGCCGAGATGCCAGTCCGATGGCACTCAGCGCCTTGTAGATTGAATACATAGGACCAAGAAACAGACCTGATTGCTGACCTGTAACGACAGCTACAGCCCGTCGGTCGCGAAGTCGCTCCACTTGTTGGAGAGCGGAATTTGAGGCGTTTGTGGCCTTTAAGTAAGGGACGAGTGCAGCAACTAAATTATGCCGGTGTTCGGACGAGAAGCGCATTTCCAGAGCCTCTGCCCGCTGCCGATATGTATCCAAGTGACCGGGGTTCTGGCCATCATACAGATGTGCCACTTTCTCAAAATCTCGCATGTGCAAGTCGGCCAGTTGATTCCCAGTATTTGTTTGACGTCGACTGTATTTCATTGACCATCCCCCCTTGTTAACGTTGTGCAGGTGTAGAATTCTGAAGGTATAGAGTTCTATAGAGAGAAAATAGACCGAGCAAATATCCTTACTCCGCCTATCCGAATCCGCCTACTAATGATACAAACTAGAGATTGCAAAGTAAAGTTTTGCATCCCTCTTCAGACTTGGAAAATACAAGGATGACTGCCCGTTACGAGCAGTCATCCTGCAAGGTACCAGGACAACACCGCTTAGCCCTGGTCTCAATGCCATGTCGCTAGGGCCGCTTCTCCTTAGTCACCGCGATACACCGGCTTGCGTTTTTCCGCAAACGCTTTGAGCCCCTCGAGTCTGTCGTTCGTGGGAATGATAATTTCATACGCCTGTTCTTCAATCGTGAGTCCTGTTGCCAAATCTACTTCATTTCCCTGATTCATGGCCAACTTTGCCTGCCGTACCGCCAACGGTCCATTCGCGCTGATTTCCGTCGCTAACTCGAATGCGGCGTCCAGCACGGCTCCCGGCTCAACCACCTGGTTGACCAATCCAAGTGCAAGCGCAGTCTCAGCATCAATCCGACGTGCTGTAAATATCAATTCCTTAGCCTTGGCTAGCCCTATCAACCGCGGTAGTCTCTGGGTACCGCCTGCACCGGGAATAATTGCCAAGCTTGTTTCAGTTAAACCCATCTTTGCGTTTCTACCGGCGATTCTAATGTCAGCCGCAAGTGCCAGTTCCGTTCCGCCCCCAAATGCCATTCCGTTCACTGCCGCAATCACAGGCATCGGAAGTCTGGCCACTGTATTCATGCTCTGACGGATGAGATGCACTGTTTGGCGAACTTCCCTGTCCGACATACCTTTTCGTTCCTTAAGGTCAGCTCCGGCACAGAAGACTTTCTCACCCGCACCAGTCAGGATAACAGTGCGAGTGTCCGTGTCGAATTGAAGCTCATTCAATTCCTTAATCAATGCCGTAAGCAGCGCTACGGATAATGCGTTAGCGCTCTCCGGGCGATTTAGAGTCAAGACTACAGAATTAGCTCTTTTCTCTTTTAGTACTAGTTCGGCCATAGTCTTCTCCTTCTCCAAGCTCAAATTTAAATTCCATACAAAGGTGTTCACTGGTACCTACATTGACGCAGGCATCCTAAGACGCACCTCTTTGCACTGCTCGCATGTTGCTTGCGACGTTTCGCCCAATTACTTTTTCAAGCCAAGCAGCAGTATCCAGAATTTTTGACTCATCTACTCCAGTCTCGATTCCCATGCGATGAAGCATGTACAGCACGTCTTCCGTGGCCACGTTTCCAGAAGCCCCGGGAGCATAGGGACAACCGCCGAGACCGCCCACGGCAGCATCAAAGATGGAAATTCCACTGTTTAACCCTGCCCAAATGTTTGCCATAGCCGTGCCGTACGTAGCATGGAAATGTAGAGCGATTTTCTCGCGGGGAATTTCTGTCGTCAGCTTTTCGATGACCTCGGTCACTTGAGACGGCACAGCCACTCCAATGGTGTCTCCCAGAGACAATTCATCAATGCCCATTTCAAGTAAGCGATGGCTGACGTTTAAAACCGACTCGATATTGACTTTTCCCTCGTATGGACAGCCGAACACGGTAGACACATATCCGCGAACTGGTAAGCCCTGGTTCTTTGCCGACTTCACGACCGGTGAAAGAACTGGAAATGTGTCCTCAATCGACTTATTAATGTTTTTCCTATTATGAGATTCGCTTGCCGACATAAAGATGTTGACGGCGTCAACGTTCGCTGTCAGTGCCCGTTCCAGGCCCCGTTCATTGGGTACCAGCGCACTGTACAGAACCCCGTCTTTCCTCTCGATTTGCGCAAATACATCACTGGCATCCGCCAGGGCCGGAATCCATTTCGGGTTGACGAAGGAACTTACTTCTATATGTTTCAGGCCCGAGTCCGATAACCGTCGTATCAGCTCTACCTTGTCCTCAGTTGGCACCACGGCTGACTCGTTTTGTAATCCGTCCCGCGGACCGACTTCTTTGATTATAACCGACTTGGGAATACTCACTTATAAGACCTCCGTCCATAACTTGTGCTTAGGCAACAGTTGCGTTAAAGCGCTTACTTTATAGGCATAACCGCCTTGGGATAAAAGTTCCGAGAGCCTTTGTGTTTAGACTATCAGGTTCATACACCCTTTGCAAAGATGGGCTCAGCCGTATGCTAAAATAACCGAAGAGACAAATGATGAAAGGATGTTCGCGTGATGGAGCGTTCGTCTGAGAACACCCGTGATACAAGAGAAAATGACAGCATCAAGCTGGAGCGCCCCCTCCTCGGCAAAACAGCGATCATAACGGGAGCCTCACGAGGAATCGGCGCGGCTATTGCCGTTGCAATGGCAAATGCCGGGGCTCGCGTCGTTGTCAATCACCGCAACTCCAGTCTCCAAGCTGAGCAGGTTCGCGGTGAGTGTGAACGACTCGGCACTGACGCCATTACGGTTCAAGCAGACATTACTGATAAACGCCAGGTACTACGCCTGATGGAAGCAGCAACAGAGTTGGGACTCCCCTCTATTCTGGTGAATAACGCAGGAACGGCGTTGTACCGAATGTTAGAAGACACGACCCTGGAAGACTACGAACGGGTGATTGGTTCCAATTTGACGGGGACCTTTCTCTGCACAAAAGCCGTTTTGCCGTACTTGCAACGCCGCGATGGCGGACGTATCATTAACATTTCATCCGTCTGGGGTATTTCCGGCGCAGCGGGAGAGAGTGTCTATTCGGCCGCTAAAGGAGCAGTCATTGCTTTCACTAAGGCCATGGCCAAAGAGTTGGGGAGTACAGGAGTTACAGTCAACACAATTGCACCGGGTGCTGTGGACACTGACATGCTTCAGGGACTAACAACTGAGGACAGAGAGATTGTTCAGAACGAAATCCCGCTTCAGCGCTTTGGTACACCGACAGAGGTTGCCGAAGCGGCAGTTTTCCTGGCGTCTCCCAAGGCCGCATACATCACGGGTACAGTCCTGCGTGTTGACGGCGGATTTTCGTCATAGTCTGAAAGCCTGTCAAATTCTCTCTCAAGCACTTCAGCGAGCCCCCCAACCGAGTGTCCCGACAGCTTCGCGCCGCTTGTGTTATCTGGCATCAGGGGCGAATGCACTACACAGCCGGCTTCTGTCCGCCATTGGATAGACCAGAGGTGAAGAGGTATGACCAGTAAAGGGCAAAAAACTCGCAGAGGTCTGCATGCGAAAGCGCGTAAAAGAAAAACACCCCTAAACACCGCCACACGTGAGTGGCGTCAATTGCAAATCGAAGCGCAACAGTTGGGACTCACTACTCGTGAGTATGTTCGTCTCATCTTACATGTATCATCCACACTGCGCGCAGGACTCGCACAAGACAGGGAAATAGACGGCAAACAACTGCTCAAATGGGTGGAGAACCCGGTATTTGTGGCAATGATTCAGTGGGTATCGCAATACGCAGTAGCAGCTATGAACGGGGAGTCAACCTCCGAGGACAGCAAAAAAGGAACAACCGTCGAAGACGATGAGCATAAATCCGTCAACTCCGGCTCAACACAGCAGTCGCAAACTGGAAGGCCATTATACCAAGACTCCAATTCCCCAACCATGCGCCCTCCAGGCCAGCCAATGCAGCCCCAATATCCGATGCAACAGCCCGGACAGCAGCCGATTCAACCTCAAGTCCCGATGCAACAGCCCGGACAGCGGCCGATTCAACCTCAAGTCCCGGTGCAACAGCCCGGACAGCAGCCGATTCAACCTCAAGTTCCAAGGCAGTTATCCATGCCACGAGGCGAGCGCCAATCTAATTCGCCTCCGCCGAAGTTTTGAAAACGGCAATGACTCAGCTGGCACAGAAACACAGGCGGCAGTTTCCACTACCTTTCTGTAACTGGCTCGAGTCTCTTGCCAAACCTTCGAATCGACAGCTTGACGGAAACGTCCGGTTGCAGGGTTTTCAGTTTGTTTGTCCAATCATAGCTTACAAACTGATGATAAGTCCGAAAGTGCCCCCGAATGTGATTCGACAGCGGAATGGGGTCCAGCTTATCCTGATTGTAGACCTTCTTCAGTACCTCTTTGATGTGCTCTTCCAGCTTTTTCTCTATGAGACGCTTTATCTTATCTTCTCGGCTAATCACAGATGCTTGTTTCGTTGCGGGTTCGGAGACGAGATCGGCATCAAACGCCAGCGTCACCTTCACTTTCACAGGATTGGAGAGCACCACCTTAATGTCAGGACTTCTTTCCTTGCGAATATAAATCCCGACCGCTCCTTCCCTCTGCTTGTTGATTTGAAAATCAATGTTTGTCGTCTTAACCGTTCCCCGCAACATCCGAAGATAAATCATATCTGTTCCGGACAGCGTATCCTTCATTTTATCGCCCTTAAACAAGGCGCCTCCAATCCACTCCACAGGATTGCCTCCGGACCGCGCCTCACTGCCCGGTTGAAACACTTCTCCCGATTTAATCGCTCCGCCTTTAGGGTTATCCTTGATACTTTGGTTTACTGCATATAGCGGTAAAATCACATCCTGGTGCGGGGTCTCCATAGCTGTAATCAAATCGTTGAGTTGGGTCACAGGAAACAGGCCGACTCGTCCACCCATGACATAGATGCTGTCAGCCATACGACTTGACGAGTGTTCCAATACCGGCTTGTTACTTGCCATGACTTCCTGGGCTGTTCCCTGAGCCACCGCTACAAACATGGTCCGGCGAAACTCTCGGTAGCGAACAAACGGTTGAATAACGGACTGAAGTCCGCCTTCAGCGAGACTCCTTCCGAATATAACGGTACTCAGGTGAGAAAGGGTGATGGAACGCTCTACGCTGGTATTCGCCATCATTAATGCTTCAGTGATGCTGTGTGCACGAAAGGTAAGGGGTGCGGCAGCTGATAATGGTGATCCCGATGACGATCCACCGCCGCTCCCCGGCGTCTTGGGAACAGCAATTTGCAGGGAGCAATCGACCATGTTGTTGGGGGCCTTATCGATGCCCATCACAGTGACAAAAGCCTGTTGCTCAAGTTCCTGACGGTCGTAGCAACCCGTTGTCATCAAGGATGATAAAGCTACGAAACCAATGACAATCCATTTTGCAAGTTGGTGCATCTCATCCGTCCACTCCCAGGAAAGCCAGACTCAGTGTTGTTACAGCTATCGTTCCACAGTCAGATACAACTATACGACGTTTAGCGGCCTTTCCAGGTGTCTCGTGCTAAGGAAACGACTATGAAGTGGACATCAGGAATACAAAAAGAGGAGTTCCTCTTCAGAAACCCCTCGTACATGAAATCATGCACAACTTGAACTGTAAAACTCAGTTTAAGATTCCGCCGAAAGGGAATCAGAGGCAACCCGCTCCAAGTTGCCGTGCTCATCGATGCGGTACATAAATCCGCTCTGCATTTCGTCGTTGTCAAAGACAGCCGACTTACGCGCACGGTCAACAATCTGTACCAACGCCCGATAATCTGCCACCACTGTTTCATGGTCTCTGAGAAGCTGTTCGTGCTCCGTTTTGACTTCCTCATACGCTTGCTTCAGTGCGTCATAACTCTCCTGCAGGTGAGAAGCCTGCCGTTCCGCTTGGCGCCAGCGCGAGGCCCAGTGTTGAGCAGTGCTCTTTTCCTGGCGCAAAAAGCGCAATACCTGAGCCCAACTCATCAATGTAGCTGTCGGATGGTCCGGGTCTCCCCCTTCCAACTGTGCTTCAATCTGCTCAGACTTTCGTTCCTTTCGTTTCTCCTTTGCACCTTCAATGGAGTTACGATATTGTTTGCGTACGCACGCGTTCCAACGAAAGCCGCAGGCAGCTGCTGTTCGCCCGAGTTTCCGGCTTGACTCGTTAAAACCTGCCAGCTGTGTGCTGCCATTGCGAATATGATTGAGAACAATCTCTGCAAGAATTTGGTCGTCTTCGATGGTCCATGCGTCTTGACGCATGGTCTTTAAGGTCTGTCCCATAACACATCCTCCTGAACAGTAACGGTAAAATACCTTTTCTACTGATCGGTATTCCCAAAATTACCTAAAAATAAACCTGAGGACCGATTCTTCGTCCTCAGGCTCAGGAATCTGTGACTATTTTGTGTCTCTGGTACCTACGCGCCTTGGTATAATCGTGCGCCAACCCGTGCGTTTGTAGACCACCGGATCTGCCCCGTCAATAAAAGCAATATCCGACACCAGCGGTTGCTTCGTTTTCGACCGTCTCAACATGCGCCACAGTGCGACTAAAATAAACAACCACCTGCTTGACATCACAGCTCGCACAACGGTGTACAGGATTGCCAAGACGCGAAAGAGCCTGTAAACAGCGCGAATCGTTCGCATCCTACATCAGCCTCCCCAGGTTAGGTTGCACGAAATACGGTTACATCAAACATCCTCTGTTCCGTGAAAGACTTTTGTCGTAATCGATGCGACAGCTCTCTCCACAAGCCCGTCTACATCCAGACCTGCTTCAGCCGTCTCTGCCTCTTCAATTCTCGGTTTCGTTCGCGGACTCTTCGGTACAAAAATGGTGCAGCAGTCTTCGTACGGCAAAATAGAAGTCTCATAGGTGCCGACGGCCCGGGCTCGGTGGATAATATCCACCTTATCCTCTGCTATTAAGGGGCGCAATACAGGCAACGACGTCACTGCGTTTATCGTTTGCATGCTCTCCAGTGTTTGACTGGCAACCTGGCCCAGACTCTCTCCCGTCAAGAGAGCTGACATCCCGTTCTGCTGTGCAAACTGCGTAGCAATCCGCATCATCATTCGCCGCATAATAGTGATTCCCAAGTTGTCTGGACAGTGCTTGCGAATCTCTGTCTGCACTTCAGTAAAATGCACCGTATGCAGGCGAACAGGGTGTCCCCAATCAGCCAGGATATCCGCCAAATCCTCAACCTTTTGGAGCGCTCGTTCGCTTGTAAAAGGATAACTGTGAAAGTGAATGGCTTCCACCTGAACACCGCGCTTCATACCAAGCCACCCAGCTACTGGGCTGTCAATTCCTCCGGACAAGAGCAGCAGCGCTTTTCCTCCGCTGCCTACGGGCAGGCCGCCCAGGCCTTTGATTTTTGTCCCAAATACGGCCGCTTCCTGATGTCCGATTTCAACTTGTACAGTTAAGTCCGGACGATGTACATCCACAGTCCAACCGCTGCTTTTGGCGAGCAGAGCGCCGCCAACTTGTTGTTGAATCTGTGGCGATGTCAACGGATATGACTTATTTTTTCGACGTGCCTCAACTTTAAAGGTGCGCGCCGAAGCTCCAGTTTGCTTATGCTCATCCATCAGTAACAATGCGGTCTCGACAATTTTGTCGATATCAATATCCGTAAAGTACACTGGACTGAGGGATACAATCCCAAACACTCTTTGCAGGGCTTCAACTACCGGCGTAACGGGAGCGCTGTGAAGATGAACCAGCATCCGGCCTCCGCTGCGCTGTACCTTCACATCCGGCCAGTCCCTCAGAGCTCTCTGCATGTTGCGAAGCAAGACCTTCTCAAAGTGCGATCTATTTTTACCCTTCAGCACAATTTCCCCATACCGTGCAATCACATGTTCAATCATAGAATGAACTCCTCAGTATTATTTCATAATATCCGCAAGCCACGCCGCGCGGCTTTTAACAATTTCCAAGGCCTTGTTCACGTCTTCCTCACTTTGCCATCTGGCAAGAGAAAAACGCAGAGTCCCCGTAATTTCGCGTGTTTCTCTGCCAAGGGCCTCGAGCACATGACTGGCCTTTGCGTGCCCGCCTTGAGTGGAACAGGCCGATCCCGTTGATACATACAGCCCCTCTTCCTCCAGCGTGTGGACCAAAACCTCACCCTTAAGTCCAGGAAAAGATGTGCTGACAATGTAGGGCGAGAAATTCAGCGGACGTTCATCCACAACGCACCCAGGGATGTTCTTGAGGCCCTCGCGCAATTGTCTCATCAATGTTGAAACATGGGGGTAACTTTCAGACATGTCCCTGGCTGCAAGTTTACTGGCTGTCCCAAGCGCCGCTATCCCCAACACATTCTCGGTCCCGGAACGCAGACCGCGCTCCTGACCTCCTCCGTACAGGAGGGGTTGCAACTGAACACCTCGTCTCACAATCAGGGCACCAATCCCTTTGGGTGCCCCAATTTTGTGACCCGAGAGACTATATAAGTCAGCCCCGCTGACTTCGGCCGCATTCGGAATTTTGCCAAAGGCTTGAATTCCATCCACGTGGAACCGAACCTTGGGATAAGCTTTTAGTGCAGCGGAAATTTCTGAAACTGGAAAAATGTCTCCAGTCTCATTATTGACGTGCATGACACTCACGAGCGCCGTATCGTCTTGCACTTCGCGAAGAATCTGTGCACTAGTGATAACACCGTTGTCATCTGGCTTTACGTAACTAATCTTCCACCCTAACCGCTCCAGGCGTTTAAACGCTTCGAGTACCGAGGGGTGCTCCAGTGCCGTTGTTACAGCATGGCCGGGTCTGTCCCGCAACTGTGCGACGCCAAAAATGGCCAGGTTGTTGGCTTCCGTACCGCTGCCGGTAAAAATGACATCATCGTTCTTGCGGCCCGCGCAGCGAAGAACGTCCTTCCTGGTCTGAGTGAGTACTTGCTCTGCCTTGACACCCAGATGATGCAAAGACGACGGGTTCCCGTAATTATCCATTTGTTCTTGCAGGACTTTCTTTACGTCGCTGAGTAAAGGTGTTGTCGCAGCATTATCAAAATACAACTCCATGTTCATTCGCTCCATTTATGCAGCCTTCACTAAGGCAGCCTTCATTACTGTAGCCGTCATTGCTGCAGTTTCAGTCCTGTGCCAGTACTTGCGGGCTGATCTCTCACTTCGGTTTTCCATTTTACCATAGAAAACGGACACGACAGATGTCGTGTCCAGAACTTCCACTGCGTTCAATGAAA
The DNA here is from genome assembly GCF_016406125.1 of Alicyclobacillus sp. SO9. Taxonomy (NCBI): domain Bacteria; kingdom Bacillati; phylum Bacillota; class Bacilli; order Caryophanales; family Alicyclobacillaceae; genus Alicyclobacillus; species Alicyclobacillus sp. SO9. The sequence goes on along the minus strand of NZ_CP066339.1, from coordinate 2,197,689 downwards.
ATAGTGCCGCATGAGAATCGGAAACCGCGGTCACTACACTCTCTTGTGTTGCTTCAACTACGTGCAATCATTTCTAAAGGGTTGACCACCTGCGGCTGTACCGCCAGTCGAACCAAATCGACGATGCGACAGGAATAGCCCCATTCATTGTCATACCACGCCAATACTTTCACAGAAGTCTCACCCAGAACGATGGTAGACAGGCCGTCAATAATCGCTGAACGGCTGTCTCCGTTAAAATCTACAGAGACTAAGGGCTTTTCTGTATAAGCGACAATTCCGGTCATAGAGCTCACAGCCGAAGCTGCCAGAACCTCATTGACTTGCTCTTTGGTCACTGGGGTGGAGAGATTTGCAACGAGATCGACCACAGATACATTCGGGGTGGGTACCCTCAACGACAAGCCGTTTAACTTGCCTTTTAACTCTGGGATAACGAGTCCGATGGCTTTGGCCGCGCCCGTACTCGTGGGGACAATCGACTCGGCCGATGCCCGAGCCCGACGCAAATCCTTATGCGGATTGTCCAGACTCCTTTGGTCACTGGTATATGAATGAACAGTTGTAACCATACCCTGTTCTAATCCAAACGCATCATTTAACACTTTGACCAGCGGAGCGAGACAGTTCGTCGTACAAGACGCTCCAGACAAAATATGGTGGCGCTGCGGGTCGTACTGTTCGTGATTCACACCCATCACCACAGTGAGGTCTGCATCCCGGTCCGTAGACGCTGGCGCAGTAATGACGACCTTTCTAGCGCCATTTTGCAAATGTATCCCTGCTGTCTCTCGGCTTCGAAACATACCAGTCGCTTCAACGACAACATCGATGTCGAGTTGGTTCCACGGCAGTTCCGCCGGATTCCTGGTGGAAAGGACTTTTGTAAACTTTCCTCCGACAACGAAACCATCCGAAGTTACGTCTATTTCTTCGTTCCATGTACCGTGAACGGAATCGTATTTGAGAAGATGAGCAAGCACATCGACATCGGCTGTCCCGTTTACAGCAACAATGTGTATATCATTCATCTGAGCTGCTCGCCGATACACCATGCGTCCAATACGTCCGAATCCGTTAATCGCTACACGAATTGTCATGATTTATTACGCCCCTTTGCGCATAGAGGATCACTTTTCCCCTCTATATTACACAAAGAACGCCAAATGTTCTACACTTAATCAGAAATAGTATGACATAAATATAAAAAATCACTTCATATGGTGCATATATTGGATTCCAAACACTAAAAATCCCAGCCCAATAATCAGGCACGCAATGGCCAATTTTCGCAGCATCGTCCTTGCTTCCTCCAATTCATCGCGCCACAGAACGTTCGCATATAAGCACTGAAAAGCGATCGCCCATGCCGCCAGGCAGAGCCAATTGCTTTAATTGCTGCGTCCAACGACTACCTGCCAGCAGTGTCGGTTCAGATTGCTGAAGTTCTACAGCCCGTTTCATAATATCGTGACGAAAAAGAAAATTCCCTTGCGTGATTACTTCTGTTGAAAATCCGAATTTTCGACTCACCGCTTCGGCATGTGTCCAGTTTGCATCCGCCGTGATGTCAGCTTCAAACAAATGAGTATAAGGATCGACAATTTCGTGATTCAGATAAGCACGCAGTGTTCCTTCCGGACGAACACCTGCCTCCCACTCTTCCTTAAAGATGCCGTAGTCAAACCAGAGTGCCTGTACAGGGGCAGAATAGTTGTCCATAACCTGTGCCATAGTGGATTCATAGAAAAGACATATTTCAGCGACTGTACCTTCGGGGCAGTTAATGAACTCATTTGCGAGTGCCGCCGCATTTCTATCGGCTTCATTCCAATGCCAAGTAAGCCCATTCGAAGCATTCAGGCCAGCGCTTAGCAGTTCCCAACCGCGATGTGTCTTTTTGACAACTTCAACAGGAAGCGCATCCAAGACTTCATTAGCGATGATAATTGTCGGGATATCCTTTACCGGATCCTCCCAGATGACTTTAGCGGGCCCGATGAGTGCTGCCTGCTCAAGCCGTTCATGCTGAACTTGACGCAACTTCGCTGACCGCTCGAGGATGCAATAGGACACGTGATTTATTCGACTTGATGCAGTCAACTCTGACAAAATGGTTTCCGCCAACTCTCCCTGTCCAGCACCCACTTCCACAACCTGCAACTCAGGAGGTTCGCCCCACTCTTGCCACTTTGTTTCAATGGCTGCGGCTAAGGTCATACCAAAAAGCGGACTTTGACTGGCAGTAAAAAAATCTGCTCCTTTTCGTCCGATTTGAACACGCTCGCTATAGTATCCATGTTCTGAGTATAAGGCAAGGTCCATCAGGCGGGCGAAAGAAATCGTGCCCGCCTGATGAATTTTATCTGTAATTCCCTGTGGCAACATGTTCAAGACTACGTCAGTCCTTCTGCCGAATGACTTCGTCAATCAATCCGTAATCCTGCGCCTCTTGTGCAGACATGAATCTGTCTCTGTCGGTGTCCATTTCAACCTGTTCCAACGGTTTTCCGGAACGGTCACTGAGGATTTGATTCAACTTCTGACGGGTTTTCACAATGTGCTCGGCGTGAATCTGAATGTCAGACGCTTGACCCCTGGCACCTCCAAGCGGCTGATGAATCATGACTTCGGAGTTTGGCAGTGCGTAGCGCTTGCCTTTGGCTCCCGCTGTCAACAGTACTGCACCCATACTCGCCGCCAAACCGACACACATGGTTGAAACGGCTGGTTTAATGTGTTGCATGGTGTCATAAATAGCCAAACCTGCACTGACAGAACCGCCGGGGCTGTTAATGTACATCTGGATGTCCTTATCGGGATCGTCGGCGGCAAGAAACAGCAGCTGAGCTACTACTGCATTTGCAACTGTATCGTCAATTGCCGTACCTAAGAAGATGATACGGTCCTTCAGAAGCCTCGAATAGATGTCGTAGCTGCGTTCCCCGCGGCTGGTCTGTTCAATCACAATTGGCACTAAACTCATGAATCACATCTCCCTTTGAATTCAGTATGTACCTGCTTCACTAGTATTACCGACTCGAAACAAATAGTCAAGGATAGTCAAAGTCAAACATAGAGAACTAAGATTCGGGACATACTAATTGCATTCACGAATCCTCAAAACCACTAGCAAGGAGGTATCCCGCTTGAATCCATTTAAACCCAACATCGGGACACTGGACCGGTATCTCAGGCTGTCCGCCGGGCTCATCATGTTTGGCAGCGGCATTGCCGGACGTCGGTCCCCACTCTCCCGTTCACTCCTGACAGGTCTTGGAGCCGCGAAAATTGCGGAGGGCATCACAGGCTGGTGCCCGCTGGTTGCTTTGACCAGCAGCTTGACGACATCCTCCGGACAGCGGCCAAACAGCACTGATGCTAATCCTTCAGCCCAGAAAAAATCCGTGAAATCTGACAAGGACGACACGCTTTTCAGTGTAGACTACTCAGACCTTCTTCATTCCCAGCAAAAAGCCGCAAAGAGACAAAATTCCACAAAAACGGGTCCGAGTACTGACGCCGCTTCTGCACTGGATAAGTTGGAATTGCAGCATTTGGACGGCGACGCTTCCGACAGTGTGATGAGCAGTGATGAAGACCATGCCCTTGCAAGCGATTCCTCTGATAAAAGCGTTCGCTCAGAAGCAGATACCGAGACGGATTTGTAGCATAACTTGCCTGCAGGACTCACACTCCTTCGTTGAGTCCTGCAGATAAATTACATGGAGATTTGTGCTGACGCATCGCGGCGGAAGCGGACACCGAATTTGCCGTGGGTTGTACGATACACCTGTACTTCTGTGGGTAACACATCTCCGCGAATTCGCTCATCGGCCTCGACCCACATCACGGCGCAATACGCTTCAAACTTTGATTCATAAAGCCCGGCAAAATACACCCATCTATCCATAAAAGAAGCGCCTCCCCCACAGTGTAGTATGTGCGGAGGAAGCGTTCAGTTGCAGACCAAAATGTACCGAAGAACCTAATCGTATAAGGGCAAACTATATGCTTTGAAGTAAGCTTGATTTACACGTACACCCGGTCGCCGCCAAGGGGTATCACATTTTCAGTTCCAATGGCGTGTCGCGCAATTGTCATAGACTCCCAATTGCGACCGTGGTAAGACGCCACAAGCCGTTCCAAAATTTTCACCTTGTATCCCGCGTCCACTACCGAGAACATGGTTGCCAAGACTGCCATTTCAGCATCGATTCCGGCCACGTGTACTTCTTCAATTCCCTTTTCTTGAAACAACTGCTGAACTTCTGCGGTGAGCCCAGAAAACGTCGACTTACCAACCACAAGTGCCTTTGGATGAGACAACATCAGCGTATCTTTGCCCTCTAACTCAGGATAAACCCAATGAGTCAAGACGACAGCATCGTAGTCGTCTCCACTTCGGTTCAGGTAGCGCTGGCACAAAGTCGCTATGTAGTCCAAAGATTGACCCAAGAATTCCTCTTGAACATCTAAACATATGAGTGCTTTTTTCACCGGATACACCCCCGAATTCTGGAGTAATCGTATCACGGCGGCAAAGGAAAATGAAGACTAATTCAGCGGTGTTCGAAATTTCGCCATATGACGAAAAGAAACTATATCCGAAAACGTAAGTGAGAATTTATATGCTCAGACGGCGTGTCTTAGGCAAGGGACCACATCCTTCATCTCCTTTTCCCGGTTCTTACGTTGTAGAGTTTGTGGATAATGAAGGAATTTTGCGGAATTGGCAGTCATTTCACTTCTATATCTTTACCCTATTTGATAGAATATAGGTACAGCAAAGATTTATACCTGCTCTGAGGTCTATGCATTTCGCGTATATGCAGCATAGAATAATTAGTACCTACTGGATGTAACTCCTTGTAGCGTTTGAACCGCAGTTGACCCATTGTCCCGCGGACGTCTAATGAGGAGGCGATTACAATGATAGCAAAGGAAGAACTCCTTCAGTTAAAGACCAAAATTTTGCCCACTGGCGCTGAATATATTCTGGATTTCTTGGTTGCTTCTCATGAACAAGTCGAGCTTACCAATATTGTGCTGGAGAATGTACCATTGCTTATTATTGGACGGCACGGTATGATTGCTCGGATTTATGAAAACAACCGGATTGTTAAAGCAAGCCATCCGAAGGAGATTCACGCATTGCTGAAGCGGTTCCTTCAGAGAAACGAGACGTTGTACGTCTTTATTAACTTGCCGGACTTGCCCATACCGGAAGAGGTTACACAGGTCTTGGAAGAAGTCAAAGACAGAAGCCGCCGGAAGGACGAACTGAGGCGCGTGATTGACGCCGCCTTAGATGACAAAGACCGTGACCTGTTCCTGCAGGCTAGTCGGGAACTGAATGATTTAAGCGAAAATGATTTTGCGAAAACCTCTCAAGGTTATGTAAGGTTTTAAGTTAGGAGACGACGCCATTGGACGATTGGTCCATCTTATATGACAATACGGAACAAACCCAGACTCGTTATGTCGGCTACCTCGGAAACACGACTCGGTTTGACGTTGCGATAACACGCACGGAGAACTTCTATGGAAAGAGTTTGGTCACGATTATTCAGAATGGACGCACAGCGATAGTGGGCCAGGACGATGCGGAAGACCTCGAGTTTATTGCAAGCGCCTTTTCGATAGCAGAAGAGGAGGAAGCTGCTGAATTCTCAGACTTTCTCTCGCATAACCTGTAGTCGCATCAGAGTAACTGAACCGAACCATAACAAGAGGCGCCAGTTGGAACGAAAAAGAGGGATTCGCTTCGGACAATACGTTCGTCGCGTTATCCCTCTTCGTTTATGGAGCTAGTTTGCATACCAACTAGTTGACTACGTGTTTATCATTGCCGCCTCATCGATTGTTGGCTTCATCAATCTCCACAATGTCAGCATGCTGAGCAGAAAAGGCCTCCACAGCCGCTTTGTATTCTGCCTCTTCAGGTACTTCCAGCTGCTGGTCTGGAACTTCCCCGACAATTTTAAACAGCACTACACCCGGTTGGTCTTGCACTGAACGTTCATAATACGCGCCAAACATTTGACCCTCGACTTCAAAGTAGCTGCCCAAAACGTAGGAAGCCGGATCGCCGCCTTCTTCTTGAACCTGAATAAAAAAGATGTTTTCCAGCGTATCAAGAACTCTGTCGTTAAATGTTTTTCCCGGATAGTCCAGTTCCAATACGCCGTCGTCTCGATGGGAACCAATGCGGAATAGGAATTTCGCGTTATCCCGCTCCCAAGTCAACATCACCAGGTGGACATTTTCAAACAGAAAAGCATACTGCTCCGCGTCAGGAAATTGAAAGTTCAAAATTTGCTGTGCCAATTATCTGTTCGCTTTCCCGCTCTGCTTCTCTAGTGCCTTGTCAAACTTCTCCTGCGTAATCGAAGCACTCATACCTAACATGAATAACAGCCCAATGGCTGCCACAGCCATACCTATAAGTCCATTTGTCAACATGGAAAGCCCTCCCTTAACGACATTACCTGCCTATGTATTAGCCTAAAAGTCCGCAGAGCCGCGGTCAAGTCTATTTACGTATCGGTTGTGACATTTTCAAAAATGAATGTGCACCTTTTTCACTTATACCCTGCGGCATCCCGGAATAGTCTTTGACCAGAATTTTCACGCGCCGTATAATGGCCATAAGTGAGGATACATTGGAGAGGAGCCAAAATGATGATGGAGCGCAAACATCAGCGTGTTTCCACTCAGTATATTTTGTTCAGTTCTCTATTCTTACTGGTTCTTGTCGGAGTTATTGTCCATTCCTATACCGCACTAATCATCTTGGCCATCGTTGGCATCGTGTTAGCCGTTGTCGGAGACCGTGGGGAGAACAGCCCGTCAGAGCCGTATAAGGAGTACAACAAATATCACCATGTTTAACGAGTGGCGACAGGAGGACTTACCATTTCACACAACGACCTGTTAGTGCAAGCAGAAGAGTTAGCCGATAGAATTATGGAAATGCCTGAAGTTGATGCATATAAAAAAGCTGAGGCAGACCTCCAAAGGTGTTCTGATGCGCAGTCTATGATGTTGCAGTTAAAGGATTTGCAGGAGCAAATTGCTGAGTTTAGTTCGAGGAACGTTCCCGAACAGTACTATCAGCACTTATCCAAGGAATCTGAATCACTTTTGGAGAAATTGGAGACGATACCAGAGGTCAATGCCTTTCAAGAAGCGCAATCCAAAGTAAACCGTCTCCTCCAAGAAGTGAGTGATCGCCTGGCTAGTGCCGTGATGAAGCAAGTTGTTCCGTCAGCAAACGTAGATAACGTCGAGTAACACTGCACGTGTCTGAATTGACGGGCTTTTGCCCACAATGTTATGATGGGCTAGTTATTTTTCCGTATTGGAGAAAGAAGGGTTACTCTATGACAGAACACAATCATGACCACGAACACGAGCATGAGCACGAATTTGATGAAGAAGAGATAATAGTTCTTGAAGACGAGGATGGAAAGGAACACAATTTTATCCTCGGCGAGGTCATCCGCGTTGAAGAAACTGAATACGCAATTCTCTTACCCATTGATGAAGACGTCGAAGAAGGCGTTATCTTTCGAATTGACGGCGAGGAAGACGACCAAATGGTATTGTCCGAAATCGAAGACGATGCAGAATGGGAAAAGGTCGTCTCTGCTTACAATGAATTGGAAGAAGACGAGGACAGCGAGGGCGTATAGATTTTCCTATTTATTCACTTGGGTAACACGTCCCCTCCTAAAACCACAAAACCTGCCGACTCGGGCAGGTTTTTTTAATGAACAACTACAATTGAACTCGTGACGAACGAACCAACGGCCGTCCATATTCTCCATAACTGCGGTTTATTCGCGTACAACGAGAAACTGGAGCCACCTGTCGGATTCGAACCGACGACCTGCTCATTACGAGTGAGCCGCTCTACCCCTGAGCCAAGGTGGCACAACGCATCTCTTATCATTTTAATGGCACTCTGACAGCCTGTCCAGCCCTGCATGAATACGCTCGTGCCCTCTACCTGCTCGTTGAAACGGATTTGAACCCTCCACGGAAAAATCGAAACGGAATTCACCGTCACTACATCATCGTAAGACCCTTGTCACATCAAGTGAATAAACAATACGAGTTCCATTGCGAAGCGGCAACAGAACTCGTACTCTGCTTGTAATCAACCAAGTTCGATGATTCATATGTGCTCTTTGGTAGCGGCGAGTGGATTCGAACCACCGACGCCACGGGTATGAACCGTGTGCTCTAACCAACTGAGCTACGCCGCCACATGGCGGAGAGAGAGGGATTCGAACCCTCGAGACGGGTTTAAACCGCCTACACGATTTCCAATCGTGCTCCTTCGGCCAACTCGGACATCTCTCCATGTCGATTGGTCAAGCGACGATTGTTATCTTAGCATGAAACCATATCTCCCCGCAAGATGTTTTTCTAGAATTTTAGACAAGAAGAAATTTGCCGTTATTCCCCAACAACACGCTGGGCAAATACCTCCCCTTACCAGCGTTTCCCATAACTATTTTTTCAGTAACGACCATAAATCCGTCACATCCGACCAGATGTATGTGGCTCCTGCTGTTTCAAACTCAGGTCGAGCTGCTTTACCTGAAAGTCCTGTAAGTACTGCTGCAAAATCACATCCCAGACTCTTTGCAGCCAACAAATCGGCCATGGAGTCTCCAACGATGAGAATCGTGTCCCCTACCGTATGTTCAAGAGGTAACTCCTCTTGAAGAACTGCAATGGTGTCAGGGCTCTCCATGTAACTTCGCAAGTAGCAGAACGGATGAGGCTTAGACAAAGGGCGATAAGATGGGTAGCTCGTCTCCGCTTCAAGCACGTCGGACGCAGTAGTAATGCATCCCTCATCAAAGTATTCATCCCAGGCATAGCTTTCAAACGGAACTTTCGTTTCCACTTCCGGCCGTCCGGTGGCAACCCCAATACGAACTCCGCGCCGAACGCACTCTGCAAAGAGTTTGCTCACTTCCTTCGGATTTACGACCGGTACCTCGTTCAAGACAAAACCAGTTTTGTTACCAGGCTGCGACGGCAGATAGCTTTTCCCAAGATACCATTCTTGAAAAGTTTGCTGTCCTACCTCCCACAAGCTTCTTAACACTGCCTCAATTTTCGGGTTTGTCCCAAACACCAATTGATACCGCTGTTCCAAAACAAGCCACAAATCCTGTTTTGTTCGACATGCCTCAAACAGCTTGGAAAAGTCAGAAAAATCCGTCTGAATATCCAATCCTTTCAGCATACCGCCAAATTCCCGCAGAGATTTTTCGGTCCAAGATTCAACTGCTGCGAATTTTGAAAACTCTGGACCAGCGCTGACCGCTTCTGCGTATTTTAGAAACTGCACCAAAAATTGAAGATATACCATATCCCAATTGGCATTGATGCCTAGGCTCTTCATTGCGTTTAAAACCGTATCTTGAACAAAAACACTCCATCGTATCTGATGAATCTGTTCGTCACTAAAGTTATCCCTGTATTCAGGAAGATAGCTTATGGAAACGCCAAGAAACCGAGAGCTGCTCAACAATTCATAGATTGTCAGGGCAGATGCATCAAAGTACCTCTCCTCACTCAATAACACACCGTCTACATCAAACAGAATCGTCTTATACACAGATTGCACTCCACACTTTCAATTGTTCTTCCGAAAAGTCTGCATAAATTCGGCCAGGCGACTACATGCCTCCAAAGAGAGGGCATTGTAAATGGAGGCACGACAACCGCCGACAGACCGGTGCCCAGACAGTCCCACAAAACCAGACTCCGCCGCTTCGCGCAAAAATTTCTGCTCTAGTTCGTCTGATGCAAGGTTAAACGTGACATTCATTCGAGAGCGGCTGCTTGCCTGTGCATACCCTCTGTAAAAACCCTCACTCTTATCAATGGCGGTATACAGGGTACCAGCTTTGTCTTCGTTCAGTTGCTCAATGCCCCGCAATCCCCCCATACTCTCCAGCCATTTCAAAACTTTTCCGAGGACATAAACGGAAAACACCGGCGGCGTATTGTACCGTGATTTACCGGAAATATGGGTCGCATAACGCATGACTTTTGGAACTTCTTCCATCACGGCCTGCTGTACCCATTCCCTTCTTAGCAAAACCAAGGTCACGCCAGCGGGACCAAGGTTCTTTTGTGCTCCGCCATACACCATGTCAAAGTTTGTCATGGCAAAGGGACGAGACAGCATATCGCTTGACATGTCAGCCACCAATGGAACTGACTGTTTTTCAGGCAATTGTCTCCACTGGGTTCCGTAGATGGTGTTGTTAGTGGTGATATGCACATAGGCGTCCGACTCTTTCGTGTTCCACTGTGTCGGTATAGACCGGAAACCCTGCTCCTTGGAACTTCCTGCAATACGCACCCTTCCCGTTGTCTCTGCTTCCTGCATTGCTTTGTTCGCCCACGATCCGCTCAGAACATAGGCAGCTTCTGACCCCTCCCCGCGGAAATTTAACGGAAGCATGGCGAACTGCAGACTGGCACCGCCTTGCAAAAATAAAACTTCATATTCGTCAGACACCTGCAGCAGTCTTCGCAGTCGCGCCTCGGCCTCTTCCTGTATTTCCTCGTACGCCTTGCCCCGGTGGCTCATCTCCATGACTGACATCCCAGATTGCCGATAGTTTAGCAGTTCTTCCTGCACTTCTAACAGCACGGATTCCGGGAGTACTGCAGGACCTGCACCAAAATTGTCTACTCGCGCTGGATGTGACAAACTACAACCTCCTCAAAATGGTCGCTTCAATCTAAAATGGTCGTTTCAAGCGAAAACGGTATGTCCACGCTAGAGTACAATGGTCTGTACTTCATGAATGCCAGGCAGCTGCGACAACTCATGCACTACCGATTCAGGTACCAGCTTATCCACTGTCAGAAGCATGACTGCCTCTCCACCCGTTTCCTTACGACCCACCTGCATCGCAGCAATATTAATCTGTTCCTTGCCCAACATGCTGCCAAGATGCCCAATCATCCCGGGTCTGTCATGGTGTTTTGTGAAAATCATCTTTCCTTCTGTACTTGCGTCGATTGGATAGCCCTCAATTTCAACAATACGCGGACCAAGACCGTTGTACAGCGTACCCGCTACCTTGTGTAATTCTCCGTTGACCCGAACCGACAGACTGAGAAGATGGGTAAATACCTTGTGCTGCGATTCACGGACCTGTCGTATAGTCATACCTGCCTGCTTAGCCAAAGTCGGAGCATTGATGAAGTTGACTTCGTCACCGTATCTGTAGCCCAAGAGCCCTTTCAAGACACTTCTCGACACAAAGGGTAAATCACTGTCATCAAGTTCACCGCAAAACACCATTTCTACTTCAGACATAGCCCCAGACGCCAATTGACCTACAAATTTCCCGAGGCGCTCACCCAAATTTAGATGCGGCTGTAAATACTGTTTCTGCTCTTCGCTTAGAGAAGGTATGTTTACAGCGTTCTTAAACGGCTTTCCAACCAGCACATGCCCAACTTCTTCTGCGACAGAGACAGCCACATTGACCTGCGCCTCTACCGTCGATGCCCCCAAGTGGGGCGTTGTGATGACTTGAGGAAATTGCAGCAGAGGATGGTCTGCCGTCACGGGTTCCTCTTCAAAAACATCGAAAGCAGCACCTGCAACCTTGCCGCTTGTCAGTGCCTCGCAAAGGGCAACTTCGTCAATGATACCGCCGCGGGCACAGTTCACGATTCGGACTCCGGTTTTCATTTTTCCGAACATTTTCTCATCAATAATATGTTTCGTATCTTTTGTCAAAGGTGTATGAACAGTCACAAAATCGGCTTCTGCGACCGCATCTTCAAGCGACTTTAATGTGACACCAAGTGTCTTGGCACGGTCTTCTGTCAAAAATGGATCGTAGGCAACAAGACGCATTCCAAATGCTTTAGCACGCTTGGCCACTTCAGTTCCAATACGCCCCATTCCGACAACGGCAAGCGTCTTTCCTGACAGCTCAACACCGACAAAAGTCTTACGGTCCCACTTTCCCTCCTGCATCGTCTGACGCGCCTGCGGAATATGCCGCGACAGTGAAATCAGCATTGCAAAGGTGTGTTCTGCAGCAGAAATTGTATTACCGTCAGGAGCATTAATTACAACGATGCCGTGTTCTGTAGCCGCATCAACATCAATGTTGTCCACTCCAACGCCAGCCCGGCCAATCACTTTCAGCTGCCCACAAGCTTGGATGACCTTTCGTGTCACTTTTGTCTGTGACCGAACAAGCAAAGCTTCTGCATCGGAAACGGCAGCAATGAGTTCGTCTTCTTTCAGACCTGTCCTTTTTTCAATCTCAATCTCTTGATACTGCTTCAATCGGTCAAGCCCCAAGGAGGAAATATCATCTGCTACGAAGACCTTCATACGCCTCTCTCCCAACTCCTTATAGTCTCTGTCTTGCGCCTCTCCCGCCGTGACTGTCGCTGCTTGGAGAGACATGCCGAAAATAAAAACCGCAGGGCACACTCCTCATACGAGCAGCGCCCAGGCGGTCGGCAATTTCATTCATTCGCACTCCCACAAGGTAATCCCCTTAAAAATCCGCCAGTCATGCGAACACTGTCTCTTTTGTTTCCTTGAATTTATAGAAGGATTGAACGAATGTCAATGAAATATTTCGAACAATCTAAAACTAAGACTCATTTTTGAGTAGTTCTCCGTTTTTACTTGCTTCCGGACAGTACTCCCTCCAAGAAAGCACTGTGGACAGATGAAACGGCCGTTGCCAGTTGCGAAGCGGGGATAATACAGGACACTTTGATTTCTGAAGTGCTGACCATCTTGATTGTCACGTCCGCACTTGCTAAAATTTCGAACATTTCGCCCGCAACCCCAGGATTACTAATCATGCCGGCTCCGACAATGGAAATTTTCGCTAAACCTGACTCTTTAATGACATCTTCAAAGCCCAGTTCGGTTCTCAGACCTTCGACGACCGCTAGCGCCTCATCGACATCTTGCTCCTGAACGGTAAACGAAACATCGACAACACGTTCCTTAACAACACTCTGAACGATAACGTCTACGTTTACTCTTTCTTCAGCAAGCTTTGAAAACATCTTGGCAAGACCGTGCCGATTGACCGGTACACCGACCACGGCGATTCGCGCGACACTCTTCTCAGTTGCAATACCCGTTACAGGTTTTTGCAGTTCAAGACCCTCCAAATCAGCCACGATTTCTGTCCCCTCTTCTTCAGAAAAACTAGATTTAACCACTAGACGTACTGAGAACTTCTTCGCATTTTCTACTGCGCGCGGATGCAAAACCTGAGCACCCAATGTCGCGAGTTCCAACATTTCCTCATGCTGTAGAGACTTGATTTTCCGAGCGTTAGGTACGGTTCGCGGATCCGTTGTGAAGACCCCCGTAACATCTGTATAGATCTCACACACATCTGCATCAAGTGCAGCCGCAATCACCACTGCGGTAGTGTCCGAGCCCCCGCGGCCAAGCGTCGTCACTGAGTCTCCGGCAATACCTTGAAAGCCCGTTACAACCGGAACGATTCCGTCCTTCAAAGCCTGTTCCAGGAATTCCGTACGAACATTTGTCATCCGCGCTGTCCCATGTATGGCCTCTGTTTCGATACCAGCCTGCCAGCCAGTGTAGGACTTGGCAGTAATATTGCGCTTGTGTAGCGCCATTGACAAAAGCGCTGCTGAGACCTGCTCTCCAGTTGACAGCAACGCGTCCAGTTCCCTGGCATCCGGTTTGTTCGTAAGTCCTTTCGCCAGCTCTACTAACTGGTCCGTGGTTTTACCCATGGCAGAGACCACAACAGCACATTCATTGCCGGCCTGTACTGTTTTCGCAACTCTGTCAGCTACAGCTTCAATTCGCTCCAAGCTCCCCACCGAAGTCCCGCCGTACTTCTGTACAATCCGCAACCTCTCCACTCCTATCTGTTACTTCTTCAAGTTAATGAAGAACCTCACCGGTCAGAATAGGTTCTTCGCATTCTGACTGCCGAGGTCTAATCACGGGGTTCTATGGTAGTCTAGTGTACCTACTTTATTGCGGTAACGCAACAATATGCCTAAATTCCAATTGATTTGCTTCGTTGTGACCGCAGTGTGTCTTTTGCGTATTCGATTTGCTGTATCACAGCACTGGTCCCCGTTCCTCCACGGCTTTGTCGCGCATCCACGACGCGGCGAACTTCTATTGCCGCAAACACATCCTTATCAAACAGCGGAGAGCACGCCTTGTAATCAGCCAATGAGAGTCCTGCAAGGTTTGTCCCCTTTTCAATGGCTTGCATCACGAGTTGGCCTACGACGGCATGAGCTTCACGAAAAGGCATTTGTTTTTGGACCAGATAGTCAGCGACGTCCGTTGCATTGGAAAAATCCTGTCCAAAAACCTTTTTCAGACGGTGTGTCTGCACTGTGAATGAGTTCATCATTCCACGCACCAGTTCCAGTGCTGGAAGTAACGTGTCCAGTGTATCAAAAACGCCTTCCTTATCTTCCTGCATATCCTTGTTATACGCCAGCGGCAGACCCTTCAGCGTCGTGAGCAGGGCCATCAAATGTCCGTATACACGGCCAGTCTTACCGCGTATCACTTCGGGAACATCGGGATTCTTCTTCTGCGGCATCATACTTGACCCGGTGCAGTAAGCATCGGACAACTCGATGAATCCAAATTCCTCGCTCACCCACAGTATCAATTCCTCCGACATTCGAGACAGGTGCATCATGAGAATGCTTGCCGTGTTGAGAAACTCAATCAAATAATCCCTGTCCGAAACTGCATCCAGAGAGTTCTCATACAGGCCGGCAAAACCAAGGAGCTTTGCTGTATACTGCCTGTCAACAGCAAACGTGGTTCCAGCCAATGCTCCGGCACCCAAAGGGGACATATCTGTTCGCCGATGAACGTCCTCTAGTCGGTCAAAATCTCTCTGTAACATCCAAAAGTAAGCCAGGAGGTGGTGACTGAATAAAATCGGCTGAGCCCGTTGCAGATGAGTGTAGCCCGGAATGACAACGTCGAGATGTCTTTCCGACTGCTCCAGCAACACCTGCTGCAGGCGGCTCACTGCCGCCTGCAGCTCCTGTATCGATTCTTTCACAAACAAATGCATATCTAAGGCTACTTGGTCATTACGGCTTCTCCCCGTGTGCAGTTTCCCAGCAACTGGACCTATGCGCTCGTGAAGCAAGCGTTCCACATTCATATGAATATCTTCGTCTTCAACGCGCCATTCAATTTTGTCAGCTTCTACGTCGTGTCGTATCTCATTGAGGCCTGTCACCAGAAGATTCGCATCAACTTCCGCAATGATACCCGTAGTTCCCAGCATCTTGGCATGCGCGATGCTGCCGCGGATGTCGACTTCTGCAAGTCGCTTATCAAAGGCGATAGAAGCTGTGTACTGTTCTACCAACTCATTCGTATCTTGCGAAAATCGTCCTCCCCATAATTTCATGCATTGGGCCCCTCTACAGACCCCACCGATTCTTTCTCTGCGACAGATACACTTACACCGGGCAGTGTCTGGTCTGATTTAGCACCCAACTGGTTCTGAAGTCCTGCGTAAACCGTTGTCGGCATGCCCCACAAGCTGATAAAGCCCACAGCAGCCTGATGGTCAAAGGTGTCTCCTGCAGAGTACGTGGCCAAATCGTGGCGGTAGAGTGAGTACGGTGATTTACGACCGACAGTTTGTGCTTGCCCTTTGTAGAGCTTCACACGGACGTCTCCCGTCACGTTTTTCTGAGTCGTGTCTACAAATGCGTCAAAAGCTTCCTTTAATGGTGAGAACCAAAGTCCGTTGTAAATGAGTTTGTTGTACTCCAACTCTACAGTGGCTTTGTATTGAGCTACTTCCCGGGTCAATGTCAACGACTCCAGTTCGTTGTGGGCCTGCACTAACACTACGCCTGCCGGTGATTCATACACCTCACGAGATTTAATTCCGACCAAGCGGTTCTCAACACAGTCAATGCGACCGACGCCGTGTTTGCCGGCAATCTTGTTTAGCTTCGAAATCAGCTCACCGAGTTGAAGGACCTCACCATTGAGCGCCACCGGTACGCCTTCGTCAAAGGATACTTCAATGTACTCCGGTTCATCAGGAGCGTCCTTTGCTTCCGTGGTCCAAAGCCATGCGTCTGTTGGCGCTTCGGCCCATGGGTCTTCCAATACTCCGCACTCAATCGCGCGCCCCCATAAATTTGCGTCAATGCTGTATGGATTCTCCTTGGTCGCGGCAATTGGAATGTCGTGTTCCTTGGCGTAAGCAATCTCTTCATCACGCGTCCAACTCCACTGACGCACGGGTGCGACAACTTCCAAATCCGGATTGAGTGCTTTCACAGAGACTTCAAACCGAACCTGGTCATTCCCTTTGCCCGTACAGCCATGAGCTACAGCTGTGGCCCCCTCTTTAGCTGCTACTTCGACGAGTAGTTGTGAAATCAACGGACGGGACAATGCCGAAGCTAATGGATACTTTCCTTCATATAAGGCGTTTGCTTTCAGCGCAGGTGCCACAAACTCAGATGCGTACCGCTCCACTGCGTCGATACGGTAGGATTTCACTGCGCCTACTTCCAAAGCTTTTTGCTGCACAAAGTCCAAGTCTAAGCCTTCACCTACATCCACACACATCGCAATTACGTCATAACCGAAGTTTTCCTTCAACCAAGCTATTGCTACGGATGTATCCAAACCGCCGGAGTATGCCAACACCAATTTTTCTTTACTCACTCTGATTCCTCCCCAAAAACCTGCGTTTTGCTCATAGTTGCTGCAAGCACTGCTTTTTGCACGTGGAGCCGATTTTCGGCTTCATCAAAAATCACAGAATGTTCTCCGTCAATCACACCAGCTGTTACCTCTTCTCCGCGATGAGCGGGCAGGCAGTGCATAAACAAGTAGTCTGGGTGTGCATGTGAAACAAGTTCTTCGTTAACCTGATAATTTGCAAAGATATGCTGACGAAACTCTGCTTCCTCCTCATCCCCCATGCTGGTCCAGACATCAGTGTAGACAACGTCAGCCCCTTTGACTGCGCGTACGGCATCAGTGGTAACAAGAATTTGAGCCCGTTGACTTACGGCATCTTTTTTGGCAAACTCCACAATGTCATTGTCTGGTAAATACCCTGGCGGCGCTGCAACCCTGATGTTGATACCAAATTTAGGAGCAAGTTGCAGCCACGAATGCGCCATGTTGTTGCCGTCCCCGACAAATGCAACTGTCAATCCTTTAAGAGTGCCCTTGTATTCAAGCAGAGTCAGAATGTCGGCCAACACCTGACACGGATGATGCTCATTTGTAAGACCATTAATAACAGGAACGCTTGCAGAGTTCGCTAGCAACTCCAAATCCGTATGAGCGAAAGTACGAACCATCAATGCGTCTACATAGCGTGACATCACTTGAGCTGTATCCGAAAGAGGCTCACCTCTGCCTATTTGCGTAGCGCTGCTTGAGAGGAACAAAGCGTGCCCGCCTAATTGCAACATGCCGACTTCAAATGACATTCTCGTTCGAGTCGATGCCTTCTCAAAAATCATACCGAGGGTTTGCCCCTTGAGCAACGCATGTGGAAAACCGCTCTTCTGTGCCTCTTTGAGCAAGACAGATAACTTCAAAAGGGCTTCCACGTCTTCAACAGTTGCATCTGAATAATCTAGTAAATCACGTCCGTGCCACAAACGATGTGCCGCCATTAACGCTGTTTGCAGTCGAACTGACAAGTATCCTTGGCCCAGAGGTTCAATCCCTTCACCTAAACCAACTGGTGTGACTTCCTCTTTCCATGCGTACACGCAGGTCGCCTCCCGCTTCAACTTGATGAATGCTTATCAAGAACTTATGAATTATTATACATGAATATGTATAATCATCAAGTGGCAATCGGAATTTATGCAAAAAAAACAGCGGTGCCAAGCACCGCGGCTCTGTATCCATCTTCCGTCCGAAATTGAACCCTATTCTGTGGCTATCGTCTGGTCCGTAATGTCTTCTCCAGGACGAATGGCACGGAAGTGTTCGCCTGGACTCTCCAACAATTTTTGGACTTTGTCTGCTTCTTCTAATTGTCCGCTTCTGCGAAGTTCTTTCTGATATGCACTGAGCAATTCAATGACGTCTGCTTCTCCCTCATCATCCAGAGGTTGCATAGAGACCTTTGCACCCTTCGCAATCCTGCGTCTTAAGGCTTCTTCAGTCAAGCCCCTTTCACGCTGAACGCGGAGATAAACCGATCCGCCCGTCATACCGGCGCAAATCCAAGGCCCTGGGTCTCCTAAAACCACAGCACGGCCCGAGGTCATATACTCGAAGGCAAAGCCTTTCAGGTTCGATCTCGTTCCAATACTGGCCCCCGTCTCACCTACCGGCGCCTTGGCTTCACCACCGAAGACGATATCGGCTCCCGACAGTCGGATGCACGCTCTCGCATCTGCATTGCCTTGAACAAGGAACAGTCCGTGTTGTGCACCATAGGCAATACATTTGCCGACCGAACCCCCAATCCATCTTCCGTCAGGAGTGCGGTGCTTCAATACGACAATTTTGCCGCCGTACGCTGTCTTCCCAACACCGTCCTGTGCACCACCCAACGCTGCGGAATGCATGCCCACCGAGTGGTAGGATGCAAAACCATTGCCAGCGACGAACGGGTGCCGCAGAACGTACTTGCCGATGCTCCCCTTTTCACGCACATGCGCCCCTGATTCCCATGTTCCCAGAGTGCGCTTTGGGGTGTAGACCGTTGACAGGGAGTGATTGTCTTCTCCCTGCTTTGATTTGTAGGAGTGCGAATAGACTTTGCGCAGGGTTGCGTCTGCGGCTGCGGAGACTGCATTTCCTTCTGTTCCTGCCGCCATGGCGACATCACTTGACACTTGATTCAGCCCGTACTCTTCAACCCAGTCTCTGTAAGAAATCATTGTACCTTGGCCTTTGAATCTTCGGTTTACGCGTGTCAACTCTGTCAGGTCTATAGAATTTTGAAGCGTAAACTGCTCCAACAAATCGCTGCGTCCGACCAGGTCCTGTGTCCTCTGTGCACCGAGTGCCGCCGTCAGCCGTGCTACTTCCTCGCCAATGTCAGTAAAGAATTTTGACAAATGACGAACGGCTGCTTCAAACTCCCGTGGTTGGAATGACTTTACACCCTTTTCCAAAGCTTCTGCCATATCGTTCATTTGGGTTGCAATCCCTACGTGACACGTGTCTTTATGACAGGCTCGGCAAGATGTGCAACCAATGGCCACCATTGCCATGGTTCCAAACCCAACGCGGTTTGCTCCGAGTAAAATGGCCTTCATCACGTCCGTGCCCGATTTCATCCCACCGTCCGCCCAGACTTCTGCAACATCACGGAGTCCGGCCTCAGACAATGCCTCGTGAACACGTTTGACACCAATTTCAATGGGCAGTCCCACATGTCTTAAAGCATGGGCTCGGGCTGCACCCGTTCCACCATCAAAACCGCTTAGATTGACGACGTCTGCTCCCGCTTTGACAATCCCAACGGCGATAGTTCCAATGTTAGGTACCACAGGTACCTTGACTGCTACCTTTGCCTCAGGATTGACCGTGTGCAATTCCTGTATCACTTGTGCTAAGTCCTCAATTGAATAAATGTCATGATTATTGGAGGGTGAAATCAAGTCAACTCCCGGAGAAGCATTTCGTGCATTCGCAACTTGAACTGTTACTTTGCTCCCAGGGAGGTGTCCTCCTTCACCCGGCTTTGCACCTTGCCCAATTTTGATTTCAAGTACATATGCGTGATTACACAGCTCTGCATTTGCACCAAATCTCCCTGAGGCAATCTGACGTCCGCGATGATTCGGATACTTCGTCAGAATATCCTTAATTTCTCCGCCTTCACCATTCATCGCAACAATGTTTGCACGATACGCAGCCTCTGCATAGGCGCGGTACGCTGTTTCGTTCTGCGAGCCAAACGACATGGAACTGATAACCAGCGGATACTTGTGTTTATCGATGCCTGTATCCACAATAACCGATTTGGGCTCAACCACTTTTGCTGTCGGAAACTTCAATCGAAGTGCATGGCGAAGGCTGATGGGATTATCTGACTCAAACTTGCTTAAGCGCTCTTGATAGGAAGCGTAGTCCAACTCACCCTGCGCTACAGTACCCGCCGCTTTCCAGATACGAGGGTACATCTGAAACAGCTTCAGTTTCCTCAGAGTGCGCTCGTCTGCAGTTTCATACAGCTCCTGCCGAGCTTTTGCCCCATCTTCCATGTCTTGATAGCCGTAGCCGCTGACCTCGTTGGAACAAAAGTTCGGGATGCCAAGAATATCAGCAATATTTGAAGCAAGACCGACTCCCCCAAACAAGCGCTCATAGCCGCGTAATTCGTGGATTCCCAAGGTAGAAAGGACTTTTTCAATCCCCTTCGTCAGGGCTTTGTACAGGTTTGTTAACGCCTGGATACCGCCCTTATCTGCCGCAATCTCCCACATCAAGTACGGATTCACCGCATCTGCACCAAGTCCGACTGCAGTCATAATGTCATGCAGATTGCGTAACCCGGCACTGCGTAAAAGAATGCTGGTGCGGCGGCGGAGGTACTCACCGCCGTTTTTGGAAGCAGACCTCAGCAAAGATTTGTGGACAGCCGCCGTGACAAGAAACGGATCGATGTGACTGCCCCTGCGGAACTGCAGGCGGTCATCCAGAACAATCATTTGTGCACCTGCCTGAACTGCTTCGAGCGCTTCAAGAGCGAAACGCTCCACCGCAGCCTCAACGCCCTCACCCTGTTCACGGTGAATCAGAATTTCCACAGTTCCGTTTCTGTTGGTATGCAACGCTGTCAAGGCATCCTCGTAAGTTAACGTTCCATTCCTATGAGCCAGTGTTCGAATTTCATCAGATTCAATCTCGTAGCGAGATGGCAATTCTTCGAAGACAAGCGGAGACTGCAGCTCGATGCGCGTCGCAAATTTCGGATATTCACCAGAAAACGAAGGCCGGCGCCCGAGCAGTGTCCGGGTACTGAAATGCTCGATTTCACGCTCTCTGTCGATTGCTGGATTGGTTACAACTGCCACTGTTTCCTGAAGGAAATCGGACAGCAACCTCGGGTCCTTATGCAAGGCTGGCAAAGGACCGTCATAGCCCAAGGATTTAATTGGTTCTGCGCCAGTTTGAATTTCAAAATCCATCCATTTCAAGTGGTCATCCTGCCACCCGAACGCTGCCATCTTCCTGGCCATGGGCGTGTTGTCCTCATAAAGCTGCGAAACACTTGTACGGTCCTGATAAGGACTGCGAAAGCGAATGGTCTTACGTTCACCTGTGAACTTGTAGCGTTGGCTTGAACGCTCCAGTACGCGTTGCTGAAGTTCTTCATAAGGCACTAAACGGGCAGCTTGAGTCATGGATACCCCAACTTTTTCTCCTGGAGCTAACGGTCGCGGTTCCTCCGTCCACTCATCCGCAGGAACAATGCCTTGCTCCGAACTAAAGACATATGAATCACCTGTTTCGACCAGCCACAGCGGCCTCAGTCCGAGTGCGTCCACGGAAAAAACAGCCTCGGTTCCGTAGCGCATCATCATGCCTGCCGGTCCTTGACTGAAAGGCCCCCACAGAGCTCTGAAGTACATGTACATATCTGAAAGCTGTGCATCCATCTGCTTAATTTCATTTAAAATTGGCGGCTGTAAAAGTTCGGCGGTCTCGAACAGGCTCCAACCCTTTTCAGCAACGAAGTTATGCAATACGCTGTCTACCATTTGTGAATCGCTGAACTCAGCGTCAACGGGAATGTTCGTCATGCCCGCTTCCTCATAAAAGCGAGCAATTGTGTTGATTTCGCCGTTGTGTCCCAACAAGGCAAAGGGCTGCACACGTTTAAATGTAGTTCCGGTATTCGTTGAGTACCGAGTGTGCGCCAGCGCGGACGAGGATGAAAAATCGGGATGGGAAAAATCCTTGAAGTATGCTTCGAGCGTACTTCCATCTCCGACAACCTTATAAACTACACTGTGATGGTTCAGAGAAACTACATGTACCCCTGCTATGGTTTCGAGATCGATGGTCAATCGGTACAATACATCCG
The DNA here is from genome assembly GCF_016406125.1 of Alicyclobacillus sp. SO9. Lineage (NCBI taxonomy): Bacteria > Bacillati > Bacillota > Bacilli > Caryophanales > Alicyclobacillaceae > Alicyclobacillus > Alicyclobacillus sp. SO9. The sequence continues at coordinate 2,175,580 of NZ_CP066339.1, read as the reverse complement.
TTTCCTCTGACGGAGTCAGTCCCGCTACTTGTAAGAAGAAGGGGTCTTCCCGACTGGCCAAGGGACCGAGCGCCGCTCGATTGACATTATCGGTTGCAACCGACAGGACACTGACTCCAAATTGTTCCAGTCTGTTTTGAATGATGTACTGCAGACTTCCCGCATGGTCTCTGTCCAGAAAAAAGTGTCCAATAAAGAAACGCTTATCCTTTCTTACATCGATGTCATGTCCAACGGCCCGAAGCCGAGCCTCCCACATCGACACAGGAATATCCAGCAACAGGCCGCATCCGTCACCCTCACCGTTAATGAAACCTCCGCGGTGACGCAGTGCCTTTAGTGCATCAAGACCCATTTGTACTGTCTTGTAGGTAGGTACTCCAGATTTTTCAATGCGTGCAAAGATTCCGCACGCATCGTGCTCTCTCGTGACATTTGTGGTTACAGCGTTCAGGTCCAAGTGTGTCACTTCCTTTCATATACACTGTTTTCATAGACCTTTTAAATTCAATATTCAACGAAATTGAACAGGAATGCGCCAAGACATCGTTTCGACTTGTCACCCAAGCATGATTTCTTCGTCCTTCCGCACGATTCGTTATAATGTATTAATATACAATATAACGAACTAAAATGCGATATCCATTGCATAAACACGCGAATGCATGTTATAAATATTCAAGCAGGAACCTAACGGATTACCTCTTTTGTAGAGGGGCTCATCGGAAAATTGGAGGAGAATCACTCATGCAAATCCGCATGGCATCGACTGCGGACGTTCCCCATATGCAGGAATTAATCATGGCTTACGCAAAACAGGGACTTATGCTACCTCGCACAGAAAAGTCTCTGTATGAGACACTTCAGTGTTTTTCCATTGCAGACGCAGATGGCGAAGTGTTGGGTACTGCAGGACTGCACATCCTCTGGAAAGACCTCGCAGAGGTGCGTTCCCTGGCAGTCAAACAAGGCATGCAGGGGCTTGGTCTGGGACGTCAGTTGGTTTCAGCCACTTTGGACCAAGCTCGGCAACTTGGAATTCGGCAGGTCTTATCTCTTACCTATCAGACACAATTCTTCGAAAAACTCGGATTCCAAGTTGTGGATAAGCAAACTCTGCCTCATAAAATCTGGACGGACTGCATTCACTGTAAGAAATTTCATCATTGTGATGAAGTTGCTATGATCTATTATACATGAATAGACAGAAAATTTAAAGTGACGCCGTGTCCCGATTTGTCAGCGAATTCGGCTCAAACGCTGAATCAACTCGTCCACATCCCTTTGGGATGCAATCAGGGGAGGCACAAATCTCACACGGTCTTTGCCTACGGCAGTCACAAGTACCCCTTCGCTCTGCGCCTTTGCCACATAGTCGGCTGCATCGTCAACAGTCATACCCAGCATCAGCCCAAGGCCCGTAACATTGCGCCCAATTTGCTCCAGCTGTTGCTTCAAATAGGCTCCGATTCTCTGTACATGCTCTAAAAAATCCGGTTGAGCAACCGTATCTACTACAGCTAAAGCAGCGGCCATTGCAATTGGATTTCCGCCAAATGTGGTCCCATGGCTGCCCGGGGTAAATGCTCTTGCAGTTTCTCCGGTCGCAAGCACGGCCCCCACTGGAATTCCATTCCCAAGTCCTTTAGCCAGTGTCACGATATCTGGTTTAATCCCCGCTTGCTCAGAACAAAGAAAACTGCCAGTTCTCCCGATGCCCGTTTGTACCTCATCGACAATCAGCAGCGCACCTGTTGCTCGGCAGCGCCGTTCTATTTCTCTCAAGAGCCCAGGGTCAACTGGGTGAACCCCTCCTTCTCCTTGGACGATTTCTACAATGCAAGCGGCTGTCTTGTCGTCAATTGCATCCGGTACGCCTTCTATCTCTGAAGGTGTCTCGCAATTTGGAACTAACGGTGTAAAACCTTCGTGATACTGTGGTTTTTTTGTAACTGAAAGTGCGCCCATGGTTCGTCCGTGAAACCCGCCCGGAAGCGACACCAGCTTTGTCTTGTCTTTGTGGCCATGCTGCCATTGAGCACGCCGTGCCAGTTTTAATGCTGCCTCATTGGCTTCTGTGCCAGTGTTGCAATAAAAGGCAGCATCGAACCCCGTAAGCGAACACAGGCGTTCAGCCAGTTCCGTTCGAAGCGGATGGCGAAATAGATTGGAGGAGTGGACCAGGGTCTGGGCCTGTTTCACAATGGCATCCGTTACAGCCGGATGTACATGACCAAGGCTGCAAACTGCAATCCCGGCTGTAAAATCGAGGTACCCGTTGCCTTTCGAGTCGTACAAATACATGCCGTCTCCGCGGACCAATTCAAGTTTTGGATAGCCGTAATTATTCATCAGCGGGTAACTGTTCATTTCCTTTTTATAGTCCGTTGTTGATTCCGTCATGTCCTCACTTCCTCCTTCGCGCATTGAGAATTCTCGTTCCCCCGGCAAAGGACCAAGTCCCCTGCTCGGATGTTAGGGCTGCACCCATCACAGTTTTTGCATTACTGCCGTTTACAACGTAAGCACTCTCTACGGAGCCGCCGAGCGCTCTTAGTACCGCTCGCACTTTTGGAATCATTCCCGAAGCAAATGCTCCTTTCTCTAGCCAACGCAGCAACTCCTGTGCATGAACATCTTCCAGCTTTTTTTGTTTGTCCCAATCATAGTAGATACCGTCCACATCCGTAAGGAAAATGAGCCTTTCAGCCTGCAGCGCTTTGGCAATCGAAGCTGCCGCCAAATCGGCGTTAATATTACAGAACCCTCCATCTTCCGCTCTTCCAACGGGTGCCACCACAGGGACTTCTCTATGCTGAAGCATTGCCGTCAGCTTATGTACATTCACTTCTTTGACATCTGCTGTCCGCTTTAGTTTAGGAAACAACATCCCTGTAATTACGCCGTCAGCTCCACAAACCCCATGTGCAGGAATACCGCCGTCTGCTAAGCTTCGTGTCAGTTCAGCATTTACTTGGCGGCACAGCACATCCTGAACAACATGTACGGCGTCAACTGATGTAACTCTTTGCCCGTCAAACCATGGCATTTCCAATCGTTGTTGCCGCAGCGCGTCAGATATACGCGGGCCTCCGCCGTGAACTAGAACAATACCCGCCCCATCCTCAAGCAGAGCGGTCATCGCTTCAGCCAGAACGTTCAAGTGCCCGCCTGCCAGAGAACCGCCGATTTTTACCACCACAGTCTGCACCACGTATGCCTCCCTCTGTTATGACTATCCACCTACGGATAAACCGGCAGCATCTCCAGGCCCTCGGTCTCTTTGAATCCCAACATCACGTTCATATTCTGTACCGCTTGCCCAGAAGCCCCTTTTTGGAGGTTATCAATCACCGAAAAAACCTGAAGCACACTGGTTCTCTTATCTACATGGAGGCCGATATGACATCGGTTTGAAGCCTGAACATGTTTGATTTCTGGAAACGTTCCGAACGAATGCACAGTGACGAAAGGGTCATTTTCGTAGACCGATTGATAGAGTTCAGAGACGTCGTCAAAACGCATGGCTGTGTCACTCAGGTGGATATATGCACTCGCATAAATTCCGCGGGGCATGGGCAGTAACTGCGTTGTGAGAAGTACAGAAGACTTCCACCCAAGATGCCGTTCGATTTCAGGGGTGTGCTGATGCTCACCCACTTTATAAGCATAAAAGTTATTGTTTAGTTCAGCATACAAGCCCGAGACACGAGGTTTCCTCCCAGCTCCTGTTACCCCAGATTTTGCATCCACAAGAATGGGGAGGTCTCTCCGTACAGCCTCCAGCTTCTGCAGAGGCTTAAGACCCATTAAAATCGCGGTCGCGTAGCAACCTGGATTCGCAACGAGTTTCGCTTCACGTATGTTATATCGATTCCATTCAGTCAGTCCATAGACAGCTGCTTTGAGCGCATCGTCCGGCAAGGGCCGTTGCTTGTACCATCGCTCATATTCTGCGGCAGACAGCCTTAAGTCTCCTGATAAATCGATGACTGGCATTCCCGCCTTCCACAATTCAGCAGCAATCTTACCAGATGTTCCTGAGGGCAGTGCGACGAATACCACGTCACAGCGTTTCATACACACGTCTAAATCAAACTCATCCATAAAAAGGTCATTATATCCAGGAAGATACGGTCGCAGCTGAGACCAAGATTGGTCTTCTGAATGGTTTCCGGCGATGTAACTTACTGTTGTACCCGTGTGGTGATGGAGAATTCGTACAAGTTCGGCTCCCGAATATCCACTTGCACCAACAATTCCGACTCTCACTCCGTGGACTAACTGGGTCATTTTCGCAACGACCTCACTTCAGTATTTTTATACATTATAACGTATATTCGCTAATTCCACGAATACCGCATATCATTCGCCGTTTCTGGATGATTTCAAATTCCGCTCATGTACGTGTCGTAAGACATTTGTCCCAACATTCAATAAGGTATCTTCAAAGGAGGGATTCTAGTGTACGGTACATTTGGAGGCTATACTCGTTGGGCCGTTGTGTTTCTCATCATTTTCGTGCTCTTTTTCCTCTTGGTTCCTGCCGGAATGGCTGGTCCGGCTGGAGGCGGCGGTGTTGCGGTAACGGGCTATCACCACGAATACGGCACCAGTATGGGACACGCGGCTGGTATGCATGGTCACGGATATGGTATGGGAAGCCATGGCTACGGCATGATGGGCCACGGCTATGAAGGAGAAAGCAGCAGCAGCAGCTAACCTCGATGGCTCACGCTGCAATCATCCGGGTGCTGTCCCCGGCAACCAACGACACCTGTCGCGGCACTCACAACTACACAAATTCAGCGTTCAGGCGACAGCACATGTGCTGTCGCCATACATATAACTCGTGCTTTTGCACCAGAATTTTATGAACTACCTGTAACGTTTTTTAGAGCAGACTCTCGCGACGCTACAGATGTGCTATGATTTCCCTACAATCTATTCGTACGCAATTGAATCGGTACAAACGACTTTTAAGGGAGTGTTTTTTGCATGTTTGAAAATCCGTCAAATGATGAGATTAAAGCGATTTTAAAACAAGCCAAAAGTATTGCCGTAGTGGGGCTCTCGGACAACCCTGACCGGGAGAGCTATGCTGTTGCACAAGAGATGCAGCGGCGCGGATATCGGATAGTTCCTGTCAACCCGAAGGTGGATTCCGTTCTTGGGATGCAGGCCTACGCATCTGTTCAAGATATTCCGTTTGCAGTTGATATTGTCGACGTCTTTCGAAGAAGTGAAGCGTTGACATCCGTCGTGAAGGATGTTCTTAAAACTTCCGCTCCGGTTATTTGGGCACAGCAGGGCGTGTTTGACGAAGACGCGGCGCAGTTGGCGAATGACAACAGAAGAACAATGATTATGGACCGCTGCATTATGGTTATGCATAGCCTCCTAGTCAAGTCTGAACAATCCCGCTAGACACCGGCACCAGTTTGTAAGGATACTTCACGAGCAAAGCGTCACCTCCTTTTCGCAGGATCATTCCTGCAAATTACAGTCTAAAAACGGGCGAATACCGCTACGCGGCACTCTTTCTTCTCATACTCTGTACCATCAAGACGAAAGGAGGAGTTAAGATGTACGGAGCCTTTGGCGGTTATACACAATGGGCCGTTGTATTCCTTATTATCTTCGTGCTCTTCTTCTTGTTAGTTCCCGGGTATGGAGCTGGTGCAGGGTACTAACGCCTGACAAAAGTTGGAGCAGCGATACGCAGAGACATTTAAAAGGAGGTTTTCCTTATGTACGGTGCATTCGGAGGTTATACCCGTTGGGCGGTTGTGTTTCTCATCATCTTCGTTCTGTTCATTCTGCTGGTTCCCTATAGCGTAACAACTTGTACGACAACCCCAGTTTACTAAATTAGAGACAAGATACTTCCTTCTCGGGCAGCCATACAAGACGGATACAGTCCCGCAGGCGCTCCATCCCCTGGAGTGCCTGCTTTTTATCGTTGGCTGTAGAAGTTGGCGCCGTGCCACTACAGCATCTATGGCAAGAACATCGATTCTCCTACAATTTCCTCTGCAAACAGCCTTTGCAGGTCTTCGACATGGCGTCTGTCAGAGAGAATGAGTAAGTTGTCGGACGACTTTAGACGGGTAGCCCCTCTCGGAACAATCACCTGATTGTCACGAACAAGAGCATAACACAATGTATTGGAAGGAAAGGGTACATCCACCATCTTTCGATGCAGCAAGCGCGAATCTTCGCTAATTTCGACGGGCAGTACAATGGCGTTTTCACGCGCAATCGCGACCAACTCCAACAGCCCCTCAGACGGTGACGGGTCCAGCAGATTCAATTTTTTCGCAAACGGCTTAACAGTGAAGCTTTGCACAAGGGTAGAGGCAATCACGACAAAAAACACAGCATTGAGCAAAATGTTTGGCATGTTCTCAGGCGGAACCACAGCACTTAGAACAAGCACAATTGGCACCGCTCCACGGAGTCCGGCCCACGACAAGAACAGCTTCTCTTTCCAATCAAACCCCATTTTGACTGTCGACAGAAAAACAGCAACGGGCCGTGCGACAAAGAGAGCGCCAACTGCCAACCCGATGCCCGGTAGCCAAATCCGATGGAGTTGAGTAAGGTCAAGCTGAAATCCAAGAACCACAAACATTAAGATATGCATGGTCCAGGCCAGCCCTTCATGAAAGCGCAGGATGCTGTGTCGGTGGTCTAATTTTCGGTTGCCCATGACAACTGATGCAACGTAGACTGATAAAAAGCCGCTTCCGTCAAAAAACACAGCCAGAACGTAGGACAACAGAGCGAACGACAACGATAGGGTCGGATACAGTCCCCCGGTGTCAAGCTTAATTCGCTGATTGAGCACAGAGGCCAAATACCCCACGCCAATTCCAACTACAAATCCGACCACCATCTGCAGCGTAAACGTTCCGACAACATAGCCAACGGCGTGCCACGGTGCCCCAATACCGTGAGCAAACCACTGCAAGAGAATTAATGTAAGAAAGAAAGCCATTGGATCGTTGGTACCGCTTTCCGCTTCAAGAACGTCAACCAGTTGTTTACGAAGAGCCTGACCCCCAAGCATCGCAAACACAGATGCTGCATCTGTTGAACTCACAGCGACACCCAGCAACGCAGCAGGGAACATGGACAAGTGCAGCAGGTAGTGAGCGAGCACTGCCATAATAAAAGCACTGATGAGCACCCCAAATGTGGCCAACGAAAACGCCGGCAGCAGTGCCTTCATCAGCCGCTTGCGAGAAGTGTGCAGGCCTCCCTCAAATAAAATCAGAATCAAAGCCATGTAGCCCAACGATTTGGCCAACGACGGAGATACGGGCGGTGTTATCGCTAACCCCCCTGGTCCAAGGACCACTCCGATGGCAACAAATCCAATCAAAACCGGCAATCCAAGCCTGTCTCCTACTCGGGCAGCCCAAACACCCGCCAACAAAATAATGGACAAGAGAAATAGAAACGACTCCATTACTGTCCCCTCTCAGAGAATGGTAAAATACAGTGTCGGAAGTGAAACTCAACGGTCGATTCGACTAGCATGTCCTTTCTACATTGTAGCAAAACCCTATCCCCCGCTAATGGACACCCCATTTCTCCAATCAGGTTTTACAGTCTTCTGCGGAAAACACCATAAACTCTTCATTTCTTTGTAATACAAATGCAACATAGTGGTATTACTATATGGGTACATCACATTTGACCCCCTTATCAAATAAATTTACGATGTATTGGCACCGGTTCGGTGCCTTTTCTCTTTCTAACACGGGCCGTGCGTGATGGACCAGTACAGAAACAGTCCATTAAACCGTAGCTGTTCACATCCCGTTCAACTTGCCAAAATAAGAAAGCAGCCATTAGAATGCGTCTCAGTGAGACCACCTCCAATGACTGCTTCAGAAAAAGAACGACGAGACTGCCGCCGCGTTATTCCCTCAGGGTAAATTACGAACCTTATCTGCCATAGGTTGACGCAGCTTTGGCTCTGGTACTTCTCTTGGATACCCGATTCCAAAGACCCCCAGCACCTCATGGCCAGTTGGAACCTCTAGTATCTCTCTATTTTGTGGCTGTGACCCCAGAGAAGCCCACCGCGCTCCAACACCGTCATTGTACGCCAACAGAAGAAAGTTCTGAATAAAGCATGCTGTAGTAATAGTATTTTCAAAATGCTCTTTCTCATTACTGCCGGGCTTTGACAACACGGCAAGCACTACAGGAGCTCCGCCAAAATCTGCTTTGTGATTCAGTTTTGCGCGCGTCTCTGGTCCGACAAAAACCACTTCCCACGGCTCCGTCATTTTATGATTCGGTGCCATTTTGGCAGCTTCAAACCACGTCATCAACTGCTCGCGAGAGACCGGCTCAGATGTAAAGGTTTTTATGTTTCTGCGAGTTCTTACAAGGGTGTCTATGTCCATAACAGTGTCACCAACCCTTTCTTCTTTAAGATAATCAGTCACAGTTTCCTTACGTTAAATATGCAACGTCAAATATAAGTCAAATACATACCTTCGAACAAGCTTTTTTTCAGCAATACAGAGCCGCCAATTTCTAATTCGAGTGGAACATTGACAAAGTACTATCGACAGTCAGCAATTGAGCGATATAATGTTTGAGTGCCATTTTCGTGGTGCTATTCTTGGTTCGACTTTTCGTGCCATCTTCGTGCCATCTTCGTGCCATCATAGAAAAGACGGTCTCAACCTTATTTTCATAGGTACAGTTTAATCTAAGCAGAAACGGAGGAATGCAGCAACATGAGTCACCTTACAAACCGGCGTATGGTCACCATCGCTATGATGGTTGCCGTGCTGTTGGTCGCCATAGACGTGACGGTTGTGAGTACGGCCATGCCGCGAATTGTCGCGGATTTAAGCGGCATCAATTTATTTAGCTGGGTTTTTGCAATTTATACATTGACCACATCCGTTACAACCCCCATTTATGGAAAACTGGCTGACCTGTATGGACGAAAAATTGTCTTTACGGTGGGCGTGATTATTTTTTTAGTGGGGTCCATGCTCTCCGGATTATCGCAGACCATGATGCAGTTGATTTTCTTCAGGGCGCTTCAGGGTATCGGTGCCGGTGCGGTGATGCCAATTACGTTTACGATTATTGGCGACTTGTTTTCAGGCGAAGAACGCGGAAGAATGCAAGGGCTATTCAGTTCGGTTTGGGGGATTGCTGGAATCTTAGGACCGTTACTCGGCGGTTTCTTTGTTGACTATGGTTCGTGGCGATGGATCTTTTACATCAATGTGCCGATTGGCATTATTTCATTGACACTGGTGTGGATGTATCTTCATGAAACCTTCGAGCGTCGGCAACACAAAGTGGATTACCTTGGAGCTGCACTGTTTACAGTGTCCATTTCGTCCCTTCTGTACGCATTGCTTAACGGCGGAAAACCGCACTACGCGTGGACATCACCCACAGTCTTCGGTTTATTTGCAGCAGCCGTGCTGGGCTTGATTTTGTTCTTTGTTGTGGAGAGCAGAGCGCGAGAACCAATTCTCCCGTTGTCGCTGTTTAAGATGCGTATTATCGCAGTTTCGAATTTGGCAAGCTTCCTGGCAAGCGCAGTCCTGATTGCCACTCAGGTCTATCTTCCCATGTGGATTCAATCTATTTTGGGTCATAGTGCCACAAGTTCCGGCCTTACGTTAATGCCGATGTCCATCGGTTGGCCCTTGGCGGCAACCATAGGCGGGCGTTTAATGTATAAGGCTGGATCCAAACTTACGGCTGTCTTAGGCGGCGTGCTCATCACAGTGGGCTGCCTGTGGCTGGCAACCATGGGTGTGGCGGCTCCCTATTGGTACCTAATTGCCATCATGGTAATTATTGGACTTGGCATGGGATTCTCTATGACCCCGTTCACCGTTCTCATTCAGGCTTCCGTGCCATGGCGTATGCGAGGCGCTGCAACGGCTTCCAACACGTTTATGAGGACGTTGGGACAAACTATGGGCGTGGCCATCTATGGAACATGGTTTAATCATTCCGTGAGCCATTTTGTGAAAGCCCAGTTTGGCGCTGCCGGTCCTCCGAAACAGTTCGACAGACTGCTTAGCCCGGGAGCTGTGCATGTGCACGTTTCAACCAGCGTGATTCACGAAGTGCAAGGTATTCTGTCACATTCGCTGCATACGGTGTTTCTGGTGGTCGGTGTGACGGCCATTATGACGCTAGCCTCCATTCTGCTCCTTCCGTTGCACAAAACAGTGATGCAACAACAAGTGCAAGAGTAATGTAAGCCTGCACCATGTGTCCCTCGACGCTGCGAGGGGCACAACGGGTGCCCCAAACTTATGCCAAGTTACTTCTTATCACAATTTGACCCATTCGTACAATGAGTGAGAACAGTTACTAGACCACATACGCAATACGAACTAGTCCACCGGTAAAACCTTTTGCACAGCAACTGGTAGAAACGAGTACATTCATCGCCCCCCTGTCCCTCAAATGAACCTGGACCGATGTCATCCCTTGTTGAATAAGTACTTAGTTCACTTTGAATCGCAGAACAGTCCGTCTTGGTCTGCTATCTTCACGGAATACGAATCATAATAGAGATACAGCAAGAGCTTACCAACTGTATCGTACTTAAGGAATACAGAGGAGATGGTCTTATGTTCTTTACTAATTTTCTCCGCAAAAATGTCTGGGCAGCCGCCGTTCTAACGGTTCTTCGGGTATATGTCGGCTGGCACTTTCTCACAGCCGGATGGGATAAACTTACTGGGGGATTTTCCGCAAACGGCTTTCTCGCCAATGCTGTAAAGAATCCCGTCATGCAAGCACATAGCAAGACAGCGCTGCAATATCCCGTGTACCACTCATTTCTTCAGCACTTTGCGCTGCCAAACGCGGGTTTATTCAATTTTATCGTCCCCTGGGGTGAGTTTCTGGTTGGTATCGGCCTCATCACAGGTGTCTTGACAACTGCTGCAATGTTCTTCGGCCTGGTGATGAATTTCTCTTACATGATGGCAGGGGTCGTCTCGGTAAATCCCTTGCTGGTCCTCCTTGGCATCTTTGTTATTGTTGCCGGGTTCAATGCAGGCAAATTTGGCGGAGACTACTGGGTCATTCCGTATGTACGAAAGGGCTGTGCCAGACTCTTTAAGCTTGAGGTAGAGCTGCCTGGATCAAACCGAAACAAAGCATCTCACTAAAGCATGCTTCGAGGTTCAGATAACTCTTTTGTTCACTCCTATCCCTCTTTTATTCTCTGACTAGGGACAGTGCCAAGCGCCGCTGGGCACTGTCTTTTGCTTTGGATAAATAAAAGCAAACCCAAAGCATCCTCTATCTGAGGTCGCCGCTCCGACCCCAAGCCGCTAACAAAATGGGTATCCACTTGGCTGGCAGATGAAGTATACTGGTTTGCAAAGAACATCTAAGGAGGCGCAAGCGATTGCTATCTGATGACCAGCAACTTGAGATATTGCACTTATTGCACGAAAATTCCCGCATATCTGTGGATACCATAGCCAAAGTGTTGAACTCGACCCCTGAAGTAGTTGCGCAAACCATCTCCGAACTGGAAGAAAGTAATACAATTTCACGGTATTCAGCGGTGATAAATTGGGACAAGACTTCCCGACACCACGTCCTGGCTGTCATCGATGTTACCGTGACGCCGCAGCGCGATGTTGGATTCGATGCCATTGCGAAGCGGATCTACGAATATCCGGAAGTAAAAAGTATGAATCTGATGTCTGGAACTTATGACTTTCAGGTCACAGTTGAAGGGCGCAATCTGCATGAGGTTGCTCGATTCGTGTCTGAAAAACTTGCTACCATAGAAAACGTAAACTCCACTACGACACACTTTCTCTTGAAAACCTACAAGTTTGACGGATCCACATTTGACGACAGTGACGACGATAAGCGATTGGTGGTTTCTCCGTGACCAGCATGAAGAGCGCAACCAGCTTATATGATACCTTGTCCCCCATCGTTCGTAATCTTCCTCCCTCTGGTATTCGCCGTTTTTTCGACTTAGCCAACGATATGGAAGACGTGATTTCCTTGGGCGTAGGTGAACCAGACTTCGTCACACCTTGGCACGTGCGCGACTCGGCAATCTATGCGCTTGAACAGGGTCATACATCGTATACGTCAAACCGCGGCTTGTTTGAACTCAGAGAAGCCATTACTGAGTACTTAAAAAAATTCAATCTAGATTACAGCCCGGAAGACGAAATTTTGGTGACTATTGGGGGCAGTGAAGCCATCGATGTGGCTCTTCGTGCCGTAATTTCTCCCGGCGACGAAGTGCTTATTCCGGAACCAGCCTATGTATCCTACCGACCGTGCGCATTGCTGGCTGGCGCGCAGGTTACTGCAGTTGAGACGAAAACAGAAGACAATTTTCAGCTTACTGCAGATTTACTCGAAAATAGTATTTCATCCCGCACTAAAGCCGTGATATTGTCCTTCCCCAACAATCCAACAGGTGCCGTCATGTCTCGAGATAGACTCATCGACATTGCAAAAGTCATCAGGAAAAACAACATCTTTGTCATTTCAGATGAAATCTACGCCGAACTTACATACAGCGGTCACCACTGCAGTATCGCTTCGCTTCCCGGTATGCGAGAACGAACAATTGTCATCAACGGGATGTCAAAGGCTTTTGCCATGACCGGCTGGCGCCTGGGCTATGCGGCAGCACCGAAGGAAATTCTCGACGCCATGCTAAAGATTCACCAGTACACGATTCTCTGTGCGCCCGTAATGGTCCAAATGGCTGCCTTGGAAGCGCTGAAGAACGGACTCCCTGAAGTACACCGAATGGTTGAGAAGTATGACCAGAGAAGGCATCTGATAGTTGACGGGTTGCGTGAAATCGGGCTTCCCTGCCACAATCCCGGCGGGGCGTTTTACGCGTTCGCAGATATACGGGCGACGGGGCTGACGTCTGAAGAATTTGCTGAAGGGCTGCTTCGAGAAGCCAGAGTAGCAGTCGTGCCTGGTAACGTTTTCGGCAATGCGGGAGAAGGATTTGTCCGTTGTTCATATGCCACCTCTGTAGACAGACTTGAGACGGCCTTGGTTCGAATTGACTCCTATGTGAAGTCAATCCGCTGACAGAACCCGCCAAGTCTATCTCGAAGGCGTCAGCAAGTGCCTCTTACTTGTACTTGGCAAGTGCGTTCAACACGGCGTTGTCTTCTAGTCCCGCGCGCCACACCGCCACACCGCCTGCTCCGTAGGTCGACGCGAGATCTAGTTTGGCTGAGGTGCTTTTACCATTTTCGTAATACACAGTGTGGACATTCCCCTTACTATCTGTCCACTGAAACCATGGTGCTTCTGCAGACTTGTTCCATTGCGGCTGAATATGCCGTTTTTTCACAAATGAACTGACATTCTTCAGGCTGACAGCTGTGGTATGTTTACCGCTCCAGTCATAACCGTATGCATCAAGTCCTAAAACTACCTTCGAGGAAGGTATCTCGGATATGGTATACGCAAGTACCTGTTGCACCCAGGGAATCGGAGCAATGGGGCCCGCCGGTCCGCCGAAATAGGAGTAGTCATAGGCCATCACTACCACTTCATCTGCCGCTTGTCCTATCTTTGCCAAGTTATAAGCACCGTTCAATCCGGATTGCGATGCGCCTGTCAAAGCAGGAACTGCTACTTCAAGACGTTTCCCTTCGGCGTGTAAGGCAGCAGCCAAACTGGAGACGAACCGGCTGTAGGCTGCTTCATTACTGGGAGGAATAGATTCAAAATCGAGCATAACACCAGCGTAATCTTTGGACTGAACTAGCTTTAGCAATTGATTGTGCAATCGAGTGCGATTGACGGAGTTGCTGAGTACCGCTGTCATTTCAGTGGCGCTAAAACCCTTGGTGGTCAAGTTGGTGATCATTGCGTAAACGGAGTATCCAGCAGAACTTGCCTGGACAGTTGTCCCTGCCGGGGCTGCTCCAGTCAAATCTCCGGATGCATCAATCGTCCAGATGTCCTCTGCAAGCGCGTTATAGGATGAATGGTACCCCAAAGCATCCTTGAAATCAGCCGTATTTCCTGAATAGAAAGGAACAAAGGCCAATACTTGGCGGTGTCGATGGGTCGTCAGATTCAGGGGATGAACGGTACCCGATGGATTAGAGTTGCTGTTGCTGTCAGCAGCTATGCCTGTGTCCCCTGCCCCCGAGGACGCTTTCGCCACTGCCGCAATCGTGGACCCATTTCCGGAAGAGACATTCCAGCGCCACGAAGATACCGAAGCATCAAGGCCCAACTGGTGGAGCACCGTGTCCAGGCTGTACAGCGGAATGTAGTCGATGCTTCGCCAAGCGTAGCTGGGTACGTAAATTGCGCTTCCCTGTCCGAAGGCAATGACTTTGTCGTAAGAAGACTTTGGAACAGGTGTCAACTGAGGTGCTTTTGTAAGGGAAATGTGCATCTGGCGACCGTCCCATGAACTCTTTAACCCGGCTTGAGACAGAATGTGTGCTGCTGTTTGCGCTGGAATGTATGGGGCTTCATTATGATACACGTCCAGAAATCTGGCAGCCAACTTCCCATTCACTCTGACTTCTTGTTGACGAATCTGATTTCCTTTTAAGTCATAACTGTAGTGTTGACCCGTCTTCAACTTGACAGTGAATTTTCCTTTGGAAAATCTAGTTTTGTCGCCGCTTCTATTCAGAGCCTCAACAAGCCCTGCAGCGCGAATGTAGGACTGCCCTCGAAAGGATTTCGTGGTTGTGGACACGAGTGTTTTTTCGTCACCAATGCGTTTTAAAAAGGCTGCAGCCTGAGAACGGGACACAAACGTCTTCGCGTGCACCTGAAAGCCGTCTATGTGCTGAACGTTTTGACCATCGACCTCTACCGGCCTTGGCCCATTATCATAAGCCCGAAAAAACACAAAATAGACTGCTGCTGCAGCAAGAACCACGACAGTGCCGGCAACTAAAATCCAACGAACACTTCTTGGCCGTTTCGGCTTTCGTCTACGAGATAGATAATTGGCAGTGTCTTCTGTCTCAGCATGTGATGTCGTGTCAGTCCAACCCAAGCACATATCCTCCTGTTTTCCCTTGTTCTTCACTTCAGGTTTATAAATTACGCTCTTCAGGCGAGTTTGATAGATTCATAGATACGATACTGCTATTATAAACAAATCTCAGCCCTCTGTGAGTCATTTTCTTTTGCTTGACACTGTCCCATGGTAGTGTAGAAGGTCTTGGCTGCATTGAAAAAAGACCGCAACAGATCAAATCTGTTGCGGTCCAGCCACATGTAACTCCGTGCTTATAGTGAGAGGAGTGGACTAGTCCCCCTCTTGCTCTATCTCACTTCGCCGCCGTGCTCTGACGCCCACGTTGGTCCGGTTGGGTCTCCAGACGCATCCGTACGAAATGACTGCGTTTGAAAAGCCAGAAAAATGGCGGTCCACTGTCCGCGGCTCTTATCTTCAACGAACAGGCCGCCGTCTTGGTAGGGCCCGTTTTCCTTCTCATACCGAGAAAGATTTCCTTGATTCATATGAATGTCGTGTATGCCTCGACTGGGTTCGTGAAATCTCTTGTCATGGCGTGCACTGTGTCCTCTATCACGAAAGTGCTGCCCAAAGGCATAGACCAACCCATTCTCGTCGTACGCCTTTTTAATGGCCTGCCCAAGATATGCATTCAGCGCGTCATTTGCGGGGCCTTTCATAGGCAATGGTTGCATTGACTCAACCGCAAATAGGTCTTCCCGGAGATAATCTAGTGCACCGCTGTCGGCATTGCTTTGCAGCGGCGTAAAACCCGTAGATAGGCCCTTCCAATCCTGTATTAAATCCCTCGTGAAATTATCAGTCGAGAAATACAGCACCTCGGAACCATCCTTCGAACGGACATTTACGTCTACCTGATATTCAGTATGACTGTCATCCACTAGTATGATTTGAAAGTGAGAGAAACTGTCAGACCCTGGACTATAACGAACAACTCGGCCACAAACAACACCATAGTTTAGAATTGGCACATCTATCACCTCCACCGCCATTATATGACGGAACAGTGGTTCTCGGATATGACATGAGCGGGAAATTCAATACGCCATCCAATGATAGCTATGAAACCCGCTTTGCGTTCTTCCTATTTGAGTGTTGACTAGTATCGGGTGTTTCAGTAGACTGCATTTTTGCCTTCTCGCCGACTGATACGTCTTGAGCGTGTTCACAATGATAATTCTTGGTAATGATTCTCCTCAGTGTTACTGGACTGCCAGCATTCTTGAACCTAGAAAATCAAACGCTTTACCCAATGCCTCCTTCGGAACCTTTTCATATTGATCTCCGATGCTCACTTCAAAATAGCAACGCACATCGCTTATTTCCCGAATACTTCCTGTAAGTCCAATACCTGTATTTTCGTACATCTCAAGGAGTATGCGCTCAAACTCATCCTTGGGAAGTTCAACCTGAACATGAAACATGTTGCTAACGGGCACGCTCGGGACGGTAGAGATTCCGGAACAACGATTATAGTATTCCGCTAGTTCTCTAGCATCCTTATAATACTGCCCCATCTTGTCTAACCTCTTGCTCAGGTACCAATCGTCCGCAATGATGTAAGGGTACAGACTAATTAGGTCTCCTCCGTAGCGCCGTTTCCATATGACGGACTCCGCAATAAAGTCCGGATTTCCTGCCAGAATGGCTCCTGCCACTCCCCCAATCCCCTTGTACAAGGAAACATAGACACTATCAAACAGGCGGCAAATTTCCTCTGCTGTTGTACCGTAGTAAGGAAGCACTTCAAACAGTCTAGCACCATCCAAGTGCAGTTTGATGCCGTGTTCCCTGCAGTGCTGTGAAATCGCCTCAAGTGTGGCGTAGTCCGGAAGCTGTCCTCCAATCTCACGTTGAGGAAGTTCAAGCAGCAAACAGGATATGTCCTCTTGGACGTTCAGCACATCCTCCAGTTCGATGATTCTGTCCTCCTCTGCCAGCAACACTGGCTGAATGTTGTGCAGCCGCTTTAATCCATCTTGTTCATGGATTTCCAAGTGGCATAATGGGTGATAGGCGACTTTGTAAATCTCCGTTTGATCGCACCAAATTCTCAGAGCAATCTGTTGTGCCATCGTCCCGCTGGGAAAGAAAATCGCTTCCTCCATCCCCAAATACGCCGCCATTTTGTTCTGAAAATCTTCAATAACTTTCCCCTTGCCATACATATCGCTTTCCAAATCTCCGTCTGTGTCGGCCAACGCGTCTTTGAGAACCTGCACGTTTCTTGGACCATGGCCTACTACCTGAAATTTCGTCTGTTTAAAAGCATCCAACAATGTCATTTCGTCAGCCAAAAAATTCGCTCCTCGCACAACACAGCAACGGCGTGTTGTTTTATCAAATGTTCTAAGTAGAGTGGTCTAAGGTAAATCTGTGCTTGACTTAGTGATAACACAACAACGTTCAATTGTATATTGAGTACCCTGCTTTGAAGGACAGAGGCTTTGCTTCAATTATGCTGGCTTTTGTGCCCTTTGGATGCTTCCTTGAACGTGAATTCTCCGCCATTGAATTAAGCTGCCTTTCCACACTCCCATACCAGTTCGCACAAATACGACGGTAAAGCATGTCCAAAGCACTACGAGTTGTACAAATCCTGCAATTGTAAAAAACGGGTACTGCACCAACTGATTCAGCGCATATGTGCCGCTGGTAAAGCTGCCGATTGGGAACACATAGCTCCACCAGCCCATATGAAACGGCAGACCTTCACCCCGTCGACTAAGATGCAGGAGCGTATACATGGAGGAAATGCTAATCCACCAGATGCCGATTCCCCAAAGTACCATTGAAAGTATGACAGCAAAGGCGTGAAGTGCGTTCCCATAGTGCCCTAAGATCTGATGTGTTGTGAGTGGCAGTGTACTAAATGTCCCCATCGACATACCAATGGGACCAATTTCAACCCAAAGACTGGGAGCGGCGTGTCCGCTCAGACGTCGGTGATACACCAGCCGCGAGTAGACAAGTCCGCTTACCATAATGAACAGAAAAAATGTCACACCAAGCATGGCTAAAATAACAACCGTAACGGTGAATTGTGTATTGGGACCTCCCCACAGAGGAATCAGGTTTGTTCCTGTATCAGCGGCGACAATTGGCGGGACAACCGGAATCAACCAGGTGGCTAGAGCGTCACGCTGATCCACTTTGTGTTCGGCAAACAGCAGATACGGTACGACAATGACCGTGAATATCGCTGCGATAGTTCCGATGACCCAGATGACCTTGCTGATGTCTGTTGCCAGGTATCGATTCAAAAAATGCGTACCAATAACAAAGTAGTCGTTCCCAACTACATTAATTCCCATTGCGAATGCACCGTAAAACAAAGCCTTCTCCGGATAACGAAAGTCATTTACGGCCTCATCCAAATGAAATATCCACCGGAACATCCAGAGCAATACAGCAACGATAAAAATCAAGTTCAACAAGCCAAATAAAAACAGTCCAATTTGATGCTGAAATGGAATTGGAAAAGGGGAGGAGTATGTGAGTCCTGCTACAATTCCTACACCCATGATGGTTGTAAACCAATTCGGGCCAAACTGTCTCACAATGCGCATTTCCGTGGTTCCCCCTCACGATTACAAACGTTTTGACTACAAACGTATCGTATGTGTTTCTAATAAATAAGTAAAATACATAATTAGAATCATAACAATAATGATATAATTATCATTATCGGAATTCATTTGATGGAGGCAAATCACATGGACCAACAATTACAAGTATTCGTGACGGTGGCGGAAGAAAAAAACTTTACACGCGCTGCAAAGACACTCCATATCAGTCAACCTGCGATTAGTCAGTACATCCAAAACCTTGAACAGAAGATGGATGTAAGTTTATTGGACAGAACCAATAAATACGTTCGATTGAATCCAGCCGGTGAAGTGTTTTATCGTTACGCAAAGGAGATGCTTGGCCTGTACGAGCAACTGGGTCGACAAATCCGCGATTTAAAGGAAGAGGCAGCAGGACCTCTGAAGATTGGTTCTAGTTTCACCTTTGGAGAGTATGTTTTACCACATGTGGTCGCAGATTTTCGGGGCCGCTATTCCAGAATAGAACCAAGTATTACAATTGAGAACACACAAAAAGTTGTGGAGTTGGTTGAATGCGGAGAATTAGATGTTGGCATTATTGAAGGAGGTATACTCGGGGAGAAACACGTAGACGTGACACCTTTTGCCGACGACACAGTGGTAGTAGTTGCATCAATCGACCACCCGCTGGCGGCCCAGAAAACTGTGTCGACTGCAGATGTTGAAAGCGAGTGCTGGATTGTTCGAGAACAGGGCTCCGGCACTCGCGAGATTACAGATAACGTATTTCAGCAATTTGACCTTCGTCCAAAAACGCTCATTGAATACCGCAGCAACCAAGTGATTAAGGAGTCTGTGGAAGCCGGATTAGGAATTACGCTGTTGTCTAAGTGGGTCATTCGTAAGGAACTCATGTGCAAGACCATGAAAGTCATTCCGCTCTCGTATCCTCCAATTAAAAGGAAGTTCTCCTTGGTGTTAAGAAAGTCTAAATTCGAAACAAAAGCAAGCAGCTTATTTAGACAATTTCTACTGCAACAATCGGAGAGATTATCAACAATTGATGTCACGGCGGTGTGATTGCCATTACAGGAAATAGCCGTTCAACTCTTGATATGACATCTCGGATTGCGGAGAACTATCATAGGTTCCATTGCTGAAGAGGTCTGTGGCAACCTTTTTCACAGACCCCATTGCGACCTTGAGTGCTGCAGGACCCATGCTTATTCTGGAAGCGCCTGCTTCTTTCAACTG
Source organism: Alicyclobacillus sp. SO9 (assembly GCF_016406125.1). Classification (NCBI taxonomy): domain Bacteria; kingdom Bacillati; phylum Bacillota; class Bacilli; order Caryophanales; family Alicyclobacillaceae; genus Alicyclobacillus; species Alicyclobacillus sp. SO9. The sequence continues at coordinate 2,155,735 of NZ_CP066339.1, read as the reverse complement.
ATTGACTGAAGGCATCCCGCTTCCAGCCATGAAGTTCACCGGACCCGGAATTCGTCGCACCGAGGCTTGAATAACATCCAAATCGCGGACACCAAAGACAAAGATGCAGTCAGCTCCCGCTTGTCGATACAACTGGGCACGACGAATTGCGTCTTCAAGCAATTCCTTGTCCGTTTTCCCTCCGTGCTTAAAGTTGTCGATTCTGGCATTGATAAACAGGGGAATGTGGCATGTTTCGTGAATTGCAGCAATCCTTTGCGCCTGAAGTTCTTCTGGAAACAAGGCCCCATCTCCGTGTCCGACTGAGTCTTCAATATTGATGCCGACAATACCAGTTTCAATCAATTTGTCAACGTAGTCCGCAGTCTCTTCAGGGGTCACGCCATAACCCGATTCGATGTCAGCAGATACGGGGACTTGGACACTAGTAACAACTCGCTGAAGTGCAGCAACAAGTGCTTCAAAAGGCAAATACCCGCCGTCCGGATAGCCAAGTGCCATGGCCATACCGGCACTCGTCGTCGCGATGGCTGGAAAGCCAACAGCTTCAAAAATGCGTGCAGTGACAGCATCCCAGGCGTTCGCCAGTACCAGCGGCGACGCAGCATAATGCAAGTCTCGAAACAACTGTGCTTTTACCGCTTGCTCTTTCACTAACGTGATCCTCCATTCTCTCCCTACGTATTCACATCGAATGGTGTCATCATAAATCGTTAGTGACAATGACAAAAGGTACAGATTAGCACAATAATGCAAGGTCAGAGGCGAGTACCTCTATTACCACCAGAAGACCCCGTTGCGCAGAATGCACTACGGGGCCCATCGATTCCTGCATGAATTGTTGAATGGAGTTCATACGCTGGTTGCTCTCCATACGGACGAATCAGACCCACCAGTGTTGACCTAGTGCAGTATTGAATGTCACACCATAGGTCAGGTACATCAGCCAAATACCAGTGATAAACTGCCAAAAACCGACCAACCTGCCAAGCCCTGCGGAACCGCTGAAGCGTGCTGGGATTTCTGACAGATAGATTAATACCAGACCCAAAAACAATATACCCACCGGATGATCTCCCGCACTGAAAAACACCAACATGCCTAACAAGGAAATTAAGAAGAAGGGAATTGCCATCCAGGCGTCAGGTTTTTCGCTGCTGCCAATATAACGTCGGTGTGCCATCGCAAACCAATGTATCCCATAGGATGTAAAAGCCAGTGCAGCCATATACAGCGGAGCGGATTTCTGGTAAACCCCAAACCAGGTCAGACCCACCATTAAATAGACCCCAGTGATAAACTGCATAAACCCAGGCATCCAAAAGCCCCACATGCCCATCGTTTTGTTAACCTCGTCACTTGACCTTGGAAAACCAAACAATGCCTGGCCGCCCCAAATGAAGTATCCTGTGCCAAGTCCAAAAAAGCCGACTGCCACCGGCCAAAATGCTGATTGTGCAAATTGAATCGTTGTTGTCAAAGCACACACTCCTATTCACCCGGAAATGGTACTCACAGGCTCACTAAAGTTTTCTACTCACACAGTCTTTGCTGTTGGTGAGGAAAAATTCAGGTCTTGACTGGATTCTCCTGTGGAACCAGTTGGATTGAGTTGCTGCCCCACTGCCTTCAGGATGGCGAAGATTGCTGTGAGACCGGTTGTCACATCACTATCACGCATGACCCGGACAATATCCCACAACCCCGAAATTTCTTCCGCTTCTCCGCCGGCAATGACTTGAGACGCTTTCCCCAAGCCTGTGAAAACTGCAGAAACGACACTGGCGTCCAATTTTGTCATTCCTTGAACTACAGCAATTAGACTTTTAATGCCGCCGAGACTTCCAGGACCATTCGCTTGCCGCACGAGAATTTCCAGCAAGTCTTGCCCCTGTTCTAATGCGGCTGCAGCAACGTCGAGCAGGCCCTTCTCTTGAAGAAGGTGAACGACGCGAAACAATTGTTCCACGTCCTCGGTGTGAGACGACAAAAGATTCTCCAGTTCTCGCAACTGATGATCCTTCTTGCCGTCATTCTGACCTTCAACATCACGAATTGTTGACACAGGCTTTGCCATTTTCACCACTCTCCTTTTCCATTTCAGCGCTCTCCCGATGGACGCTGCTCCACAAGGGGTTCATAGTCGCTGCGCTGCCATTTTCTATGAACCATGACACCCGGTTGAGGATTCGGGTGACCAAGGCGGAAGTTGCCTTTGACCAGCGGCGATGTGCCTCTACCTTCGAGTACTTCCATGCGTACATGGATGTCTTTGTACGCGGGCGTATAGGCCGTTTCATCGTGGTTACTGCTGGTCAGGTAATTGACTGCTTCTTCATCTTTCGAAGTATTCATGGGCAGATACAGCTCATTGCCCTCTACTCTGTCTGTAACAGTTGCTTGCAGTTTCACCGCTCCGTACGGGGAGATGAGACGAACCGTCGTTCCATCCTCGATACCTCGCTCTCTGGCCAATTTACGAGAGACTTCTACATAAGATGTGGGTACCTTTTGAGCAATCCCGCTGACTCGGTACGTCAGGTTTCCCTCGTGGAAGTGTTCGAGCATCCGACCGTTATTCAGATGTAAATCGTATTCTGCATTGGGCGCGAGCAGCGGTTTGGTCCACTCTACCGGATAAAACCGGGCTTTCCCATCTGGAAACGGGAAACCGTTTTGGTACAACAGCGGTGTTCCCGCCTGATTTGGTTGAATGGGCCACTGCTCCGAGTGATAGCCTTCCAGGGATTCATAGGTCAGCCCCTGAAACATAGGCGCAATTGCAGTGGCTTCAGAGAAAATTTGAGATGGATGCGTGTAGTTCCAGGCAGCTCCAAGACGGTTAGCCAAATCCTGAATGATGACCCAATCCGGCCGAGAACTGCCTTTCGAATCCAGAGCCTGATAGAGATGCTGAATGCGACGCTCTGTGTTGGTAAACGTCCCTTCTTTCTCCAGGCTCGGGGAGGCAGGAAGGATTACATCTGCATACTGGGCTGTTTTGGAGAAGAAAATATCCTGAGCAACAAAGAATTCCAATTTTTCAAAGGCGGCTTGCACGCGGTTTGAATTTGAGTCGACAATTGCCATCTCTTCACCCATGATGTACATGGCTTTCAATTCACCTTCATGGATCTTCTCTACCATTTGGTGGTTGTTGAGGCCTTTTGTGGTAGGAATCGAAACGTTCCATGCCTTCTCATAGCGCGCTCTGACATCTTCCGAATTGACTGACTCATAGCCTGGAAAAACATCCGGTGCACAACCGAAATCTCCAGCTCCCTGTACGTTGTTGTGACCCCTCAGCGGATAAGCGCCGGTACCAGGTCTGCCAACATTCCCCGTGGCCAGCAGCAGGTTGCAAATGGCTGTACTTGTGTCACTGCCGCCCACTTGCTGGGTCACACCCATGGCCCAGAGGATACACATCGAAGAGGCGTCGCGAATCATCTGTGCGGTTTGCTTCAGCTGTTCCTGTGACAATCCAGTTTCCTTCGCCGCGTATTCCAACGTGTACGGGGCCAGTGAAACCAGAAATTCATGGAAATCGTTCACAGTTTCCTGCACAAACGACTCATCGTGCCAGCCCATGTCAATCATGTATTTCGTCACAGCTGATAACCAGACTAAGTCGCTGCCTGCTTTCGGATGGAGCCAGACATCTGCTCGTTTTGCCATGTCGTTCATTCTCAGATCCGCCACAATCAGCTTTTGCCCATGCTTCTTTTGTGCTCTCCGCACGCGCGTTGAAAGAACGGGATGAGATTCAGCCGGGTTTGCGCCAACAATGATGACCAGTTCTGCTTGACCAATGTCCTCAATCGATCCCGTATCTCCGCCATACCCCATTGTCCGTCTCAAGGCCGTCGTAGCTGGCGCTTGGCAATAGCGGGAACAGTTGTCGACATTATTGGTCCCCATTACGGCTCGTGCAAACTTTTGCATCAAGTAATTTTCTTCATTGGTACACTTGGAAGATGAAATATAGCCAATAGCGTCAGGTCCATCCGTCTCGCGGATCTGTGTCAGCCGTTCTGCAACGTAATCCATTGCCTCGTTCCAACTAACCTGAACAAATTCATCCCCTCTGCGAATTAGGGGTTCCGTCAAACGCTCGTCACTGTTGACAAAATCCCATCCGAATTTACCTTTCACACAGGTGGAAATCTGATTGGCCGGCGCGTCCATCTGGGGCTCAACTTTGAGTATTTCACGGTCCTTTGTCCAAATGTCAAAACTGCATCCAACCCCGCAGTATGTACAGACCGTCTTGGTTTTCTTGATTCTGGATTCCCGCATCTTTGATTCCATATCGGAAATAGTGAAAATCGGGGAATACCCAGGCTCGGTTTCTTTCGTCAAATGAATCATCGACTCGAGTAATTCAGGCTTAAGGCCTGTCGCAAAGCCCGCTTCTCCCAACATGGACTTTTCCATCAAGGCATTGGTCGGGCATACTGTTACGCAGTGTCCACAGGAAACACAGGACGATTCATTAATGGGGGCATCATCATCCCAAAGCACACGCGGTCTGTCACGCTCCCAGTCAATCGACAGAACCTCACTCACCTGCAGATTTTGGCATGCCTCAACACAGCGACCGCACAGAATGCACTGGTCCGGATTGTAACGATAGAACGGATTCGTATTGTCCTCTTCATACGGTTTTGGTTTGAAGGGGTATTTCTGATGTTCTACACCCATGGCCTTCACCGTGTTGTGTAATGTACAGTTGCCATTGTTGTTGTCACAGACTGTGCAATACAAATCGTGATTGTACAAAATCCGGTTCATAGCCTCGTTCCGCGCTGCTGTTGCAGAGGCCGTCTTCGTGCGTACTTTCATACCCGGTTCAACCGATGTGGAACAAGCTCGCACTCTCCTTCCATTCACTTCAACAATACAGGTATCACAGGTCTCAATGGGGTCAAGTGCCTCGTGGTAACAAACGTGGGGAAATGATGCATCGTTCTCCAAAATGACGTCCAAAACCGAAGAGGTATCAGCAACCTTTCGCACTTCGTCATCTACGTCTACTTCAACGAATTCACTAGTGTGTCTTATTTCCGATTCCAGCTTCAACTTAACCCACCTCCCAGAATATAGAACTTATACCCAATCTGAGGCAGAATGAATGAGGCTTTGACTCAGCTGTGCGCCCGCACTCACAAACAAAAAGTAAGTCCGTATGTCACTAAACGTAACACTTTGCGTCCTTAGTGTCAAAATAGTCAAGTTATTTGTGCTGCGCATTACTAAAAAGAGTGATAAGGACCATATGTCATCATCGGTCAACTATGTTCACCATCAAAATTACTCATTCAGCACCATAGTCCTGGCTAGCTAATAGGTCCTATATCAAGCGCTCAAGTATGCTTGTTGTTCCTATACTCCCGGGAGGTAATTTTTGAGCTACCCGTAAAATGAGCATTTTCCGCCATTGGAAATTGAGGAATTTAGAGAGAAACTATATAGCGGAAAGTGACTTAAGCGAAATGTGATTCTAATAAATAGCTAACACATTCGCTTTGTTGCACCGCTATCATATGAACCTTATCTACATTTGGGAGGGGTAAGAAATGAGTTATATTGAAGCCGTAACAGCAGAGCTAAAAAAGAGCTGGTGGAACGCAATCGTGGTTGTCGTCTTTACCATATGCAGACTTGTCTTTGGCTGGGATTGGTTTAAGGCCGGCTGGGACAAAATGGTCAAAGAAGGATGGCTTACAGACGGCAAGTTCAACTCCGGCGGTCTCATTAAAGGAATGGTCAACAGCATTCAACATTCTCACGGGCCTGATCCGCTTCATCTTAATAACCTTCTCGTTTGGTTTGCAAATCACATTTTCCTGAACCTTGGCGGTTTCGTTGATTTTATGGTTGTTTTCTTCGAAATGGCCATTGGCGTTCTTATCTTCTTTGGGTTTGGCGTGGTGTGGGCTCTTGTCGCAGCCATCTTCTTGAACCTGCAGTACGCTGCAGCAGGTGCGGCTAACAACTTTGGTTATCTGGTGACCGATATCGTCTGGCTGCAATTCCCGAGATATGTAAGCTTAATTGGCTTTGACGGATATCTTCGCTATACAAAAGGCAAGGAATTGCTCGGCCGTACAACCCTTGGAAGCGGTAACGGCAACAGCGGTAAAACCTCTGCCATGTAATAGAGTGCTCGGTCTTCGCTTCAGCATCGTTGCGAACCGTGACAGTTGAATCTCATCACAACACAGAAAGGAACTTTAGAGCCACGTTGCTCCAAAGTTCCTTTCAGCCGGTTAGGGCGGGCAACCCAGTTGCGTGCTCAGCAGCTCAACAGTTTCTCAACAAGCCATGGGAAATAGATGTCCTACTCAAACCGTAATGCGTCAATGGGTGATAACCAAGCTGCGCGGAACGCCGGATAGATGCCGAAGACAAGTCCTACAACCAGCGATACCACAAACGAGATCCAGACGGCTGTTAAACTGATTTGAACGGGAGTCTTCATCACGTTACCGATAGCAATCCCTGCACCGCTTCCGAGTCCTATCCCAATAAAACCTCCAATAATCCCTACCAGCGCACTCTCGACGAGAAATTGCCGCAGGATGGTTCCCTTGGTTGCGCCAAGGGCCTTACGCAGTCCAATTTCCCGAGTGCGCTCAGTAACTGAGACAAGCATAATGTTCATGATACCAATGCCGCCGACAATCAGTGAGATTCCAGCTATGCCACCGAGAAATCCTTCCATGGTTTTGGATACACCCTGCAGGGTATTTAGCAAAGAGGCCTGATTTGTAATCGTGAAGTCATTAGACTGTGTAAAGCCTAGTCCATGACTCTGTCGCAAAATCAGTGTTGCCTGATTCTGTGCCGCAGTCATACTCTGTCCATTCTTTGCAGAAAGGTAGATTGTACTCGGATTTGTTGTACCCGTCAGTCGGGCTTGCAACGTGGTAAGAGGAACAATGATTTTGTCGTCCCTGTTGGTTGGACCTGATGACCCTTGCGATTGGAGCTCTCCAATAATTCGAAACGACAATCCGTTAATCCATACCGTCTTGCCTACAGGGTTCGCATTACCAAAGATGTTCTGAGCCGCGGTCGATCCGATGACGCCTACGTTCCCCTTCGCCCTTTGCTCCTCCAAATTGAAGAAACGCCCTCTCGCCATCTTTAGATTTCGTACAGCAGGAAGTGCAATGGTGCTGCCTTCAATGACAGTCCGATAGTTTGTTGCACCGTACAGCACCTGCAATCTCGTCGTTGCATCCGGAGCCACATTTGCAAAGTCTTTGCTGTTTTCCAGGGCTGTCACATCTTTTGAAGTGAGCGGTGCGGTGCCAAGTCCTTGACTAACGCCGTTTTGCACGGACTGTCCAGGAGAGATTACCAGCAAATTCGTGCCCAGCCCTTGAATTCTCGACGTCACGCTGCTCGTCGTTGCGCTGCCGATACTCATTAAAGCTACGACTGCGGCCACACCAATAATGATTCCGAGCAGAGTTAGCGCCGTTCGCAGCGGATTGTGCCACAGGCTTGAGAAAGCTGTCTTTAAAACTCTTCCTACTCCCACACAACCGCCCCCTCTTTCGCACGCAGTGGATTCTCCACCCGTTCTTGCTTCTCTATGTGTCCGTCTCGAAAACGGATAATTCGTTTAGCGTGCTGTCCCACATAGTCTTCATGTGTGACAAGAACCACTGTGGTGCCTTCGTCGTTGAGCGACTGAAACAAGGCCAGTATCTCATCCGTGGAGTGACTGTCCAAGTTCCCCGTAGGTTCGTCTGCCAAAATTAAGCTGGGCTCTGTTACAATTGCACGCGCAATGGCAATCCGCTGTTGTTGTCCGCCTGACAACTGATTTGGATGGTTGCGACCTTTGGTTACAGGATTTATCCCCACTCTTTTCATCGCTCGGGCTGCCAAAGCCTCCGTGTGTGCCGGGGATTGTCGAGCATACCAAAGCGGCAAAGAGATGTTCTCGAGAGCTGAGGTTCGGCTAAGCAGATTGTAGCTTTGAAAAACAAATCCCAGTTTTTTGTTCCGCAGGCGCGACAGCGATTTCTCAGTCAAGACTGACGTGGAAATCCCGTCAACGAGGATGTTGCCTGAGGTCGGCACGTCAAGCAACCCCATTAAATGCATCATGGTTGATTTCCCCGAACCGGACGGACCCATGATAGCTACAAATTCGCCTGATTCAATGCGCAAATCCACATCTTTGACCGCATAAAACGACATGGGTCCGTTGTCATAACGCTTGGACACCTTCTGCAGCTCAATCACGGGTTTCATCCATTGCCACCTCCGGACTTCCCGCCGCCAGCCTTACCCCCGCCGCGACTGCCTCTAGTCCCTCCGCCGGCAAACCTTCTGCCTCCGCCTAGTCCTCCTCCTGCAAACCGGGCAAAACCGCCGCCCAGGCCAAAGCCGCGTCTCCCCGCACTACTTCCCGTACTGCTCGATTGACTGGATGAGGGAAGAACGAGCGCTACTTGCTGCCCTGCTTGAAGCCCGTTCTTGATCTGAACCGTATTGCCTCCGTACAACCCTACAGTAACTGGGTGGAACTGGAGATTGGCCGGTGCCGCGAACTGAGAATTAGACGAATGCCCCCGCGTGCCGCCCTTTGAGGTTTGAGTGCCTGAAGCAGACCCCGATGTCGTTCTGCCATTGGCAGAAGAACTGCCTGTTGTTTTTTCGTAGACACCTACTTGGCCGCGACGCTGGACCAGAGCAGCCGTGGGCACGGTCACAACATTTCTTGCCTGTTTCTCCACAATGACAACCGATACGTTGGCTCCCGGGAGCATCGTCACACCGGACCCTGCCGGTTTATTCACTTTGACGATTACCGGGTATGTAGTCACACCGCTGGAAGTGTGCGGAATCAACTGCAGACTCTCGACGGTTCCAACCAGCCTTGGTCCATGAATTGACGACATCGAAATGTCCGCTCTTTGACCTGGATGAATTTTTGAAACATCTGCCTGTGCTACGTTGGCCTGAACTTCAAAGTCCGACGAAGACAAATCCGTAATGGAAGCAATGCTTTTACTCGAGGAGTTGCCGCCTTTGGCGCCGGAGGAACCGGAACCGCTGCTCGTCGTGCTGATTGTAACAGTGCTGGTAGAGGCGGGGTTTGCGACTGTCATGACTGTGCCTGCTATCGGGCTCTTGACTGTACAGGCAGCAATCTGATTTTCAATGGACACAACCTTTGCATTCGCTTGGTCGACAGACGCTTGGTCCTCTGCAACTACATTGGGATTCGGCTGCGTCGTCTGGGTTTTCCCTTTAACTGTCGTGGTTGTTGTCTCATTTGCCTGTGCCAGTTTGGCATCAGCGCTGGCCAGCTGCGCTTTCGCCAGTTCCAACTGCAAATCAAGACTGCTGGTGTCCATGTGAGCAATGACTTGACCTTCCTTCACCTTCTGCCCCACTTTTACGGAGACAGACTGTAACGTTCCGCTGGCGGACACCGTCGCTTGATTTATGGGCTCAAGCGTTCCGGAAATACTGACGGTTTGTGCTACGGTTCCAGTGCGGGCCTGAATATATCGGATTTGATACAAAGGGGCCGCAGTTTTTTTCGTGTGTTGACGGACGACTGCATAAGTACCCCCGCCGGCAAGTACAATCACCACTGCAATCCAGGGAAAGGGTCGTTTCCACCATGCTTTCTTAGTAAGATATAATTCCTCATTTCTCTGCGTCGACTGCTCTGTTTCCACACCATTGCCTCCTTACACCATTTAGTAACAAGTTGCCTGTCCCTGACACATTTAGTCTAGTTGGCGGAAGCAGGTTATTTATGAAGATATGATGTAAATGATGTGGAGAAGTTGTGGAGAAGACGGTGTTACTGACGCTGAGCGTCCTTGCCGTTGAGATTCTTCCCAAGACCGGAGGATTCCAGAAATTCGAGCCCTTCAAGAGCAAACCAAACGGCTGACAGTTGAGCTGTGTTCCGCAGATTTAACCCAAGAATTTCTTCTATGTTTTTGATGCGGTAGAGGAGTGTATTGCGATGAATATACAGTGCTCTTGCCGTCTGGGCAGCATTTTGATTGAATAGCAGATAGATGCGCAAGGTCTGAAGGAGTTCTTCATTCTCTGCGGCCCGAAGTGCTCCAAGGGTGCCCTCTACCATTTCGAGGATTTGGCGGTCCGCGAGGTTGCAGAGCATGTCCGTTGTGAGTGTACGGCTGAACCGCGGGCGTATTAAACCTGATAGATTCCACTTGTCAGCCAACTGCAAGGTAGCATCAATTCTGCGAATTCCGTTGTCTAACTGATGCAGCGACTCAACAAAGGAGACACATGCGTGAACTTCCATCGCAAGCGGACTTGACTGACGTTCTTGATAGTGATTCCACTGAACAATACAGTCTTCAACAGTTTCTTCCCACTTCTTTCTGTCCTCCAGTTCTCCAGGAAAAATTCCAATCAGTCCACCTTGTCGAAAGGCTATGAAATCCATCGTTGATTCGTATCTCCACAACCGGGCCAGCATAAATTTTCTGAGCTCATCCATGTGCAAAAACTTATCGGCTTTCGTGCTGAGCTCCATCGCCACCAGAATATACCCGCAGGATTCAACCAGACCGCAGAGGGAAAGAAGCCGTGTCACACTTTCGGTTACACCTTCAGAGAGCAGTCTTTGTACTTTTTCTCCCCTGCGCTCACTCTCAACCTCTGCCCAGTGCTCTATTTCTATAAGGCTCAGTACAATCTCTATTACGTCCATATTAGAAAGCTTTCCGACAGCACCCATGTAGCGAATACATCCAAACTGGTGGTTGTTAAACAGGAGTGGAACCCGCTTCCATTCGTCACCTGTTCGCTTAACCTCTTCGTCGTTTCCAAAGGTTCTCACGGGCCAGCCAGTCTGGTCCTCAAGAATGAGAATTGAATGAGGGAAGCGCTGGTGGAGTTTTAATACTGCTTTATCCAAATCAGCAGCCAGGTCGCGGCCCCTCTGAATGGCTGTAAAGAACTCGCGCTCATGATGCCTGGAAACACGTCTTTGCGCAGTTGAAGACGACACAGTTTCATCCATATGACACCATCCCCTTTCAAAATAAGAAGGTCCTGTCCAACAGTCCTACTCGTTTTGTATGGATGCACAAAATAAATTATGCGTGTGCATAAAGTAACCGTTTTCTCATTGTTCGAAATACTTACTCATCATAAGATGCTTTTGTACTTACTGTAACACACATCAAAACTCTGGAGGTGCCAACATGTCAGGAAACCGCGCTGTTGTGTACAAGGGTGCAGGAAGAGTCGGCGTCGAATCAATCGACTATCCTGAGCTGGTTCTAAAAGACGGTCCCGGCGTCAACCCGTTGAATGTAGGGCGTAAATGTGAACACGGGGTGATTCTAAAGGTGGTTTCCACAAACATTTGCGGAAGCGATCAACATATGGTACGCGGTCGCACAACAGCCCCTGAAGGGCTGGTTCTCGGACACGAAATCACCGGAGAAGTGATTGAGACCGGACGGGATGTCGAGTTTATCAAGACGGGCGATCTCGTTTCCGTCCCGTTCAACATCGCCTGCGGACGCTGTCGGACCTGTAAGGAAGGCGACACTCACATCTGCCTGAATGTCAACCCAGACCGCCCTGGTTCTGCCTACGGTTATGTAGACATGGGCGGTTGGGTAGGCGGCCAAGCAGAATATGTGATGGTGCCCTATGCAGACTTCCAACTGTTAAAGTTTCCAGATAAGGACCAGGCCATGGAAAAGATACTGGATCTCGCTATGCTCTCAGACATTTTCCCAACAGGATATCACGGGGCTGTCAGTGCTGGGGTCACAACGGGATCGACCGTTTATATTGCTGGAGCGGGTCCCGTCGGATTAGCGGCCGCTCACTCTGCACAACTGTTGGGAGCATCTGTGGTTATTGTCGGAGACCTGAACGAGGTCAGACTGGAACAGGCGAGGAGCTTCGGTTGCGAGACCGTTAATTTAACTGAACACGACGACCTCGGAGAGCAAATCGAGCAAATACTCGGGACTCCTGAAGTGGATTGTGCAGTCGACTGCGTTGGATTTGAAGCGCACGGTCACGGCAAAAACCATACAGAAGCACCTGCGACCGTACTAAACTCCATCATGGACGTGACCAGGGCCGGAGGCCGCCTGGGTATTCCAGGTCTGTACGTTACTGGCGATCCGGGTGCCAAAGACGACGACGCCAAAGTCGGCTCGCTGAAAATTCGCATTGGACTGGGCTGGGCCAAAGCTCATCACTTCGTCACAGGACAGACGCCGGTGATGCGCTACCACCGGCAACTCATGAACTCTATCCTCAGCGGGCGTGCTCAAATCGCAAAGGCTGTGAACGCAACAGTTGTGGACCTGAGTCATGCTCCACAAGGATATCGTGATTTCGATAAAGGTGTGGCCCGAAAGTTTGTGCTCGACCCCCACGGGCTTGTTCGGCAGCACCACCCGGACCACACAGCGGCATTCGCAAATAACTAGGTTTTACTGGCATTGAGGCGTACACGTATGCCGCAAAGAATAAATTGGGGCTGCACCTCTTGTGCAGCCCCAATTATGTCTTACACAATCACACTGTATCACCCAAACATTCCTGGTGCTGAGAAGGGGTTCAGTGGATCTCCTTGCTGTGTACTCGATGACGAGCTTGTACTCGACTGTTTCACCATCTTGTATTTTTGTAATGTAACGTGCAGCTTCATCTTATGCTGCCCGCGATAGATGGTCAGTGTCACCTTCTGCCCCGGATTCTTTTGAAACACGTAGGTACGAAGGCCCGCAGTACCAGTGACGGCGTGCCCGTCAATGGAAACAATCACATCACCGCGCTTCAGCCCTGAGCTCTTCGCCTTAGAGGAATTTACGGCACTTATCCACACACCTTGATTGACAGGTACGTTAGGACGCATGGAGACAGGAACTGCACTTAACGGATAGCCGTCAATCCCAATTTCAGAGTGAACAACATGTCCGGTCTTTAAGATTTCATCCGCTATCTGCTTTACTTCATTTGCGGGAATGGCAAAACCCATATTCGAAAAACCTTGTGCTACAATTTTATTATCGTTGATACCAATGATCTTTCCATTTTGATTTAACAGCGGACCCCCGCTGTTACCAGGGTTGATTGGCGCATCCGTCTGAATCTCAGATTGGTAATCCAAGGTTTGATGACTGCTCTCTGTTTGCACGGGCATCGTTCTCTGCTTTGCGCTGACAATGCCTGAGGTGACGGAATCCTGGAAGGCTAGTCCCATCGGGTTTCCAATCGCCACAACAGGTTGACCCGCCTCTATTTTCGATGAGTTGGCAAATTGTACAACAGGGACATTCTTTATCTTTTGGAGGGGCACGCGGACCACAGCCAGGTCTGTGAACGGATCGGACCCGACCACATGTGCCTGGAGGTGAACCCCGCCTACCGTAACAACAGAGACTTTCGCCGCCCCAGCAACGACATGATGGTTCGTTACGAGATATCCATACTTCTTATTCTTGTAGAAAAGCACACCTGAGCCGACTCCGTAAGGCTTAAGCTGACTCTTTTGGGAAAAGAAGTTCGTCTGTTTCGTGTAATTCACGACCCCCATGACAGCAGGTTTTACTTTCTTCACGACACTCGTAACCCAATTTGGAGAAGGCGTCTTCAAAGTAATTGAATTTTGCGGTGTCGAAGTCTGCTGTGCCGTTGCAACAGACGGCGTCATCACAGCCGCGTTTGCTCGAAAATGTGACCACCCCCACAAAGTGGTTCCTGCACCTACTGCGGCCGCCAGGACGAAGGTGCCTCCCCATTTCAAAACTGTTTGAACACTTGTCCGGTTATTTCCCCCGTCATTCGAACTGTTTCTAAACACTCTTCATCCCTCCTCTTTCTTCAACAAATTGTCATACTTCTTATTCATTCCTTAATCTACTGCTGCACAACTGAGTCTTTCAAAACTTGAGAAGTACGTCTGCGGACTTTGACACGGTAACAATAGCGATTATCTTAACCACAGCTAGTGTTTCTCACATTTTCACTGCCTTTTCTGCGGATTTTATAACGAATACCAAACATCTGATACTGAGACATGTTGAATCCAGTATGACGTGTATAATTCAACAGGGGAAAAGCAGGGACAAATACCCTGATTTCTGGCTTTTAACCGTTTCGCCCATCCTACTTACCCTTTTAAAGCGTATTGTGAACCATACGTTTTGAATGGAGGGATTCAAGTGGGAACTTTCGGTGGCTATACGCAATGGGCTGTAGTGTTTCTGATTATCTTTGTACTCTTTGTACTCATCGTTCCGGCAGGAATGGGCGGATATTAACAAACCGTTGTACACTTTGAATCCAAGATGGGTGTTTGCAGAAGAACAAACCTAAAAAGAACCGCATATCATGGTGTAAATTGAATAACGGGTGATGGAGCTCACCAAAACTTCCGACGAACGGATAATGGCTCCTGCGATAGACTTCGCAGGAGCCTTCTCTATATTGACGGTTATTAGACTCAACACTATTTTTCTGTGTTTCTGTCAATTTGCGTCTGTTCAAGTAGACACATGCCTTGGACATAACTTCTCCTTGGTCATAGGGTATCTCACGGCTGTCGAACGATAGCACGATACCTGAGATAAGGAGGAGTTTTCATGTTCAGTATTGGCAGCGGAGATTTGGCCAAATTCCTGTTCGCAATCGGGGCACTTCTGTTAGCCTCCAACCTGTTGGGCTACATTGCCGAGCGTCTAACCGTGCCTCGCATCATTGGTGAGGTGGCAGGGGGGCTTGTGCTTGGGCCCACGTTTTTGGGATATTTCTTTCCTCACGCATTCCACTGGCTCTTTTTGGGTTTCCCTCAAGAGAGCCAACTTTTCGGGTTTCTCATGGAATTCGGCCTGATGATGCTGATGTTCAGTTCCGGGCTTAAGTTCCAATATCGTTTTAAAGGGACAGATGCCAAAATCGGAATTTGGATTATCGTGGCGTCCACTGTGATTCCGTTTATTATCGGCTGGCTTTCCACGTATGTCTTTAACCCGGCTCAGTTCCTCGGTCCTGACAATAATATTGTCGCGTTGAAGATTGTAATCGCCATCTCGATTGCCGTTACATCCATCCCGGTCATCTCTAAAATATTTTCCGATCTCGGTATTATGCACACACGCTTCGCCAAGATTATCGTCGGGGTTGCGGGTGTTCATGACATCATCCTGTTCGTGGCTTTGGCCGTAGCGTCCGGCATTGTCAGTGCACACAACGGGATTAACCTGTCTATTATTCTTAGGAGCCTTGGCACAACCCTGGGCTTTTTGGCGCTCTGTATCTTCGTCATTCCGTGGGCGCTCAGGCGCCTCACCTCCAAACGGTCCAATTTCCTGTTCAGAGCCTCGTTTCTCGGATATTTTCTGTTCGTGATGATTGCTTTGTCGACTGTAGCAGGATACTTGAATGTCGATGTCATGTACGGTTCTTTGCTGGCCGGTGTCGCTGCCAAGTTTACGCTGCCAGACAAACTATGGAACCGATTGCGGACGGGCGTGAGTGAATTCTCGTTCTCTTTCTTCGTACCCTTGTATTTTGGGATTGTCGGTTTACAGTTAAACCTGGCTCGAGACTTTAGTGTCGGGTTCTTCGTCCTGTACCTGCTGTTTGCCACCATTGTGCAGACAGTCGTGGTGTACTTCACATGCCGTTTCATTAAAAACGACAAACTTACCAGTTTCAACTTGGCTGCAGCCATGAACGCCCGTGGAGGACCGGGTATTGTGCTTTCTCAAATCGCGTTTTCCATCGGGATTATTAACCAGAATTTCTTCGCCATTCTTGTGATGCTGGCACTGTTCACAAGCTGGATGGCTGGGTCTTGGCTCCGGTACGTTCTCAAGAAGGGTATGCTGCTGATGCCTGGTGACGAAAACCTGGTCATAGAGAAGGCCCAAGAAGAAGTCTTGTGGGAACCCGAAAAACCTGCACCCGCCCTTGAACACTAACGCCGTCTTCTTCAAACGACCAATGCAATAACCCCGGGAAGCATCCCGGAGTTATTGCATCAGTGTTTTGTCCAGAACAAACAGGACCAGCCTGTGCTGGTCCCAGTACGAAAAGTATCCTATTATAATGTAGGTACATATTGATGATGAAAAATGGAACCGAGAAGAAATCTTAAGTACGCAAAC